>NZ_JBHWEL010000098.1:0-28353 GCF_042734135.1 Streptomyces sp. NPDC059668 | reverse complement strand
GCTGGGGGCCGCGGTGGGTCTCGCGGCCACGCCCGCCCCCCCCCGCTCGGCCCGAGCCCCCCCCCCCGCGGGGGCGCCCCCCCCCCCCCCCCCCCCGGGCCCGTCACCACTGTTTCCCTGACGTGGCCGCGTGGGTGAACAGCCCTGGGCGCTGTCGTCCACCTGGCGGCCCGCACCGTCACCCACCGCGGTGCCCGCGGTTCAGCGAGGTCCTTCACCGGCGTGGCCGACGACGTCGGAGGCCTTGCGGGCGCAGGCGAAGCTGACGTCCTTGGCTCCGTGCCACTGTTCCCTGCGGACACGGTCGCGTTCCCCGGGTTCACGATGGGTGGGGCCGGTGATCGGCGGCGCTGCGGCCTGCGGGCCACCTCATCCGGTTTCATCTGGCTCGGACACACATCGGATGTCTTCGAGTCCGTTCTCTTGACATGCTCTCGCCCGAGCGTTCACTGTGTGCTTCGCCAACTCGTGCATTCTCCCGCTCACTTACCCGCATGCGTCGCGTGTCGCGCGCATTAGGAGCGATCATGCTGCAACGGCACCACACCTATCGGCGCTTGAGAATGATCCGATCATTAGCTGGAGCAGCTGCCGCGTTTCTCATGGCCGGGCTCCTCGTCCCCACAGCCGCGCTGCCGGCCTCGGCCGCGGCTGCCACCGCGACCACGGCCTGGCAGAACGGCAGTTTCCATGTGGACACACCGAATGTGGTCCGCCGCTCCGACATCGTGCTCGGCAAGCCGAACTCGGCCGGTGCGCAGTCGCTGCCCCTGGGCAACGGTTCGCTCGGCACCGCGGTGTGGGCGGCGAACGGATTCACCGCGCAGCTCAACCGCTCCGACACGCTGCCGGGCCGCAAGTCGCCCGGACAGGTGACCATTCCCGGCCTGTCGAAGATGACCGGCGCCGCGGATTTCAAGGGCTACCTGGACCTGTACACCGGGGTGCTGAACGAGTCCGGCGGCGGTATGACGCTCAAGGCGTGGGTGTCTGCCACGAAGGACGAACTGGTGGTCGACGTCACCGGCGCCGATCCCAACGCCGCCCAGTCCGCCTCGGTCAGCCTGTGGTCCGGGCGCAGCCCGCAGGCGGCGGCCTCGGGAGCGATCGGCACGCTGGCCGAGACGTGGGTGGACAATCAGGAAGCCGGCAGTTCCGGGCGGACCTTCGGATCGCTGGCCGCGCTGAGTGCGGGCGGCCGGGGCGTCTCGGCGCAGGTCGTCAACAGCACACAGGTGAAGGTGAACTTCACACCCAACGCGGACGGGTCCTTCCGAGTGATCGCGGGCGCACCCACCTGGACCGGTGGCAGCGCCGGCAGCACCGCCTCCGCGCTGCTGGGCTCGGACGCCGCCGCGGCCGAATCCTCCCTGCTGTCCACCCAGCAGTCCTGGTGGGCGAACTACTGGGCCAACAGCGGAATCCTGGAGGCGAACTCCTCCGACGGCCAGGCGCAGTACATGGAGACGCTGCGCACGATCTACCTGTTCATGGAGGCCGCGTCCATGCGGGGCGCCATCCCCGGCAGCCAGGCCGGGGTCGCCGACATGTTCAACTTCGGCCAGGACCACCAGAACTGGACGCCCTCGGCGACCTGGCTGTGGAATCTGCGCACGCAGATCTCGGCGAACATGAGCAGTGGCAACTTCGCCCTCAACATCCCGATCTTCAATCTCTACCAGAACAATCTGCCGGCCATCGAGGCCTGGACGAAGCAGCAGATGGGCGGCCTGCCGGGGGCCTGCGTCCCGGAGGTCATGCGGTTCAACGGCAACGGCGGCGACCCGTCGCCCGGCGCCAACGCGGCCTGCAGCCGGCCCGGGAGCCCCAACTGGAACGCCCTCGACGTCACCTCCGGCGCGGAGATCAGCCTCTACGTGTGGCAGCAGTACCAGGACACCGGCGATGTGAACTTCCTGCGCACCTACTACCCGCTGATGCGGGACTCGGCGACCTTCCTGCTGGCCTACCAGAAGGTGGGATCCGACGGAAAGCTGCACGCGGTGGCGAACGCCCACGAGACACAGTGGGCGGTGCAGGACCCGACGACCGACCTGGCCGCCGACGCCGCGCTGTTCCCCGCGGTGGTCAGCGCCGCGAAACTGCTGAACACCGACACCTCCCTGCAGACACAACTCACCACCGCCCTCGGTCAGATCCCCCCGTGGGCGCGCACCGACTACGGGCACACCCAGGTCCTGCCACCGTCGGCGGATTCCTCCAACAACGACGTCATCGCCTGGTCCTACCAGCCGACCGCGACGACCAGGAACGGCGAGAACATCGACCTGGAGCCGGTGTGGCCGTACAACCTGATCACCGACGACCCCGGCGCGCTGCACGATCTCGCGGTGCGCACCTACAACCACCGGGTGTTCTACGGCGCGGGCAACGACTGGAACATGGACGCGATCGACGCCGCCCGCCTCGGCATGGCCAGTGAGGTCGCCTCCCGGCTGGTCGCCATCACACAGGCCCACCAGGTGTACATCAACGGCCTGTCCGACCTGGGCAGTTCCGTCGGCACCGAGGGCTACATCGAGCAGCTCTCCGGAGTGGCCACCGCACTCGACGAGGCACTCGTGCAGGACTACGACGGCACCCTCCGGATCGCCCCGGCGTGGCCGGCCGGCTGGGACGTCAGCGGCACCGTCGCGGTGCAGGGCAACACCAGGGTGAACGTGCAGGTGCAGGGGGGCAGCCCGGTCACCGTGGCCATCCAGGCCGGTTCGTCACGGACGATGAAGGTCCGTAACCCCTGGCCCGGCAAGGCGGTTCAGGTCGTCAACGGTTCCGGCAACGCGGTGGTGGTCTCCTCCACCACCGCCACCACCTTCGACGTGCCGGTCGTCTCCGGCCAGTCCTACCTGGTCGAGCAGGTCGCGGCCCCCACCACGGCGCTGCCCTACGCACAGGTCTCCGGATCCCCGGCGACCACCGCCAGACACCTGGGCACCGTACAGATCGGCATCGACGGCAGCGGCGGCACGCCCGGCAACGGTTCTGTGGTCTCCTTCAAAGCGCACGCCAACGGCGACTACGTCACCGCCGACAACGCCGGTGCCGCCCCACTGATCGCCAACCGCACCGCCATCGGACCCTGGGAGCAGTTCGACCTGATCGACCAGGGCAACGGCTCCGTCGCGCTCCGCGCCCACGCCAACGACAAGTACGTCACCGCTGACAACGCCGGCGCCGACCCGCTGCTGGCCAAGGTGACCGCGGTCGGCACCTGGGAGCAGTTCCAGCTCGTCCACAACGGCGACGGCAGCGTCAGCCTCAAGTCCATGATCAACGGCGACTACGTCACCGCCGAGAACGCCGGCGCCGATCCGCTGATCGCCAACCGTACGACGATCGGGCCCTGGGAGGAATTCGACCTGATCGACGACTGACCCCGGTGCATCCCCGCCGCGTGCGACCTGCCGCGTGCGACCTGCCGCGCGCGGCGAGGCCGCCGGCCTCAAGCGTGGGGCGGCTGGTGTCGACCTGCGCATTCGCCGAGCGGCCGGGTGCCGGCCGGGTATCCCTCGAACGGGCCCGCGCGGCGCCCAGGTAAGGCGGCATGGGATTGCCTGCACGTCGGTTTCCGCGGAGCGGCCTGGTCGCATGCCCCTACAGACGTTGCATGCCGCTACAGACCTCGCAGCGCCTCGTACAGATCACCGTAGGCCGCCCAACAGTCGATGCTGCCGTCGTCGTACAGACTGCCCATGTACCAGTCGTCGTCATGGACAGGCTTCACAAGGCACAGAGCGTGGAATCCGAGAACGATCTCCGGATGCAGCACCTGGTCGTGGGCTCCGGGGCGGGCCACCCACTTCACCGCCCGGTCCTTGCTCAGAGCGACAGCCTCGCGGTCCCCGGACACGTCACGGATCTGCTGAAGGGACCATCCCGGGGGCAACTGTGCGTCCGACATCCACAGATGATCTCACCCGCCAGGCGTGGAGCATTGCCTGGTCGGTCGGGGGCCGGGGCCGGTGACGGTCGGCCGGTTGCGCTGGTCGCGGTACCTCATTGCCGTACAGGGGCTGGAGCGTAGGCCGCGGTTTTCGACTGTCGGGTCAGGACGCACGAGTTCGCGTTGTCGGGATCCCCTACGGTCAGAGCCACCAGCAGACGTCCCTTGTCCCGGTAGAGGTCGAACGGGGTGTGTTCGTCCCCCATGACCACATCGAGCTGCTGTTCACCACCGAAGTCGTCGATCTTCCAGGTGCCGTTCCCGCTGACCCTCTGCGTGACCTTGCCGTCGAGTTCCATCTCGGTAGGGACGCCGGTCGCGGACGCCGATCTGTCCGGATTCAAGGTCAGCGTGGTGTCGCACTTCCGGGCGTGCCAGGTGCCTATGAGCTGAGAGTCGTGGACGTTCTTCGCAGGCGGATAGCCGCCCCATCCCGTGCATGCGCAGACCGACAGCGCCGCCGGGATTGACATCAGTGCCCACTTCCATGCGCGGCCGTTCATCGCGCACCCCCTTCGTACCAGTGGCTTGATCTTAGGCGCCTGGCCGGCCGGGGCAGCCTGCGGTCTGCGGGTGACGACGGGAACGGGAGTTGAGGCTCAGGCCCGGAGCTGCCACGGGGCGAGAGACCGGGCCTCGTACGGGTGCGGCGGATCGGGCCGGCTCCAGGTCTGACAGCCGGCCCCGTCCGCCGGCTCGCGGGTTGTCGCGGGCCCGGTGAGGTGCGCGACGGCGGGCGGCGCCGGCACGGGCCGCTCGCGTCCGAAGGGCTGGTCCCGGGGATCGTGACCGGAACCAGCCCTCCGCCGTCAGGGACTGATGTGCCTCACTGCCCGAAGCCGTAGGCGAACAGGTGGACAGTGCCGGTGGAGCCCGTCACCGGAAGGGTGATCGACGCCACCTGCTTGGACACGTCGAGGGGGACCTTCGTCGAGAAGACGTACGTCTTCACGCTGTCCCGACCTCCGCTCGCCGTGTTCCGGTAGGCCGTCGAGACGGCCGTCGTGTCACCCGGAATCGGCTTGCTGCCGCCTCCGTTGAGCGTCCAGTCCGAGAAGCCGACCGTCGCCTGGGACGTGGTGCCGTCGGTGTAGTCGACGGTCAGTGTGCCCGAGACCCCGCTGCCGTCGACCGGGGCGTTGGTCGCCGAGCCCAGCAGGCCGAGGG
Organism: Streptomyces sp. NPDC059668; assembly: GCF_042734135.1. Lineage (NCBI taxonomy): Bacteria > Bacillati > Actinomycetota > Actinomycetes > Kitasatosporales > Streptomycetaceae > Streptomyces > Streptomyces sp. NPDC059668. The sequence goes on along the minus strand of NZ_JBHWEL010000098.1, from coordinate 23,222 downwards.
ACGCACCTGAAGTGCCGGCCGGCATGGTGATGGTCTGGCCGGCCATCTCCAGGTTGTCCGGCTGACCGGACGTCACCGTCGGCCAGGTGTAGGAGATGCCGTCGGCCGTGACGGCCGAGCCGTTGGTGACCCCGGCCGCCGACAGCGCGTTCTGCGAGAACGCCCAGCCGCCGCCGTCGAACCCGGCCGAGAAGGTGGCCCCGTCGGGGAAGACGCCCTCATTGGTGTCGTAGGGCCACAGCGCACCCGCCTTCGCAACGGCCACGCGGAGGGCGGCACTGCCCACCGCGGTACCGGTGCTGTGGTCGGTCAGCGCGAAGGTGACCGGGAACGTACCCTCGTTCGAGCCCGCCGTCACATGGACCTTGGTCTCGGCGCTGCCGGACGCGGCCACCGTCAGTGAGCCGGATGCCGTGTCCAGCGTGACGCCCGAGGGTGCCGTGGCCTTCCAGTCGACCGTGACGGCCTTGCTGCCGAGGTTGGTCAGCTTCAGCGTCCCGTCACCGGACGCACCCGGCTGGAGGACGAGGCCGTCGCTGGTGGGGCCGGTCGCGGCCAGCACCCGGTCGCCGCCCGTGGTGTCCGACGGCGGCGCCGCGGACGGGTCGGACGCCCACGACTTGTCGGGCTGGGTGCCGAGGGTGAAGTCGAGCGTGCCGGCACCCGTGAACTGCTGGTAGGTCAGCCAGGAGGTCTTCCACGGCTTGCCCTTGACGTCGAGCGACTGCACGTACGGCGCGTCGGGCGCGGCCTGGGGCGCCTTGATCTGCACCGCCTTGCCGCTTTCGAGGGTCACCTTGGCCACCGGGAAGGCCGGACTGCCGAGCACCAAGGTGTCCGCGCCCGGGGTCTCGGGATACATGCCGAGGGCGGACCAGACGTACCAGGAACTCATCGCGCCGAGGTCGTCGTTGCCGAACGAACCGACCGGCGCGTTGAAGTACAGCTTCTGCTGGGCGTCGCGAACCGCCGCCTGGGTCTTCCACGGCTCGCCCGTGTAGGCGTACTCCCACGGGATCTCGACGCTCGGCTCATTGCTCAGGTCGGCGTCGGTGCCGCCGGGATGGGCAACGTTGTCCAACAGGCTGTCCAGGTAGGACGAGTACGCCTGCGTTCCGCCCCGCGCCTGGATGAGCTGCCGCAGGTTGAACGGGACCATCGGCGTGTACTGCGCCGACGTACCCTCGACGAAGCCGTTGGAGGTGCCCGGGGTGAACCCGCCCGCGAACTGGCCGTCCTTGTTCTTGCCCTGCATGTACCCGGTCTGCGGATTGAAGACGTTCATCCAGTCCTGCGCGCGGGTGGCGAACTTCGTGTAGACGGACGTCTTGCCCAGTGCCTTCGCGAAGGCGGCCACGGCGTAGTCCGCGGAGTCGTACTCCAACTGCGTGGAGACCGGCCCGTAGAAGTTGCAGCAGCTGTAGCCGTTCTCGTCCAGCGGGAGGTAGCCCTTCGCGTCCCGCACCGATTCGCCGGGACGGTCGTTGTTCGGGGACGTGCCCTCGTGCTGAAGGGCCGCGAGCGCCTTGTCCGTGTCGAAGCTCCGGGCCCCGAAGGCGTACGAGTCGGCGATGATGCCGGCTGCCGGGTCGCCGACCATGACGTAGCTCTCGCCGTTGTTCGACGCCCACTTGGGAAGCAGGCCCGTCTGGTCGTACCCGTTGAGCATCGAGGTGACGACATCGCTGGTGACCTTGGGCTCGACCATCGCCATCAGCTGGGTCTGGGAGCGGTAGGTGTCCCAGCCCGAGTAGTTGGCGTACTGGGCCTGTTGTCCCTTGGCCAGCTTGTGGATCTGGTTGTCCATGCCCATGTACTGGCCGTCGGCGTCCGAGAAGACGTTCGGGTGCAGCAGCGCGTGGTAGAGCGCCGTGTAGAACTGCACTTGCCGGTCCGCGGACCCGCCGCCGATCTGGACCTTGTTCAGCACCGCGTTCCAGGCGTCGTGGTTGGCCTGCTGTACGGCGCCGAGGTCCCAGTTCTTGATCTCGCGCGAGAGGTTGCCCGCCGCACCGGCGTCACTCGTGTACGAGATGCCGACCTTCGCGCGCACGGTGGGATTGGTGGAGGTGTCGAAGGTCAGGTACATCCCGTTCGCACCCGTCGTCGGCGGCTCGGCGCTCGACTTGGCCTTGCCCGTGGCCGACTTGGCGGGTGCGCTGCCCGCGGTCGCCGCGGGGGAGGGGGAGACGGATCGTGTGCCGCCGGCCTTGTGCACCGTCGGGGACGGGGCGGCCGGAACGGTGAAGTGCTTCTCCTTCAGCGCTTTCGACGGGTGCGTCGGCAGATTCTGCCGGACCTTGCCCGCCTTCAGCGAGGTCGCGCTCGGGTTGATCGTGCCCCCGACCCAGGTGCCGCTCGCGGTGAACGGCTGGTCGAACTTGATGTCGAAGTGCAGCGTGTACCGGTTGCTCGCACCACAGAAGTGACCACTGTCGATCGAGCCGCTGATCTCCTTCTTGTTCACCACCTGGACACGGGTCCCGTCCACCTGGGTGGCGCCACCACTGAGCTTGAAGAGCAGGTTGGCCTGCCGGCCCGCGGGGAAGGTGAAGGCGCCCAGACCGGCGCGGGTGGTGTCGGTCAGCTGGGTGGTGACCCCGTTCGCGTCGGTCACCTTGTAGGAGCCGATGCCGGTCTTCTCGTCATCGTGGCGGAAGCCCACGGAGGTGCCGCCGAGGCTGCCGGACAGCGCTCCGGTGACCGGCAGGACGGGCAGGTCACCGGCGACTCCGCAGCCGGGCCCGGACACATGGGTGAGGCTGAAGCCGGAGATCTTGCTGTCGCCGTACTCGTAGCCGCCGCCCGAGGGCCGGTCGGGCGTCGTGTCCGGACCCCACTGCACCATGCCGGCGGGCATGTCGGGGCCGGGGAAGGTGTCCACCGCACCGGAGGTGCCGATGAGGGGGTTGACCAGGGACGCGGGGTCCTTGACGAAACCCGGGGCCGCGGCGCTCGCCGCGTGGGCGTTCCCGATCACGGGGAGCGGAAGCACGGCGATGCCCATGACGGACACCACGGCCAGGCGTTGACGGAATCTCTTGCGGTTACGTGGAGCGGCTGAACGTCGGGGTCTTGCCATCGGTTGCCTCCACAGCGGGGTCCCACTTCGCACATGAGGAGTCGGCGTGCCGAAGAGCGCACGCCGACGAGCGGCAACGGTGCCGGTCGCTCCGACGGCCTGACAACGTTGCCATGCATGAGAGACGAGTGAACGCGCGTGCCTGCGGCGTGTCAACGAGATCAACAGAAGTTTCTGGTACGGCAGTTCACGGTGAGCGACCTTGGGGACGTCCGTCGCGCCGGGCCGATGGAGCTGTCAAGAACGGCGGGCGGCCTCGAATGCGGGCCCTACCTGCCCGCCTCCGGCAGACCGGACCCTCGGACCGTTCCACTGCCCGGCCTCACCGGGCAGGAGGACTAACGCGCAGTCACTGGAGGGCGCGTCAAAGGTTCTGCAAAGTGACCGATGGACCAGGCCTCACGTGAAGCCCGTGGGCGGCACCGGGGGCGACCAACTGTGTCCCGTGGGCTGTTCCGAGTCTCGTAGCGGCGAGGCTGGGTGGTTGCAGGCGCAGTTCGTGGTCGCGGGGATCGGGAGCGATGCGCCTCGAATCACTTGGGTGGGTAGTAGTCGAGGGGTGTGGAGTTGCTCCGCGTCACGTCGCTCCTGCCCAGCCCTGAGGAGGAGTTGGGGTTGGGCTCGGTGGGCGACGCCGATGTCTTCGCGGATCCCAAGGATGGATCCCGAGGTACCGAACCTGTCGGCCGGGTGCCCGGCTCGGCGGCCGGCACTGCCGCATTCTCCGGGGTGAGCGAGCGGCGCACCGGCGCCCTTGCTGCTCGTAGTGGGCGTGTGGTGAGTACGCGGCTGGGGCCGGCCCGACCGTCCGTGTGATCGAGGTCGGCCGGGACCGGCCCGGTCGGCCCCGTGGCCGAGGTCGGCCGGGGCCAGGCGGGGCCAGGCGGGGCCAGGCGGGGCCAGGTGGGCCGGCCGCGTGGCCGGGCAAGGGTCAGATGAATCCGGCGCGTTGGTGCTGCGTGAGACGGTCGAGGATCTCGCGCAGCCATGGGCTGGAGACGGTCGGCAGTCGAACAAGGGTGTGCCGGAACGCTTCCGGGTCGGCCCGGAACAGGTGATGGGGGTGCGGTGCGGGCGGGTCGAAATCGTCGCGGAGGACACCGTCGGGCAGGCCGCCCGACGCGGGGACGGGCAGGTCCGGCTCGCGGGCGGTCGAGTCCGGCCCAGGGCGGGCCAGCCACAGCCACACTCCGAACGGAAGTGGCACCAAGTATGCCGTCGCGTCGGCAGCAGGGGACCATACGTCCCCCGTCTGCGGATGGGTCGGCACGAGGAGGATGTCGGCGTCCGCGCCGGGAGCCGGCCGTCCCGGTCCGGCCAGGACCGCGTGCCGCGCCCGCGGACCGGCGGGCAGCATGGAGTCGAGCGCGGGTTGGAACACCTCCCCGGCCAACCCGCCCGGCACGGTCACCGGTCGGCCCTCCGAAGCCGCGAGGAGGTGGGCGAGTGCCCGGCCGGCGGCCGCCTCCCACCGCGGGCTCCACGACCACTGGTGATGCGACCAGTGGCCTGCCTTCACTCGCGACCCCCAGTCGGCGATCGGCTCGAAGGGAGGCGTGCCCTTGCCTTCCGCCGTCAGCTCGGCCCAGGTGAGCGGTGCGGTGACGCCGCCGACGGGAACGCGGCGCACGGCGTTCGGGTCGAGCCACATCGCCTGCCAGAGCGAGCAGTCGTCGACGCGGCTCGCCACGGGGAGGGCGCACTCCATGCACGCCACGTTGGGGCCGGCGGCTCCGTCGAGACCACAGCAGTTTCCGTCTCCGCGATTCTCCGGGATCAGCACGGTGCCGCGGGCGTCGCCGGGTGCGATGACGATCGCGCCGGGTGCGCCGTCGGACAGGGCGTGGACCGGCGCGTAGATGCCGCGGGCGACGGCCTCGTCCGGATGGATCTCCGCCCACCTCCGCCATGGCGGCCCCGAGGGCTCCGGCTCCACGGCGAACGTGCCCGACTCCATGAGCACCGGGAGTTGAGCCCCGTTCCCGTATACCTGATGCGCGTGGACCGGCAGGGCGACCTGGGACAGCGGGACGGTCAGCTCGGAGCCACATCCCGCACACGCGAAAACGAACAAATGTCCTCCATCTGGGAAACAGAGGCATCTTCGCAGCTCGGCGGCCGCAGGCCCATCGGTTTCTGGCGGGGCCTTGCGGACGGTCATCGGGGGGTCATCCGTGACACGGCTTGTCCAGGCATCGACGAGGCGGGTGAGGACACCTCGGATCAGGGCCTCGTGTTCCTCCAGGGCCGGCCTCGTCGAGGGTCCGCCTCCCCGATCCGGTCATGAGATCGTCGAGCCCATGACCGAGTCCTGGGTGATCGACGACAGCACCGCGGTGCTGTCGGCCGAGGCGGTGCTGGAGACACTCCGGGCGAGGATCGGCGAAGGCGAGCTCGACACGTGGCTGACAAGTTCGTCAGACCGCAGGCTGGCCGTGGTGACCAACACCAAGCGGGCGATGGTGGTGTTGATGGACGGTGAAGGAGACCCCGGCGAGCACGCCGTCGACCCCGGGTCCGAGGGATCGAGCGACGGCTTCCTCCTCTCCGACGGGCAGTACGACGTGTACCTGGACGAGGACACCGTTCCGCTTGAGGAAGCGTTCAGGATCGTGGAGCACATCGTCGGCAAGGGCACCTGGCCTCCCGGCGCGCGATGGGTGGTCGATCGCTGAGCCGGCGAGCTGTCGCCGTGTGCGGATGAAGTTCTTGATCAGGACGATGCCGAGAGGGTCCGGCGCGTCTGCCGGCAACTCTCGGCGGCGGGAGCGGGCTCCGGCCCGGTGCTGATGCGATGCGCACGGCAGGAGGTGGAGTCCGCGCCGACCATATCGCTCAGCTTGTCAGGGGGGTCCAGCCGTCGTGCGCGTACCAGTAGCGCGGCAGGCCCTTGATGGCGCTGGTGCGGAACGCGATGCCGTGGTCGTCGATGCGCTCCGTGCCGGTGCGGCCCTGCGAGGACCAGTCCAGCTCCAGGTACCAACGGCAGTCGCAGCCGGCGGTTCGGGCGTCGACCAGCAGCACCTCGGGATCCTTCGAGGACACCCGGTAGGGCATGCGCATCGCCGGCGTGCTCCTGCCGTCCTCACTGCCCTGGACCGAGCGGGCGATCGGGCGGTCCCTGTCCAGATCCACGGCGAACGAGCGGGGGTTCATGTCGCTGCCGCAACCTTGGCCCGTGGTGTAGACGGTGCCCTTCACCGGGGTGGCCCGTCCCACGACGCGGACCCGCAGCGCCTCCAGGACGACGGCCGTGTCCGTTCGCCCCTGCACGGAGACGGCCACGAGGGTTTGGCCGCCGTGCACCGCGTCCTGTGTACGGGCCCAGGGAGCGGCGTCCTGGGGGGCCGGGGGTGGCGGCACCTGCTGGGGTGCCTTGTCGATGACGTAGGCGTGATTGCAACCGAGCTCCCAGAGCTGGGAGTTCGCGGTCCAGGCGAGGGGCGGCGCGGCGGGGGCGCCCTCGGCGGACTCGTTCGCGGACGGGCTCGACGAGCGGTAGCGGTCGCCCGCCGCGGGTGCCTTCGGTGACGGCGCGCCGGGCGGCCGGCGGTGCGTGGCGGACGCGGGTGCGGACGGTGTGGGGGAGTCGCGCCGTGCGTCCGCGGTCCTCGTGGTCGTCGTGCCGGACGCCTGGTTGCCGCCGGTGGCCCAGAAGTGCCCGTACGGCAGGGCGGACAGGCTGCCCAAGGTGGCGATCAGTGTGGTCACGACAGCCGCCGTGACCGCTGCGCGGCGCCCGAACCAAGGCCTTCGCGAGGCGGGGTGCGACGCGGTGTCGAGCTCGTGCGACGAGTCGACGACGCTCTGCGCGGGGGATTGCCGGGGACCGGGGGAGGGACCGTGCACCGCCGCGGGCACGGAGTCGGCGGCCGACGTGGATCTGGAGTCGGCGGCTGCCGCGGACGCGAGCTCGGTCGCCCCGTCGGCCTGGGGGCTCCCGCTGTCCGCCGAGCGCGCTCCGGGGACTTCCGGTGCGGCCTCGGTCGCCGTCCGGGGCCGTTGTCGTGCCGCCACGGCGAGGACCCACCGCCGGTGCAGCTCGATCCGTTCGGCCGGACTGGCCTCGCACATCGCGGCGAACCGCTCCACGGGCGCGAAGCCGAGCGGCACGGCGTCCCCCGCGCAGTACCGGTGCAGCGTCGAGGCGTTCATGTTCAGACGGCGCGCGAGTGCCGCGTAACTGCGGTCCGTACGCGCCTTCAGACGCCGCAGCAGCGCCGCGAACTCCTCCACCTCGTCCTGGGGCGACACCGGTTCCCCCCTGCCTCGCGTCCCAGGACGGCATCCCAGGCACTCCTGATAAAGAGAGGTCAAACGGCCTGGGACGGTTCCACCGTTGCGGATGAGACGGCCTCCGTTGTGCTCGGACCGGGGGGCCGCCAATGCTCTTGCTGTCGCCGGAGCCGCCCTCACACCACGAGGGTCGACGGGCCCTACCGCACACGGCGACGTACCTTTCAACCCACCGAAATCGGGGAAGCACACTGATGAAGAGCAACACGACCGCCCGCAAGCTCGTCCGCCGCACCCCTCTGATCGTCGGCCTTGTCGCCGCCGTGGCCCTGCCGTTGGGGCTCACCGCGTCGGCACAGGCGTCCGTCCCGGCCCCCGCGAAGGTGTCCGCGGTCGCGCCGCGTTCGGTCAGCGGCATCTCCGGCCAGGCGGTGACCCGGGTCGCCGACTTCTACGGCGCGTACATCGACGCGAAGGGCGACTACGAGGACCCGGACGCCACGCTGGCCGCGGTGCTTCGCAAGCACTACCTGACGCCCGAATTCGCCCAGCGCCTGGCGGCCTGGGAGGAGGAGAACGGGGCGGACGGCGTCCTGCGTGCCCAGAACCTCCCGGCACAGTGGAAGGTGACCGACAACGGCGCCGTGGGTAACGGCCATGAGGTGATCGTCACCCTGACCTTCGGCAGCGGGGGGACGACGCAGAAGACCAAGCTCTTCGTGCTGGTGGAGCGGTACAACCACATCGTCGACATCGGCACCACGACCAACCGCTGACGGCCTGGCCGCGCCGCTCGGTCCGTCCCGGCGTCCTGGCCTCCGGCGTCCCGGTGTGCCGGCCTCCCGGCTTCCGGCCCCCCTGATAGGACAGGGCGCCGGGGTGGGAAGTGGGAAGACGGGATGGATGCCCTCCGGGGATCAGGGTTCCGTCCCCGTCCTCGATCGCGGGGCCTGACCGCAGCGCGGTCGGGCCCCGCGCCGGGCCGTCAGGCGGTGCGCTGGATGGACGACGGCCGAGGTCCACGTGCGTGAACGCGCCCTCCTCCAGCCGGCCGTCGTGCGTGAATGCCGTCGACTGGGTGGGCGGGGCCAGGAAGACCCGTACGGGCTTCCTGGCCCTGTGATCTACGCGGCCGCGGCGTTGTCTCGATCCAGCGCCGCGCACAGCCAGTCGTCCGCGGAACCCGGCGTCGGTACCGGCGCGCCGCCCGGCGGCGCAAGCACCACGGCCGTCAGTTCCCAGTACCGGTCCAGACGCGGATCGGCGGCGAGCCGGGGGGCCAGCGAGCGGCGGAACTCCCGGCTGTCGCGGCTGTCGTAAGCGCTCGCGTACGCCGCCACGTAGGCGTCCAGCGCCTCACCCGGGTAAGGGTCCCGTGCCCGCCGCAGCTGGGGGCCCGCGAGCTCGTACGCCTCGGCGAGACCCGCGTACAGCGCGGCCGCCCCGACGGCCCCGCCCACACGGTGCACGTCCGGCTGGGGCCGCCGGCCGCCCGGGCAGGGAGCCGTCGTCATCGCATGCAGCCGGGCGAAGGCGAGCACCTGCGCCGGGTCCGGCTCAGCGGGCGGCTGTGGAACGGCCACCTCCAAGAACGCCGACGTCGCCCGGGCCGGCATCCGCGGCGGCAGCCAGGCACGCCAGAACCGGGCCAGCGGCGCCGTGCTCGGCGGGACGTTCACCGCGCCGATCAGTCCCAGCACGTCCGCCCGCTCAACCGGCGGGCACTCCCGCACCAGCCGCAGCGCCGCCTCCCGCCAGCGCAACGCCCGCACCTCACTGCCCAGTTCACGAAGACGACCCGCGACGGCTTCCTCCAGCACACGGCCCGCCGCGCCCTCGTCCTCAAGGACCCGGCGCACCTCGGGCAGCGGCAGACCGAGGGTCCGCAGGGACCGGATCAACCGCAGCCGCTCCAACGCCTCAGGGCCGTAGCGGCGGTGCCCGCCGCCGCTGCGGGAAGCCTCGGGCAGCAGACCGCGGTCGGAGTAGAAGCGGACGGTCTTCACGGTGGCACCCGCGCGTTCGGCGAGCTCACCGATGGTCCACACAACCTCGTGCGACGACAGTTGAACCTCCCTCTGGGGGAGTTCCTACGGTACTGGCGCACGCGGACCGGGGCCACGTCCAGGTCCGCGGACCTGGACGCACGCGACCGGCGTGACGTCAGATGTCGGACCCTGGGAGACAGTCATGACCGTGTTCATCATGGTGGCGGGCGTGTTCACCGGCGCCGGCGTGTGGCAGGAGACAGCCGCACGACTGGCGGAGGCGGGCGGCGAGGTGCACGCGGTCCCGCTCACCGGAGTCGGTGCGGGGCGCCCCGCACCATCGGTCCCCGTCGATCTGGAGACGCACATCGCGGACGTGATCGCGGTGATCGACGCGGTGGGCCCGGCGCCCGGAGGTGAGATCGTGCTGGTCGGCCACGACTACGGCATCCATCCGGTGCTCGGTGCCGCCGACCGGCGGCCTCAGCACGTCGCCCGCATCGTGTACCTGGACTGCGGAATGCCACAGAACGGCGTCCCTGCCCTGGCTGCCGTACCGGACCGAGTCCTGCGCGCACAGCTGTCCGACCAGGCCCAACACGACCCCTTCAAAGGCGAGTTGGCGCCGCCGTCCGATGGTGAGTGGCAGTGCTGGGGCAGTACGGCCGGCCTCTCCGCCGCGGCACTGGAGCGGCTCACGGACCTGGCCGCGCCGCAGCCGCTGGGAACCCTGCTCCAGCCGTTGCGTCTGACCGGAGCGGCGGCCGCGGTTCCCAGCACCGGGGTGCTGTGCACGCGTAACGGCGTCGGTATCGACCTGGTGCAACAGCGCGTCGATCTCGGCGACCCCGCGATGGCGGCCCTGACCGACCCCCAGGTCGCCTTCTTCGAACTGCCCACGGGACACTGGCCGATGCTGTCCTGCCCCGGCGCCCTGGCGGACGTCCTGCTGCGCGCTGCCGCCGGCGAGGGGCGCCGCCTGCGACCGGCCGACGCCTCTGCGACGCCCGTGCATCTGCGGCCGTTCCCGCTGGAGGTGCCCGAAGTACCCCGCGACCGCAGGGGACATGTCGACCTGTACGTCCCCGATGCCAAGGGCCCGCGACCGGCCGTGGTCCTCGTGCACGGCGGTCCGGTGCCCGCCGGTGTCCTGCCGACCCCGCGTGACTGGCCGAGTCTGGTGGGACACGCCCGTCTGGCGGCCGCCGAGGGCGTGATCGGCGCGACCCTCGACCACCGGCTGCACGATGTCGGCGACTTCGAGAGCGCCGCCGCGGACGTCACCGCCGCCGTGGAACTGGTGCGGTCCGATCCCCGGGTGGACGCCGACCGGATCGCCCTGTGGTTCTTCTCCAGCGGCGCGCTGCTCACCGCGGACTGGCTGAGGCACCCCCCTGCCTGGCTGCGCTGCCTGGTCACCTCGTACCCGTTGCTGGCGCCGCCGCCCGACTGGGGGCTGACCGGCAGCCGGTTCCACCCGGTCCGGGCGGTCTCGCAAGCCGGCACCCTGCCCCTCGTCCTGCTCCGCGCGGGGCGAGAGACACCCGAGGTCGCCGCCACCGTGGAGGCGTTCGTGAGCGCGGCCAAGGGCTGTGGGGCACACCTGGAACTGGTCGACGTACCGAACGGCCACCACGGCTTCGAGACCCGCGACGCCTCCGAGGAGACGCGCCACGCCCTGCGCCACGCGATGCGCTCGGTGGCCAACCGTCTTACGGGAGACGCCGTTTCCCACACATCTCTCGGGGGTTAAGGCGCCCTGCCCGGCGGTGCCCTGCCCAGCCGTGCCCGGCCCGGAACACGATCCAGGCATGGCAGGAGGTGTCCACGCCGAGCGGCCGGCCGGCCCGCCGCAGCACCGGCGGGCCGTGATCGCTCATCCCCGGCCGGGGGTTGTCAGGATCGGGCGCCGTGGTGCTCGGCCTTCGGGGTCCGGGACATCAGGGCCGCGGCGGCGTCCGCCACCGTGGCCGTACCGTCGATCACCGAGGCGACCACCTCGGTGATCGGCATCTCGACGCCGTGGGTCCGGGCCAGGCCCAGGATCGCCCGACAGGACTTCACGCCCTCCGCCGTCCGGTGCGTGGCCCGGGTGGCCTCGTCGATGCTCATGCCCTGCCCGAGGTACTCGCCGAAGCTCCGGTTGCGGGACAGCGGCGAGGAGCAGGTGGCGATGAGGTCACCGGCCCCGGCGAGTCCGGAGAACGTCAGCGGGTCGGCGCCCAGCGCCGCGCCGAGCCGGGCGGTCTCCGCGAGGCCGCGTGTGATGAGCAGGGCCCGGGCGTTGTCGGCCAGACCGAGCCCGGCTGCGAGCCCGACGGCGAGGGCGATGACGTTCTTGGTGGCGCCGCCGAGCTCGCAGCCCGCCACGTCGGTGGACGTGTAGGGGCGGAAGTACGGGGTGTGGCAGGCCGTCCGCAGCGCGGTGGCCACGGTTTCGTCGGGGCAGGCGATGACGGACGCCGCCGGCTGCCCGGCCGCGACCTCCCGCGCGAGGTTCGGTCCTGACAGCACGGCGATCCGCTCGAAGGGGATGCCGGTCATCTCGTGGATCACCTCGGACATGCGCAGCCCGGAGTGCGTCTCGATGCCCTTCATCATGCTGACGACGATCGCCTCCGCGCCGATGTGCGGGGCCCAGGCGGCGAGATTCCCCCGCAGCGTCTGTGCCGGGATCGACAGCACTGCGTACGCCGCACCGGAGAGGGCCTCCGTCGCGCTCGTCGTCGCCCGGAGGCGGGGCGGCAGGAGGACGTCGGGGAAGTAGCGAGGGTTCTGGTGGACGGTGTTGATCGCGTCGGCCACCTCGGCCCGTCTGGCATGGACGACGACGTCACCGCCGGCGTCGGTGAAGACCTTCGCCATGGCCGTTCCCCACGATCCCGCGGAGAGCACCGCAACCCGAACCACCCGACACACTCCATCCACGGCCTGAGTCCGGACCCCGTCGACCCTATCGGTCTCTCCGGACACCGGGGCCGTACGGCGGCGTTCTTCGTCCGTCCGTGTCGCCCTCTCCTCGGAAGTCGATGTGCGAAGGGGCCGCGCGCGGGGGAGGGGCCCGGTGCCTCAGGCCGGGAAAACGGCCGCGCCGGAACGGGGGGTCGGGGGTTAATGTGGCCGCCGGCGTCCCGTCGAGACGACCGGGGGATTCTCTCGACGGGGGGCCGCGACGAGGGCGGGGTGAACGCACCTGCCGCCGCTCACCGACGACATGCCTTGGGGGGCACGCTTGGGTACATTCCGGCGCACCAATCTGTTCTACGGCGTCGACCACGAGCAGGTGTACGCCGCGCTGGAGGATTTCTGGCGCGGCGAGGAGCACACGCTCAAGCTGGAGGACGTCGATGACGTCAACCGCGACTCCTACGCCCTGTCCGAGCGGCGCGGCGACTGGACCGTGCTGGAATGGACCCGGGGTTGGGAGTGGGACCTGCGCCGACGCGCCCAGCTCCACGTCTCGCGCACCTACGACTGCCCCGGGCTGCTGGTCTTCATCTACGACGACGACTTCTGGGGCTGTGAGCTGTTCCACCACGGCACGGCGATCGACCGGTTCCAGCAGACGACGGGCGACTTCTCCTCGTTCTTCGGCGACGTTCCGTGCCAGGGGCGCCCCGATCTCCTGCTGGCCCAATTCCCGGCTCTGGACCTGGACATCGAGCATGCGCGTGCCTACCTGACCCAGTACCGCGTCGACGACCCCGCGTACGAGGACCTCGACTGGGAGGACGAGGACGACCCACGCAACAGCCCCGCCCGCCCGGGCGACGCGTACGGACGCCTTGAAGGTGGCGTCTATTGGGACTTCCAGAACTTCCTCGGAGTCGATCACCGTGCCCCGGTCCGGCGGAGGTTCACCACTTTGCCGAAGAAGCCCCCGGGAAAGGACGACTGATCCGATCTGCCCGGACGAGCGAAGGCGGCCGCACGCACCCCGGGGTCCGCGCACGTGGCGCAGGCCGAACACGGCGGGTAAGCGGCCTCCCATGACCTCTGGTCGGTGAGACTCGGGCGCAAGCCGTGCGGCGTCCTCGGCGGGAGCGCGACGCTAGGGCGTCCACAGGAACGCGTGCGTGCTGCCGTCCGCCGTGTCTCCGTACCCCACCACCTGGCCCTGCCCGTTGATCCCCTGCCCGAGGCTGGTCGTTCCGCCGCTGAGCGTGCCCAGATCGCGCATGCCGTCCGAGGCGGACCACAAGAACGCATGGTTGTCCCAGTTCTCCATGGTGGCGAACCCGGTGGCCTGACCCTGTTCGTTGACGCCCTGCCCGGAACTGGTTCCGCCGCTGAGCGTGCCCAGATCGCGCATACCGTCCGAGGCGGACCACAAGAACGCGTGCGTTTCGCCGTCCGCCGTGCCGCCGTACCCCGCCACCTGGCCCTGGTCGTTGACCGCGACCGCGAGACTGAAGCTTCCGCCGAGCGTGCCCAGATCGCGCATGCCGTCGGAGGCGGACCACAGGAACGCGTGGCTGTTCCCGTCCGCGGTGTCTCCGTACCCCGCGACCTGGCCCTGATCGTTGACCGCCTGCCCGACGCTGGTCGTCCCGCCGCTGAGCGTGCCCAGGTTCCGCATGCCGTCGGAGGCGGACCACAGGAACGCGTGCTCGGTGCGGTTGCCGCCCGTCGTGGAGTCCCCCGTCACCTGCCCCTGGGAGTTGACCCCGAGAGCCTCGCTGAACTGCCCCCCGAGCGTGCCGAGATCGCGCATACCGTCCACATCGGACCACAGGAACGCGTGCAGGGCGCCCTCCGTCGTGTTGCCGTACCCCGCCACCTGGCCCTGATCGTTGACCGCCTGTCCGGAGCTGGCCGCGCCGCCGAGTGTGCCGAGATCCCGCATACCGTCCGCGTCGGACCACAGGAACGCGTGGTCGTTGCCGCCCGCCGTGCCCCCGAAGCCGGCGACCTGGCCCTGCTCGTTGACCGCCCGCCCCACGCTGTACGTTCCGTCGCTGAGCGTGCCCAGGTCTCGCATCGTCCCGGCGGACGACACCGGCGCCGTGGCCTCCGCGGGCCCGGCGACCGCTACAGGCACTGCCAGCGACCCGGCCAGCAGGGACGCGGCGAACAGACCGGACCTGACCCGATATTGACTGACCGACATGCCTTGCTCCTCCCCCTGACCGACCCGTCTGGCCGGCAAGTCAGGCAACCACGTGGCCGGATGGCGTTCCAATCGATTCCCGGCCAACCGTGCCATGAGGCCCGGCCACTCCGATCGTTCTCGTGGCGGTCGGCTCGTCGACGGACGCGACGGCGGCGCCGCGGTCACGCCACGAAGGAACGGGGACGGCACGGCGCCCCGGACGACGGTGCCCGGGGCGCCCATCGTGGCGGCGGCCGCTTTCTTACACCGCGACGATGCCCTCCATGCCGGACTCGGCGAAGGAGGGAAGTCCGGTGACGGTGGTGACCTTGGTCAGGGACCCGTTCGCGCCCACACGGAACCCGTCGACCGTGCCGGACGTGGCGTTCTGCACGTACAGGAAGCCTTCGTCCTTCGTCACCGCCAGGTCGATGACGCCCTGGGACGAGGCCGACGGCGGGGTGGCGACGCCGCCGGCGTCGGTGAGTGCCAGCCTGCCGTGGCGGTCGGTGCGGTAGCCGGTGACGGTCGAGCTGCCGGTGTTGCCCCCGTAGAAGAAGTCACCCGCGCGTTCCAGCCAGCACAGCGTCTTCTGGCCGTTCGGCAGGGGCTTCTGGAGGACGTCCAAAGTGCCGTCGGCACGCACCTTGTACGTACTCACCGTGGAGTCCTTCGCCTCCGCCACCAGCATGCGGCCGGCCCGGTCGAAGGTGATGGCGAACGGCACGCCCCCGGCCGACTCGTTGACCACCGCCCGGCGCGCGGGACGCCCGTCACGCCGTACCGGAAAGACCTCGATGGTGTTCGCGGACTTGGTGGTGACGACCAAGTGGCCCCCGCCCGGGGTGAACGCGAGCTGACCCGGTGAACTGGAGAACAGGGGCACCTTCTTGTTGTCCAGCCCGAGAGAGCGGTGCGAACCCCGCAGCGGCTCAAGCCCCTCGGCCGTGATCCGGAAACCCTGGACGCTCCCGGCACCTCCCGCGTTCAAGACGTAGGCGAGCCGGCCCGACACCGCGATCGAGGAGGGGAAGTCCCCGCCCGTGCGTATTACTTGACGGTCCGTCAGTTTCTGTCCGTGCACCCGGAACGACGTCACGGTGCCGCTTCCCGCGTTGACCGCCAGGAGTCGCCCCGACCGGTCGTCGTAGACGAGCGAGCCCTGCGAGGCGAGGGAGTCGGTGGGAGCGTCGACCTGATCGCCTCCCCTGCCCCCCGTCGCGTAGCGGCCCGCGGCCGTCAACTCGCCGCCCTTGCCGCGCTTGAAGACGTGGATGGTGTTGCCGTCGAGTTCGTCGCCCTGGACGAAGACGGCATGGTCGGCCTTGGCCGTGTCCCCTCGTGGCCGGGTCTCCCTCGCCGAGGCGACGGTCACCGACGTGGCGGCCGCGGCCGCGGCGAGGACTCCGGCTGCGCCGATGGTCAGCCGAGACCGCAGCGACGACCTGCGCCTGTTGTGCCTGCTCATGCGTTACTCCTCGGGCTCGGCCGCCACCATCTGTGGAGGCGGGCAGAGCCAGAGTTGCCCACGCGGTGGGTGGGGCAGGAGGGGTTCGGCTTCCGCGTCAGTCTCTCGTAAGAACTCCCACGCACCGCTCACCGTGCCGCGGTCCCACGCCAGTTCGTACGTCGCTCGGTGGTCGGCGCTCTCGTTGCAGGCATAGGGTTCGCGTTCCCTCGGGCACCCTCAGGACGGCCGCGGGATCTCCGGCAGGAACGCCGTGCCTCGTGAGCCGCGCGTCGATGAGGTGCGTACGCCTGTGCGTCGCATCGGGCTTAGCCTCTGGGCGAGTTCGTCGAGTATGACGTCGAACCCGGTCATGACTTGCTTCCGTTGGACCGGCGGCGCTCGGCCGCGGTGATGAGGATTCCGAGCAGCACCGCCAGATCGGCCGCGCCCTCGGCGTCGTCTGCCCAGCGTGTGGTGTGCAACGGGCGGACCTGGTCGAGGTGGACGCCTTCGCGGGCCAGGACGAAGGCGAGCGCCAGCATGGCCGCGCGGGCGTTGCCGTCCTCGAACGGATGGAAGAAGAGGACATCGAGGTAGGTCCGGGCGGCGCGTGACGGGAGTGGCGGGTCCGGGCGGGCGCTTTCGGCGAGGCAGTGCTCGAACCGTGCCGGTGTGTCGGGCGCGAGGCCGTAGCGCTCTCGTCCGCCTTTCGCGAAGGCCGGCATGGTGCGGAAGCCCACGGCGTCGCGGTGCAGCACGGTCCGCTGCCAGTTCGCCATGAGCGTGAAGGTCAACTGTGCGCCTTGCTCCGCGTCGGCGAGAGCCTGGTCGAGGGCGGTCAGAACCCGCGTGGTCCCTTCGGCGTCGCGGCCGCCGCGTGTCGCGGTGAAAAAGTCCTGGAAGCCGCCGAGCGCCGGTCGTTCGGCGACGGGGAGCCCGCCGATCCAGCGGGGCCAGGAGATCTCCGTACGGATGCGCAGCCAGTCGGCGAGGGCGTCGTTGTGGTGATCGGGCCGGTGGTTCATCGGTGCTCGCCCACGGTCCGGGCGAACCGCGAGCTCACCGCCTCGACCACCGCGACGTCCGGTGCGGTCCAGCTGCCGAAACGCCCACCGACCGCGTTCTCCACGATCTCCTTGGCTCGCCGCTCGTGAATTCCGTTGTAGGCGAGGAACCATTCGAGGACCTGCATGCAGTGCCCGTACCAGCCGCTTTCGGCTTGGGTGCGGTCGGCCACCACGGTGACCAGTCGGGTGCACGCCCGCTCCCAATGCCACGGATCCGTCGAGGGGTCCATGGGGGACTCCGCCGAGTTCACCCACGGATCCGTCGAGGGGACCGTGGGGGACTCGGCCGAGGCCGACGGCGGTGCCAGGGCGGCGAAGCGCTCGGCCAGATCCACGAGCCAGTCACGCCATTCAAGAAGGGACGCGACGACCAGGGGGGCGGTCGCGTCAGCCGTCGTCACGGAATGGGAGGCGCAGCACCAGGCGTCGACGACCCCTCCGTCGGTGTCGCCCTCGCCCACCGACCAGTTCCACCCGCAGGCCCAGCGACCGTACCGGTCCACCAGAAAGTCGGTCACCGGCTCCAGCGAACGCCAACGCTCCTCTTTCGCGGCGCCGGCCTCCGGCAGCAAGGGCGACACAAGAGCGGCCAACTCCTTCGCCGCATCTTCATCCAGCTCGAACGGATGCCGCAACGGATCCACTTCTGCCCAGGTCAGGGCGCGCGCCCACAGCTCAGTCACCACGCCACTCTGCCGTGACCAGCCGCTCGAACGCCAACCCGATTCCGCACGACACGGTCACAGCGGGCCGTGTGTGGGTGCCTCCGTCTCTTCGGCCCAGGTGGACGGGCGCCGCCGATGAGTTCCGCGGGCTCGGCCGGTCT
Source organism: Streptomyces sp. NPDC059668 (assembly GCF_042734135.1). Lineage (NCBI taxonomy): Bacteria > Bacillati > Actinomycetota > Actinomycetes > Kitasatosporales > Streptomycetaceae > Streptomyces > Streptomyces sp. NPDC059668. The sequence continues at coordinate 5,481 of NZ_JBHWEL010000098.1, read as the reverse complement.
ACCTCCTCGTACACCACCGAACCTCGGACTGGAGAGCCACCATGACCACTCCCGCACACGCCGGTCGCATGCTGTTCGTGAACATGCCCGTGGCGGACATCGCGCGCAGCAAGGCGTTCTTCGCGCGGCTCGGGTTCAGCTACAACCCGATGTTCACCGACGAGACCGCCGCCTGCATGCTGGTCGGCGAGCAGGCCTCCGTCATGCTGCTCAGCCACGAGACGTTCGCGAAGTTCGCGAAGCTGCCGATGGCCGACCCCACCACGCACACGCTGGCGCTCTACTGCTTCAGCGTGTCAACGCGCGACGAGGTCGACACGGTCGCCGAGGCCGCGCTCGCCGCGGGCGGCTCCGAGGCGGACGGCCCCGAGGACCACGGCTTCATGTACGCACGCAGCTTCTTCGACCTCGACGGCCACGGCTGGCAGGTCATGTGGATGGATCCGTCGAGCACCTCGGACACCTCGACCTCGTGACCACGAGCGCGCTCTTCTCGCGGGCAGGGGCAGGGGCAGGGGCAGGGGCAGGGGCGGTCGGCTCGGGGTCTACGTGATCATCGTCCCCCCGGACGGCCGCGGTCCCTCCAACCGTGGCAGAGTGTGCGTGTGTCGACCACCGATAGCACCCGCGCCGCTGACCCCGTCGATGTCTCCCACGCCGGGAACCGGGCGGACGCCGCCCGCGACGAGCCCGGTCACCCGATCGATCTGCGCAGCGACACCGTCACTCGGCCCGGCGAGGCCATGCGACGGGCCATGGCCGAGGCCGAGGTGGGGGACGACGTCTTCGGCGACGACCCCACCGTCAACGCGCTCCAGGAGCGGATCGCCGGGATCCTCGGATTCGAGTCCGCGCTGTTCGTCTCCTCGGGGACACAGAGCAACCTGTGCGCTCTGCTGACCCACTGCGGTCGCGGAGACGAATACATCGCCGGTCAGATGGCCCACACGTACCGGTGGGAAGGTGGCGGCGCGGCCGTGCTCGGAGGCATTCAGCCCCAGCCGCTCCCGCACCGGGCGGACGGGACGCTGGACCCGCAGGACATCGCGGCGGCCGTGAAACCGGACGACCCGCACTTCGCCCGAACCCGGTTGCTCTGCCTGGAGAACACCGTGGGCGGCCGGGCTGTGTCCATGGAGTACCTCGAGACGGCCACGCAGATCGCCCGGGACCGCGGACTCGCCACGCATCTTGACGGGGCGCGGCTGTTCAACGCCGCGGTGGCCGGCGGGGACGACCCGTACGACCAGGCACGACGGATCGCCGGTCACTTCGACAGCGTCTCGGTCTGCTTCAGCAAGGGACTGGGAGCGCCGGTCGGCTCGGCGCTCGTGGGGTCCCGGGAGTTCGTGGCGGGTGCGCGACGCTGGCGCAAGGTTCTCGGTGGCGGAATGCGTCAGGCGGGCGTCCTCGCTGCCGCGGCTCTGTACGCGCTCGACCACCATGTGACACGGCTCGCGGACGACCACGCGCACGCCGCGTTGTTCGCGGAGGGACTGAAGGGGCTGAAGGGGCTGACCGTGGAGCCGAGCGGGACCAACATGGTCTTCGCGAAGTCTGCTTCCGGCCTCGATGCCGACGAGGTGGCCTCCCGGCTGGAGCGTCGGGGCCTCCTGTGCGGGGCGTACCCCGGCCAACTGCGCTTCGTGTTCCACCTGGACGTGACGCGCGCCGATGTGGAACACGCGGTGCGGATCGTGCGCAAGACCGTGACCGAAGCGGTCGGCGGACCGGCCGAGAGCTGATCACCGCCTCTTCGACCGCCAAGCGGCTCGGGTGACCACGGGCCCAGTCCGCTCGCATGAGCGGACTGGGCCAGGCCGGTGCTTCGGCCGGATCGACTTCCCGCGACGGTCCGGCATCGGGCCGAGCGCTACTCGACGGCCAGTGCCGGGGCGGGGCCGGGACGCGAGGTGATCGCCTCCAGGCGCTTGATCCGCTTCCGTACGACGTACAGAGGGATCACCCCGAGGAAGCCGAAGGACATGTCGATGACTGTCCACCAGAAGGGAATTCCGCGGAGCGGCCCGCAGATCAGCGCGAGCGGGACGATGCCGGCGCAGGCGATCATGCCGAACTCGACGACCCAGATGTTGCGGACGGGATCACGGTACGGCCCGTAGAAGGCCACCGCGATCATGAGGTGGGCGAAGGCCAGCCAGTCCGTGCCGTACAGCAGGAAGGGGTACTCGGCGTCCGCGGTGTCGAGCCCGTGGCGTACGCGCTCGATCCAGTCCATCAGGGCGGGCAGATGCTCGGGCACCGAAAGGGACCGCAACAGGTCCTCGGTCCAGTGCAGTTCGTGCACCAGGGGGAAGGCCGTGGCCCCGCTGAGCACCAGGCAGACGACGAAGAACACCAACCATGCGCGAATGCCCTTCAGCAGGGCGGCTCTGTCGCTCATGGCATCAGCGTACGCCCCTAGTTGAACATGTTCAAAAGTAGGTCTGGGGTGAGAAGGGCAGGCTTCGGTCGTCGTCATGCGGATGCGGATGCGGATGCGGATGCGGATGCGGCGGCGGGGGCGGAGGCGGCAAGTGCCGTGCGTCAGCGGCGCACGTCGCGGACGAGCACTGGCGGCTGAACGAATCGGCGCCGATTCTCGGCTGCCTGCGGGGGTGAAGGTGCAATCACGCTGCCGTCACGACGTTTCCGGCTTGCTCGACGAGCGGGCGCCCTGGCGTGCGTGGGCTGCGCCTTGGCCGGGACTGGATCGAGAGAGGGTCTTTTTTTCCCGCGCGGCAAAGAGTGTCGCCGGTCCGGCCGCAGGGTGTAGGGCGCCTGACCTGCTCAGGTGCCGGATTGCAGACGGAGGCCCGTCAGGGTCAGCTCCAGCGCGGAGCGGAACTGGTCGACGTCGTCGTGGCCGTCGAACTCGTCGACGATCTCGTGCACGAACGGGAAGTCCTCGGGGTCGAGTTCCCGCCAGGCCTGGGCGTAGCGGCCGAGGAACTCGTCGCGGTCCACGGCGCCGTCGAGGATCTCCTGGGGCGGCTCCTGTCCGATGTCGATGGCGGAGCCGACGACGACCCCCACGATCGCGGACACGGCGTGGAACCGCTGCCGCGCACTGAGGTCCAGCCGAAGGGTCTGCCGGCCGAGCTTCTCGTACAGGCGCAAGGAGTTGCTCTGGACGTTGGTGTTGCGCATGAAGTAGGCGCCCAGCCAAGGCCGGTGCACGATCGCGTCGAACAGGGTCACGGCCATTCCGCGAAGGTCGTCGATCGGGTCGTCGCTGCCCGGAAGCTTTTCGACGTCGGCCAGTACCGAGCCCATCACATGGTCGGTGGCGCGGTCGAGCAGTTCGTCCTTGCTCGCGACGTACCAGTAGATACTGGCGACGCCGCCACCGAGGCGCTGCGCGAGCGCGCGGAACGTCAGCGCCGGCGCGCCGGCCTCGTCGAGCAGGGCCACCGCCTCGGTGAGCACCGACTCCATCGAGTGCGAGGCCCGTCGACGTCCCGCGCTCGAGCGGTCTTGCAGGCGTGCCATGGCTTCCGTCCCTCGCGTCTTGCATCGTATCGAACGTTGTTCTACTGTAGCGCATCGTACGCCGTTCGATAGCCGAACGCCGTTCGATCGAGAGGACTGTCATGACCACCGCCACGCCTCAAGCTCCGCCACGCAACACCTACCCGTCCCTACGCGCGGCGTGGATTCCCCTGGCTGCCCTCTGTCTGGCGTTTTTCGTCGAGATGGTCGACAACACGTTGCTGTCGATCGCGCTGCCGACGATCGGCCGCGACCTCGGCAGCGGGACGACCGCGTTGCAGTGGGTCACCGGGGCGTACTCGCTGACCTTCGGCGGCCTGTTGCTCACCGCCGGGTCGATGGCCGACCGGCTCGGCCGCCGTCGAGTGCTGCTGATCGGACTCGCCGTGTTCGGCTCGCTGAGTCTGTGCGTCATCCTCGTCACCACGACGGGCGAGCTCATCGCCCTGCGGGCCGCACTCGGCGTCGCCGCCGCGGCGATGGCCCCCATCACGAACTCGCTGGTCTTCCGCCTGTTCGACGACAAGGCCCTGCGGATGCGCGCCATGACCGTGATGATCGTCGTCGGAATGTCCGGCTTCGTCCTCGGGCCGCTGCTCGGTGGCACCGCTCTGGCCCACGTGCGGTGGGAGTGGCTGCTGGTGGTGAACGCCCCGATCGCGGTGATCGCGTGCCTGGGCGTCCGGCTCGGCGTACCGGCCGACCGGCCGGAGGACCTGACCGACGACGCGCTCGACGTGCCGGGCGCCGTCCTGAGCGTCGGCGCCATCGGGCTCGCCTGCTACTCACTGACCAGCGGCGTTGAGCACGGCTGGCTCTCCGCGATCACCCTCGCGTCGATCGTGGGCTCCGTCGTGGCGGCCACGGCGTTCATACGGCACGAGCGGCGCAGTGCGGCCCCCATGCTGGACCTGGGTCTCTTCTCGAACGGCACCGTGCGTGGCGCCACCATCGCGCAGATCGGCACGTCCATCGCGATGGCCAGCGTGATGTTCGGACTGATTCTCCACTTCCAGTACGCCTACGGGTGGAGCCCGGTACGGGCAGGCCTGGCCAACCTGCCGATCATCGTGACGATGCTCACCGCGACCCCACTGTCCGAGTGGCTCGGACGCCGTTTCGGCCACCGCGTCGCCTGCCTGGTGGGCGCGGCCTGTCTGGCCGGCTCGCTGGCAGGTCTCTCCTGGGGGGTCGACCACGGGTACGCCGCCATCGCCGTCTGCATGGTGCTCATGACCGTGGGACTGCGCACCGTGATGACGATCTGCGCGGTCGCACTCGTCGACGCGATGCCGAGCAACCGCACCTCCATCGGTGCCGCTCTCAACGACACGGCCCAAGAGGTCGGTTCCAGCGTCGGTACCGCCGTGGTCGGCACGCTGATCGCCGCGTTGGTCACCACCCAGCTTCCCCCGGGCGTCTGGAGCGGCGACCTCGTCGCGTCGTTCTTCCACGGCGAACGGATCACCTACGCCGTTCTCGCAGCCGTCGTCGGACTGATCGCGGGCGGCGGCGCACTGAGCCTCACCGACTCCCACACCATCGAGGAACCCGCGGTCGAGGAGCCTGTGGTCGAGGAACCCGCGGTCCAGGAGCCCGCCTGACGGCGGGGTTCGACCAGAGGCGTCACGAGGTCTCCGTACGGGCATGGCGCGGCACGGTCCCGTCGAGGTGGTGGCTGAAGTGCGCGATCAGTCGCCGGGGATCCGGATCATCCGGTACTGGTCGTCGGGGTGGCGTCGCTGCGTGTCCGGCAGCGGCCGGGGCGGGGGCGGCGTCGGTCCCGTGTGATGCGCGCGGCTGTCGTCCGCGGCCTCGTCCCTCGTGTGGTCAGGTCCGTTGTTCGCGGCAGCCTTCGTCGTTGCATTCGAGGGTGGCGAGGGTTTGGTCGACTTGTTCGCTGGTGAGGGGTGGTTCGGGTAGTTGGTGGGCGCCTTGGGTGCGGAAGGCGTCGAGCATGAGGTAGAGGTGGCGGCGCCAGGCTTGGGG
>NZ_JBHWEL010000097.1:30220-33010 GCF_042734135.1 Streptomyces sp. NPDC059668 | reverse complement strand
TCCCATGGGAGCCGCCCCTCACCCGTTCGACCGTTTCCGCTCAGAGCCCCCGGCGTGGCGCGGGCGGCAGGGCGGCCGGGACGTGGTGCATGCCCGTGCCCTGCTGCCGGCCGCCCGGCTGCCAGACGGCGGTCGCCGTCGTGGTGTGCCCCGGCGTCACGCCACCGTGGCGCGCGGAGTAGGCCCCCGCGCTGTAGGAGCTGAACGACGAGGTGTACGAGGACGATCCGTACGCGCCCGTGCCGTGTGCCAGATTCCCGAAAGCCGTGAAGCCGAGCTCCTCCTCGCCGTGCCGGTCACCGGGCAGCGCCCTGAAGCATCTGACCCACTCGGCGTAGAGCGCGTCGTAGATCGGCGTGGCCGAGGGGCCGCCCTGGGGGTCCTGGGCCGCTCGCGCGGGCGGGATCGGCTGGAGGGACTGGCGGCGGCGGGAGGCGTCGTAGGTGTGCACGTAGGTGCCAACGACCCCATCGCCCAACGGATGCGGCCACCGCGTCGCTTTCGCAGGTCAGCGGGGCCCGGATCGGGCGTCCGGGGGACGTCCGACGCCCCCTCGGGGGTGCGGGCGGGCGCGCGTCCGGTCACGGGACGGCCGGAGCCGGCCCCGGTGACCGCGGCCGTCGCTGCGACCATGACCGCCCGCACCCCGGGGAGGGGTCACGTACCGGCGAGCGGCATCGCCGCGGCCACCAGCTTCCCGTTCGCCGCGGCCTTGTCCAGCGCGTCGCGCAGCAGGTCCTCGCGGGGCTGCCGGCCGATCGAGCCGACCGGAGCCGCGAACAGCAGCACCTGCTGGTGCTTGTTGGCGGCGGCGCGCCAGCTCTCGGCGACCTGGAGCGCCTGGTGCGCCTGCCACCAGGCGACGGGCGAGCCGCCGCCGGTCCCCGGCTGGAGCACGGCGTGCAGCTGGCCCATGGCGAGCAGCACCGACCAGCCGTGCAGCACGGGCGGCACCGAGTGCAGCTGGGTCACGGGCATGAAGCCCTGCTCGATCAGGAGCGGCAGGAAGTCGTCGCCGATGTCCGTCGAACCGGGGCGCACGATGGGGCCGGTCGGCTCGACGACGAGCGCCGGGTGCAACTCGCCGCCCAGCAGGACGAGTCCGCTGGTGACGCCCAGCACGGCCTGCTCCGGGACGGCCTGGCCGGGCGCGCCGTCGGGGTTGATCGAGCGGACGGCGCCCTGCAGTTGCTCCTCGGTGACCTGCACGACCTGTGAGGGCAGGCAGGTGGCGTGGGCGAAGGCGAGGACGGCGGTCTCGTCGCCGATGAACAGGACGGTGCTGGTGCGCTCCTGTTCCGAGTCGCCCGGGGTGCGGCAGGACGTGCAGTCGTAACTGCCCGGGGCGTTCTCTCCGGCGAGCAGCCGGTCGGCTTCTTCGTCGCCGATCTCGGCGCGTACGTCGTCGCTGACGTCGAGCATGCGCGGCACGGGTGGCTCCTCGGGATGCGGTGCGTGGCGATGCCGGGTGGCTCCCGGCCCATGACGCCGGGGGCCCCGGCTCATGAAGATGACAACGGGCGATCTGTGGCCGGAGTCACGCCCGGAAGCGAACGGAATCGAACCATCCGACGCGCAGGGTGAACTCGGGCACGGAATCCGTCACTCCCAGCCAACTCGGCTGGACCCCACGGAAGTTGAACCGGTGAGGTGGGTCACAGAGGGCGAGGGCGGCTGGTCGACATATCCGGAAATCACGCAATGAAATGGGTGGCCGAAAGTCGCTGATACCCGCGGTAACCATGAACTGGCCTCGAATGACAAGGAGTTGGTTGATATCGGGGCGACCGGCTCCCTAGATTCCACCCCCGAGTGCAACGAGCACCACTCGGGCACGTCCGCCGGCCGCACCACACAGTCAGCTTCGAGCACCACCGCCGGCGGACGGGGAGGAGTGCGACGACCGCGTCCTACGCGCAGGGAGTCGCACGCCGCCTTGGGGGACCCCGGGTGTTTCGAGAGGGAAATACATGTCCGCATGTGCCGACAACACTCGTAAGGTCCGTACGACCACTCGTACGACGGCGGTCCTCGCCGGGGCGGCTCTGCTCGCCCCGCTCGGACTGCTCGCCGCGACCGGCGACGCCGCCGCGGCCGACAGCGGAGTGTGGGACCGCATCGCCAAGTGCGAGAGCGGCGGGAACTGGCACATCAACACCGGCAACGGCTACTACGGAGGACTCCAGTTCTCCGCCGGCACCTGGCGCGCGTACGGCGGCACGGCCTACGCGTCGACCGCCGACAAGGCGTCCAAGGGCGCCCAGATAGCCATTGCCGCCAAGGTCCAGAACGCGCAGGGATGGGGCGCCTGGCCCACCTGCTCGGCCCGGGCTGGAGCCTACGGAAGCGCGCCCGGGTCCTCGGGCGCCGGTTCGGCCGGAGCGTCGGCCGCCACGAAGCCGGCACCCAAGTCGGTGTCCAGGAAGGCTCCTTCGTCCTCCGCGTCGAAGGCGGCCCCGTCGAAGCGGTCGACGGCGCCCGCACACGCGTCGGGCCACACGAACCGTGACATGTCGCGCGGCGGCCACGGCGACTACACGGTCCGCGGCGGCGACACCCTCAGCGGCATCGCGGCACGGCACGCGACCACCTGGCGGGAGATCTACGCTGCCAACCGGGCGGTCATCGGCGGTGACCCCGACCTGATCGTGCCCGGTCAGCGGCTCGACCTCTGAGCACCGCCTCTCCCGATCCGCGGGTACGGGGCTCCCATCCCCGGGGGCGGCCCGGTTGGGGCCCCCCCCCCCCGGGGCGCCCCCCCCGGGCCGCGGGGGGGCGGGGGCGGGCCCC
>NZ_JBHWEL010000097.1:0-30210 GCF_042734135.1 Streptomyces sp. NPDC059668 | reverse complement strand
CTCTCCTCAGGCGCCCCCCCTCCGTGCCCCCCCCCGCCGCGCCCACCCCCCCACCCCCCCCCCCCGCCGCACAGGGGCGCCGCACAGGGGCCGCGGGGGCCGGTTGCCGGACCACCCGGCCGTGGGGCTGCCTCGCGGGTCACCCGGCGGTGGGCGGGCCTGGCGGGCCGGCGCCGGGCGTCACCGGCCGCGGGGCCGTGCGCGCACCGTCAGGACCGGCATCGTCCCGCCGCCCGCTCGGCCGCCTCCGCGCCGAACACGACCGCGCCCCGGCCCGGCCCGGTCCATGCACGGACGCCGTCGGCCCGCTCGCCCGCCCGGTGAGCGGGCGCCCACCGGCCACCACACACGCGAGGTTCCGGGTCCACGGGAGCCACCCGTGCCGGGCCCGAGGGGGAGGGCGACGTCGGCCCCGGCTGCTTCCCGTGGTGCCGCAGCGGTTCCATGAGCCCTGATGTGCCCTTGGGAGGCAACCAATCGGCCGGGTCCGCGGTCTCATCACCCAAGAGGTCCACGCGAGCAAGGGACGCCCCGCATGATGACGCCGGTCCCGCGGGCCGCGCGACGGCGCGCCGACGCGGACACCGCCGTGCCCCCGTGCGCCGACTGCATCGCCGACTCCGCGGGCGGCCTGACCTTCGACGTCACCGACACCGGTGAGCCGGGCGCCGCGCTCCTCGTGCTGCGCCGCCGCGGGGGCCGCGAGGAGGTCAGGCTGCCGCTGACCCCCGCCGGGGACGCTCGGCTGCGGGCCGCTCTGCCCAGCAGCGTCCCTTTGCCCGAGGGCCGTTGGGACGCGTACGCGCAGGTGGCGGGCGGTCGACCGCGCCGCCTGGCCCCCGGCGTCAACGACCTGCGCTCCCTCGTCGCCCGGGTGCCCAGCGGCGCGCTCGGCCATGTCGCCGTCCGGATCCCGTACGCCTCCGGATTCCCGGCCCCGCCCGGACAGGAGAGACCCTCGCCCCGGCACGCCCGCCTCACCGTCCGCAGCTGGCTGCGCGCCCCGCACGCGGAGGCGGTCGAACTGCGCCGCGGCGAGCGGGGTCTGGGGGTACGCGGCCGCGTGTACGGCGTCGGACTCGCGCCCGACGCCTACGCCGAGGTGTGCCACCGGGACGTGACCGGGGCCCGGGTGCGCGCCGAAGTCGCCGTGGAGCAGACCGAGTTCGGGTTCACGGTGGCGTACGGCACCCTGCGACCCGGCGTCTGGGACCTCTGGCTGCGTCCGGCGGGGGAGACGGGACCCAGGGTGCGGGTCGCACGGCTGCTCGACGACATCGCGGACAAGAAGACCGTCCTCCTCCACCCCAGGACCACCGTGCGCACGCCCCACGGCCCGCTGGTGGCCGGCCCGTACTACACGCGGGACAACGACCTCTCCGTGACGGTGGCCCCGGCGGACTGAACACCTCCCGCGCACGCCGGGGCCGAACGGCCGTGCCGGCCGAAGCGGTCAGGGCGGCGCGGGGACGGCTGTCCCGGGCATTGGAGCGGGCTCCCGGGGAATGGCCCTGGACAGGGGGACGGCACGGTCCGGACACCGCGGAACGGGAGCGGATCCGGGGCGGCGTGACAGACGGGGGAGGTGCGGGGGTTCTGTGTCGGAACCGTGCATTTCCTATGCGACACCGGCTTCCGTGACACGCGCCGGAATCGGAATGCAAAGTGCGGTTCCGGCGCTGGTGCGCGCGCTTTCCGCCGGGTTATTCGGAACGTCGCCGTGACGGTCCCGAATTACGTTCGAAGGCGTGCGGCTCACCTGTCGAACCCCTCGTACGTGTGACGGAGTTCGACCGAAACGGGTGTCGTGATCCTGTGACAGAAGTGTGACCGGAGGGGTACGGGTGACACAGGGTTCCCGGTCCGGGCTTCCCCGGCCGGGGCGGGCCGCCTAACGTGGCGGGCATGGCACCCATTCCCACCCCGCCCGCGGAACCCGAGGACAGCCCGGAGACCTATGTCGGGATGGAGGCGAGCAGCGCCGAGCGCCGTGCCCGTGAGCGGGGCTGGTCCTCGGTGCGCTCGCTCCCGCCCGGCACGATCATCACCATGGAGTACCGCGTGGGGCGGCTGAACTTCGAGGTCGTCGACGGCCGGGTGATCCGCTGCTGGAAGGGCTGAGGCCGGATCCGGCCAGGCTTCGTCCGCTCGTGTCCGGAAGGTCGAGGGTCGAGCCCGAGGGGCGAAAGGCGCAAAAGGTTCAAATAGGACTTGAGGGATCGACAGGAACGCGGAGTCCGACGGCGGATGGGTCCGGGAACCGGATCGCGCGAAGGCCCCCGGCTCGGGTGAGCCGGGGGCCTTCGCGTGCGGGGAGGTCGTGCGTACCGGCCCCGCCGTGCTCCGGGTCTCAGCCGCCCGTGGTGGGCCGGGCCGAGGCGGTGGTGGTCGCGGAGCGTGCCGCGCGGTCCGCGTGCGGCGGCCGGCGGCTGCCGGCCGGGGTGACCGGGGTGCGCTCCGAGCGGGCCAAGTGCGGTCCGGGGGCCAGGTACACGGGCCCCCGGGGCGAGCGGGCGGCGGCGGCCACGGTCTCGCGCGCCGGTGCCTCCTCGTCCGCGGGTCCGTGCTGCTTGACCAGGACGGGCGCGCCGACCGGGGCGCCGACGGGAACGTCGGCCGGAGCGGGCGCCGTACGGCCGCGGCGGGAACGCCAGGCGTCGCGCAGCGTGAAGATCCCGGCCTCGGCGCGGGCGATCAGCGGCTCGCACCAGGGCAGTGCCAGCAGGATCAGCAGGCCGGCGGCCCAGCCCAGCAGTACATCGCTCAGCCAGTGCGTACCGAGGTAGACGGTGGTGAGGCCGACCCCCAGCGAGGTCACGGCGGACAGCGCGGACAGCCAGCGCCGCGCCCCCGGGGTCGAGGCCAGATAGGCCAGAATCCCCCAGGTCACCACGGCGTTCGCGGTGTGACCCGAAGGAAATATATCGCCGCCCAGGCCCATCTCGTTCGAGCCGATCGTGATGGCGTAGTGCGGACCGAGGCGGCCCATGCCGAGCTTGGCGGCACCGACCGTGATGTTCAGCAGCAGCAGCGAGGCGCCCAGCGTCAGCAGCGGGCGGAGGGTGTGCTGTCGCCACGAGCGCCAGCCGAGCCAGGCCGCCACCATCACGGCGGTGGGGCCGCGTTGGCCGAGCACCACGTAGTAGTCGAGGAACGCGTGGATCTCCGGCCACTGTTGATACGGCCGGAAGAACATGACCTGCCAGTCGAACCGGACCAGCCACGAAGTGATCGCCACGGCCCACACGATGGCGACGTAGAAGGCCAGGGTTGCTCCGAAGAGCACAACCCTGTGCCTGCTCATCTTCGGCACATCGATGTGGGCCGGTCGTTCCGGCTCACGGTCCAGCCGGGCGAAGACCCGGTCCAGACGGGTGAGGTTTCGTTCGGTACGCACTCAATCGACGCTACAGCGAGTGAGCTGCGTTCCAGGCCGAATCACTCGCTTTGTGATGACGATGTGATGTGGGATTCCTCTCAGGGCGATGATTATTTCCAATGATTCGCTAATCCGCGAGGAGGGTGGTCCCGTAATTCCATTGATCGGTTCCGCGCTCGCTTATATGGCGCTTATTAATGCGTTCACCGAAAGCTCGACTGGAATTCTCCGGCTGCTCACCGGCCCTGGAGGGGCCGGTCAGGGTGGTCCGGTGCCGTTCAGCCAGAAGGCCCCGTAGACCGCCGAAGCCACGGCCACGACGCCGAGAATCGCCGCTGACCTGCGCATACGCAGTCCGGCCAGGGCCACCGCGAGAGGCAGCAGCAGCGGAAAGGCGGGCAGCAGCAGCCGCGGTTTCGAGCCGAAGTAGCCCGAGGCGCACAGGGCGAGCGCGGTGACGATCCCCGAGTACACGAGCAGCGGGAGGGGTTGTCCCTGTCGCACACAGCTGACGTACAGCCAGATCACCAGGGCGACCCCGACGATCAGCCCGAGGCCGGCGAGGGCCGACGGAAATGACGTGAACTTGTCGCCCACGAAGCGCGCGAACGCGTACCCGCCGTCGAATCCGTTGCCCCACTGCGCCTGGATGTCGAGATAGCCCAGCGGCCCCCGGCCCGTGCGGTGGCCGACCCACAGGACGTAACCGGCGGCGCCGAGCGGCGCGAGGAGCATGCCGAGGGCGCGTCGCCATCGGGAGGCGCCCCGCGCGGAAGGCGTGCTCCGCTCCCGCACGAACGAGGTGATCGCCGCCACCCAGAGCGCCGCGACCACCGCCGCCCCCACCGGGCGGGTCAGCCCGGCGAACGAGGCGAGCAGACCCGCCGTCACCCAGCGGCCGGTCAGCACCGCGTAGAGCGACCAGGCGGCGAGCGCAGTGAACAAGGACTCGCTGTACGCCATCGACTGCACGATGCCGATGGGCAGCACCGCCCATACCAGCGCGGCGCACACCCCGGCCCGCCGTCCGTACACCCGGTCCGCGACCGCGAAGATCCCCCAGGCCGCGGCCAACGAGGCGAGCGTGCTCACCAACAGGCCCGCGTCCGCGTACGACAGGGGGGACAGGGCCGCGACGAGCCGCTCCAGCCAGGGCAGCAGCGGGAAGAACGCGAGGTTCGAGTGGACGTCGCCGTCGGGCAGCCTGACCTGCCAGCCGTAGCCGAACGCGGCGACCCGGGTGTACCAGAGCGAGTCCCAGCGCGCCGTCAGCAGGGTGTGGGCGCTCTTTCCGTTCGCGGCACTCCACAGGACGAGGGTGATCACACCCAGGGCGCGGACGCCCGCGTACCCGAGGAGGGCCGGTGCGGCGTGGCGCAGCGCGCCCGCTCGGGGCGAGGCCGCGGCGGGCGTCTCAAGATCGGTCACGGGCTCGATTATCGACGGACCACGGAACCGGCCCGTCTGCCGGGCGGCCGGCGAGCGGACGGGCGTGGCGTACGCCACACACCGGGCCAGGGGAACGTGAGAGGTCCGCCACGTGTAGCGAAAGGGAACTCGCGTACGCTGGCCGCTCACTCGCCTTGGTCGCGTGCGTCCGGGAAGCCGTTCCTCCCGCCGCAGCCGCAGGGAGTCCCCACCCAGCGGATCGCCGACGCGAGGGAACATCTGGGAGGTACGTACATGTCCGGTGCGACCACGGCCGACACGTGTCGCCGTCGGGAGGCCGGGGCCGGTGCCAACCGCTGGGTCGTCCTTGTGGTGCTGTGCGTCAGCCTGCTCCTCGTGGCCCTCGACGCCACCGTGCTGCACGTCGCGGTGCCCGCCGTCACCGAGGACCTCAAGCCCGGCGCGATGGAGCTGCTCTGGATCGTCGACGTCTACCCGCTCGTCTGTGCCTCGCTCCTCATACTCTTCGGCACGCTGGGCGACCGGATCGGCCGCAGACGTGTCCTTCTGCTCGGTTACGCGCTGTTCGGCGTCGCCTCGGGCGTCGCCGCCCTCGCCGACAGCGCGCAGCTCCTCATCGGGGCCCGCGCCCTGCTCGGCGTCGGCGGCGCGATGATCATGCCCGCCACGCTGTCGATCCTGCGCCAGGTCTTCCCCGACCGTCGCGAGCGGGCGCTCGCGATCGGCATCTGGAGCGCGGTCGCCGCGGTCGGTGCCGCCGTCGGGCCGCTGTTGGGCGGCTTTCTGCTCGAACACTTCTGGTGGGGATCCGTATTCCTCATCAACATCCCGCTGATGCTGATCAGTCTGCCGGTCGGACGGCTGCTGCTGCCCGAGTCGCGCGGCGAACGCAACGGCCCCTGGGACGTGGCCGGGGCGCTGATGGCCGCGGCCGGACTCTTCGGACTGGTCCTCGGTGTGAAGCGGCTCGGCGGGGGCGAGGCGCCCTTCGGCCCGCTCACGCTGGCACCACTGCTCCTCGGCGCCGCGCTGATGGTCGGTTTCGTACGGCGGCAGCGGCGGCGCGCGCATCCGCTGGTCGACCTGCGGATGTTCGCGCGGCCCGCGTTCAGCACCTCGGTGGGCTGCATCGTGCTCGCCATGCTCGCGCTGGTCGGCCTGGAGCTGATCGCCGCGCAGTACCTCCAGCTGGTGCTCGGGCTCTCGCCGCTCCAGACCGGGCTGCGCCTGCTGCCGCTCACCTTCGCGGCGATGGCCGCGGGCCTCGTCGGGGCCCGGATGCTGCACCGGTTCGGGCCCCGTGTGATGGTCTGCTCCGGGTTCTGCGTCACCGCGGCCGCGGTGGTCACGCTCACCGCGATGGGCGGGAACGACAACGCCGGGCTGCTGCTCGTCGGGTTCGTGCTGCTCGGGTTCGGGCTGGAGACGACGCTCTTCGGGGCGTACGAGTCGATGCTGAGCGAGGCGCCGCCCGCGCAGGCCGGCGGGGCCGCGGCGATAGGGGAGACCTCGTACCAGCTGGGTGCGGGGATCGGAGTCGCGCTCCTGGGGAGTGTGATGAACGCGGCGTACGCTCCCGGGCTGTCGTCCGTGCCGGGGGTCCCGGCGGGCGACTCGGCCGCGGCGGGGCACTCGCTGGGTGAGGCGTACGACGTGGCCGCGCGGCTGGGCGGGGCACGCGGGGCCGCCCTGCGGCACGCGGCCCGGGACTCCTTCGTGCACGGGCTGCACGTGACCCTGCTGGTCAGTGCGGGACTGCTGGTGCTGGGGGCGGTGATGGCGCTGCGGCTGCCCCGGATCATGGAGTGCGAGGCGCACGCGGCGGCGGGCGCGGCCGAGATTCCCGCGCCCCGGAAAGCGGCCGGGCCCCGGAAGGCGACCGGGTCCCGGGTCTCCGCGTAGTCGCGCCAGGTCTCCGCGGGTTCCCCCGCGCGCACGCCGGTGGACGCTGGACGTACGGGACACCGCGTCGTAGCGTCGGCCCCGAAGCCGTTGTGACTAACACTGCTAGTTTTAGTGTGCCGGAGGTTCTGCCATGTCCGCGTCCTCGAAGCTGCCGCCCTTCGACCCCGCCGATCCGCTGGGCGTCGACGACCTGTTGGACGCGGAGGACCTCGCGATCCGCGACACCGTCCGGAACTGGGCCGCGGACCGCGTGCTGCCGTATGTCGCCGAGTGGTACGAGAAGGGGGAGCTCCCCGGAATCCGCGAGCTGGCGCGGGAGCTGGGCGGGATCGGGGCGCTCGGGATGTCGCTGGAGGGCTACGGGTGCGCCGGGGCGAGCGCGGTGCAGTACGGGCTCGCCTGTCTGGAGCTCGAGGCCGCCGACTCGGGGATCCGGTCCCTCGTATCGGTGCAGGGCTCGCTCGCGATGTACGCCATCCACCGCTTCGGTTCCGAGGAACAGAAGCAGCGGTGGCTGCCCTCGATGGCCTCCGGCGACGTGATCGGCTGTTTCGGGCTCACCGAACCCGACCACGGCTCCGACCCCGGCGCCATGCGGACCTTCGCCAAGCGGGACGCCGGGGGCGACTGGATCCTCGACGGGCGGAAGATGTGGATCACGAACGGATCGGTCGCCGGGGTCGCCGTCGTCTGGGCGCAGACCGACGACGGCATCAGGGGGTTCGCCGTCCCCACCGACGTGCCCGGGTTCTCCGCTCCGGAGATCAAGCACAAGTGGTCCCTGCGGGCCAGCGTCACCAGTGAACTGGTCCTCGACGACGTACGGCTGCCCGCCGACGCCGTGCTGCCCGGGGTGCGCGGGCTCAAGGGGCCGCTCAGCTGCCTCTCGCACGCGCGGTACGGGATCGTATGGGGGGCGATGGGAGCCGCGCGGGCCAGTTTCGAGGCCGCCGTCTCCTACGCGAAGACACGGGAGCAGTTCGGCCGGCCCATCGGCGGCTTCCAGCTCACCCAGGCCAAGCTCGCCGACATGGCCGTCGAACTGCACAAGGGAATTCTGCTCGCCCACCATCTCGGCCGGCGCATGGACGCGGGACGGCTCCGTCCCGAGCAGGTCAGTTTCGGCAAGCTCAACAACGTGCGCGAGGCGATCGAGATCTGCCGGACCGCCCGGACCATTCTCGGCGCCAACGGGATCTCGCTCGAATATCCCGTGATGCGGCACGCCACGAACCTCGAATCGGTGCTCACCTACGAGGGCACCGTGGAGATGCACCAGCTGGTACTGGGCAAGGCGCTCACCGGACTCGACGCCTTCCGGTGAACCGGGCACCGCTGGGCGGGGCCGGTGAGCGGCCCTGCCTCAGCTCTGGTTGAAGAAGCCGTCCGTCGGGCGACCCGCGGCCTCGCCGCTGACGATCTCGGTGTGGGCGGGGGTCAGCAGGAAGACCCGGGTGGCGACCCGCTCGATGGTGCCGCGCAGGCCGAAGGTCAGACCGGCCGCGAAGTCCACCACGCGCTTGGCGTCGGAGGGCTCCATGGCCGTGAGGTTGATGATGACCGGGACACCGTCCCGGAAGAGTTCACCGATGCCGCGTGCGTCCCGGAAGCTGTCCGGGGTGACCGTGCCGATCCGGCGGCCCTTCTCCTCCGCCGTCTCGGACGCGACCTTCACGCGCGGGTCGGTGACCCAGGCATCGCCGGGCTCCTGTCCCTCGGCGTAGCTGTCGTCGTCGTAGTAACGCTCGTCATCGTTGTCGTCGACGAGGCCAAGCCAGGCACTCGCCTTGCGCACCGATCCCATGGACGCCTCCTCTCACAGCGGTCTTTCTTGCTTCCGCATCCCCATGGTCGTCCATGATGCGGATGTCGCGCCAAGTGGATAGACGCCGCGCGGGGGTTTCGTGACGGTACTGGTGCACAGCGAATTCGTCGAGAGCCCGCGTCTCCCAAGGGCCGTGCCGTATACGGCTGCTGACTAAGAGTGAAATATGATTCTCGACGGCGTTCGGGTGACGCGTGGGGCGTACGGGTGAACGAGGTGGTCGATACGATGCCGCAGCTCAACGTCGGACGAGTCACGGGGGAGTGTCGTGTTCGGAATCGTGAGGCCCTGCAGCCACCGGCTCGGTGAAGGGCTCAAGACGCAGTGGATGGCGCATCTGTGCGGGCTCTGCCTCGCGTTGCGCGGGGACCACGGGCAGTTCGCTCGGATCGTCACCAATTACGACGGTCTGCTGATATCGGTTTTGACGGAGGCTCAGGTCGAGCGCGCCGACGGAGGCCGGCGGACGGCGGGCCCCTGCCCCCTGCGCGGCATGCGGACCGCGTCCGTCGCGCAGGGCGACGGCGCGCGGCTCGCCGCCGCCGTCTCGCTGGTGCTGGCCTCCGCCAAGGTGCGCGACCACGTCGCCGACCGGGACGGCCTGTTGGCCCGCCGGCCGGTGGCGCTCGCCGCGCGCCGGGTCGCCGCGAGCTGGGGGCGTGCCGGGGCCCGCACCGGGTCCGAGGTCGGCTTCGACACCGCCGTCCTGGTCGACGCCGTCGACCGGCAGATCGGCATCGAGACGCTCGCCGGGCCCGGAACGCCGCTGCTGACCGTCACCGAGCCGACCGAGTCCGCGACCGCCGCCGCCTTCGCGCACACCGCCGTCCTCGCCGGCCGGCCGGGCAACGCCGCACCGCTCGCCGAGGCCGGACGGCTCTTCGGACGGCTCGCCCATCTGCTGGACGCCGTGGAGGACAGGGAAACTGACGCCGCGTCGGGAGCCTGGAATCCGCTGACGGCCACCGGGACCCCGCTCGCCGAGGCCCGGCGGCTCGCCGACGACGCGCTGCACGGGATACGGCTGGCGCTGCGCGAGGTCGCGTTCACGGACGGCAGGCTGGCGCACGTCCTGCTCGCGCACGAGCTGGCGCGTTCGGTGGACCGGGCCTTCGGCACGTCGGGGTGCGGGCACGGGGAGCACGCCGGTCCGGGCGCGGCCGGATCCTTCGGGCCACCGCGGCAGGGCGGCCCGTACGACCCGCCGCAGCCGCCGCATCCGTACGACGGGCGGAATCCCTACGCCGGTGGGGGCGCCCCCTTCGGCGGCGGGCCCTCCTTCCAGCCGCCCGGTCCCGGCAGGCGCGGCTTCTGGGCCGGATGTGCCGCCGCGATCGGGCTGTGCTGCACCTGCAAGGTCTGCTGCGCCGACGAGTTCGAGGGACCGTGGTCCCGGCAGCGGCGCGAGGGCTGGTGCGGCAACTGCGACTGCTCCTGCTGTGATTGCTGCGAGGCCTGCGAATGCTGTGAGTGCTGTAGTTGCTGCGACTGCGGGATCTAGGCGTATCGACCCGCGGCGGGCCGGCCGGGAGGGCCACGCCGTGCGTCTCGGCCCGTCCGGCCGGGCGGTGAGTCGCGACGTCGCGCGGAGGTGAGCGGGGCGAAGGGAGCGAAGACCCTGTAGCGGTACGCGTGAACGTACGCATGGTGCGGGGTCTCCCGAAAGCGTGGAGTGGAGGGGGTACGGCGAGGGGAGGGGTGCGTGTGTGAAGGCCTGAGGGGGAGCGGGAGACGCGGAGGGCGAACCGCTTCGTGCGGTCGCGCAGGGGGTCAGCTCAACAGGAAGAGGACCACACTCGACCGAAGTCGATGTGGGAGCGCGTGACCAGCCACTGCTGCGAATGCATGGTCCAAGTGGAACAGGCATCCGATTCCGCGTCAACCGGCCTGAGACGTACGGCTCACAGTGTGGACAGCCTTGACAGTCGGGGGAAACGTCGCCGTACTCTCGGTCCACGGCCTTGCTGAGGGGCTCGGCCGTACGCGCCTCGCGGCGCCCGGTGTCACCTGCGTTGATGTGTGTGAAGGCACCCGTGCTCGACTCGATGCGTCACGGAGCCTCCGCATGTCCTCGGACACCCTCACCCAGATCACCCGAGCCGTACCGGACGACACGGCGTCCCCGTGTGCCGTCCCGCGGTGCCGTCCCGGCCGGTTCCACGCCGAGAGACACCGCGCGCGCGGTGCGGAGCGCACCCGATGAGCACGCGTCCGGCGACGACGCGTCCGGCGACCGCGCACCCGACCGGTGAGCGGCCTTCGGCCACGCATCCGACCGGCGAGCGCCCGTCGGCCACGCACCCGACCGGTGCGCATCCGACCGGCGAGCACCCGACCGCCACGAGTCCCGGGAACACCCGCGCGGAGAACGCGGGGCGCCCCGCGCTGGTGATCGTGGGCGCCGGTCCCCGCGGGACCGGGCTCCTGGAGCGGATAGCCGCCAACGCGCCCGAGCTGTACGCGGGTTCGGGCCTCGACATCCATCTGGTCGACCCGTATCCGCCGGGCGGCGGCCGCATCTGGCGCGAGGAGCAGTCCTCGCTGTTGTGGATGAACTCCGAGGCCCAGGACGTCACGATGTTCACCGACGAGACGGTGGACATGGCGGGGCCCGTCCTGGCCGGCCCCACGCTGCACGAGTGGGCCGCCCTCGACGGACGCGTCTTCGCCGACCGTCAGCGCCAGGGCGCCTACCTGCGCTGGGTGTACGAGCGGACGGTGGCCGCCCTGCCGCCGGACATCACGGTCCACCACCATCCGTGCCGGGCCCTGCGGGTCGACGGAGGGCGCGACGGGCGTCAACTGGTCCGGCTGGAGGGCCACGCGCACCCGCTCGCCGCCGACCTCGTCGTCCTCACCCTCGGCCACCTCGACGCCGAACTCGACGCCGAGCAGCGGGAACTGGCCGCGTACGCCCGCGCGCACGACCTGGTCCACCTGCCGCCGGACTTCACCGCCGACAGCGACCTGGCGGCAGTGGGACCGGGCGAACCGGTTCTCGTCCGCGGCTTCGGGCTCGCCTTCGTCGACCTGATGGTGCTGCTCACCGAGGGGCGCGGCGGACGGTACGAGGGAGAGACCTACCTGCCCTCCGGACGCGAGCCCGTGCTGTACGTCGGCTCCCGGCGCGGCGTCCCCTACCACTCCAAGATCGGTTACGCCTGGACGGGCGAACGGCCGCCGCTGCCACGGTTCTTCGGGCCCGCCCAGGTCGGTGAACTGCTGGCCCGCCCCGGTGGGTTCGACTTCCGGCGGGATGTGTGGCCGCTGGTCGAGAAGGAGCTGGGGTTCGCGCACTACCACCGGCTGTTCACCGCGCACCCCGAGCGTACGCGGACCGCCTGGACCGACTTCGAGGAGAAGTACGGGACCGGGGACGGCCCCGAGATCCAGGCCCTGGTGGCCTCCGCGGTGCCCGACCCCACCGACCGGCTCGACCTCGCCGCGCTCGACCGCCCGCTGGACGGGGTGCGTCACACCTCGTACGAGGAGCTCCAGACCGGACTGCGCACCTACATCGAAGACGATCTGACCAGGCGTCACGACCCGGCCCACAGCGCCGACTCGGCGGTCTTCCTCGGACTGCTCTCGGTCTACGGCCAGTTGGTCCGGCTCGGTGACATCGGTTCCTGGTGGCACGGCTTCTTCAGCTTTCTCGCGTCGGGGCCGCCCGGACCACGGCTGCGCCAGATGCGGGCCCTCTCACAAGCCGGGATCCTCCGGTTCCTCGGCGCGGACATGACCGTCACCGCCGCCGACGGGGTCTTCCGGGCGACCAGCGCCACCGTGCCCGGCGCGACGGTCGAGGCCCGGACTCTCGTCGAGGCGCGGCTGCCGCACCCCACGGTCGAGCGGACCCGCGACACGCTGCTGCGCGCGCTGTACGCCGAAGGGGCGGCCGCCACCCCGGAGGGACTGCTCGCCGTCGACCCCGCCGACGGCAGGGTCCTGGACCGCTCCGGCGTCCCGCACCCCCGGCGCTTCGCACTCGGCCCGCACACCGACGCCCGGGGTTCGGGCGCGTTCACCCGACCACGTACCGGCGGTCCGGCGTTCCGGCAGAACGACGCGACGGCCCGGGCCGCGCTGGTGTTCCTGCGCGACCTCGCCTGTCGCCCGACCGCCTGAGCCGGCCGCGCCGCAAGTCCCCTTCGACGTCGTCGAGGCCCTGCGTCTTCCTTCAGGCCTCCTTGTCTCCGCATGGCTGTTCCGGGATTCCGGACAGGGAAAGGTGTCATCCATATGACCGCACCGCACGGCCGGGGCCTGCTGCACCTGGCCGCCGCCGTCGATCAGCGGGGGTCCTCCGACGCCGCCGCGTACGTCGAGCCGGCGCAGCTGGCGGAGCGTGGCGCGCTCGACTTCGTGACGCTCGGCGACACCTTCGCGCGTCCCGGCCCCGACGCGCTCGGTGTGCTCGCCGGGGTCGCGTCCGCGACCCGCCGGATCGGTCTGGTGCCCACCGTCTCCGGCGCCCGCCCCGAGTCCTGCCACGTCCAGGAGGCGGTGGCGACCCTCGACCGGATCAGCCGCGGCCGGGCCGGCTGGCGGTCCGGTGGGCCGACCGCCGAGGACGAGGCCCGGTCCCGGGCCGACGAGGAGGGCGGCACCGGTACGGGCGACAGGGCGGCCGACGGTTTCGGCGGCACCCGGGACGGGCCGTACCGCGTCGACTACCGGGGCAGCACCTTCTCCGTGACGGGTGCCCCGATCGGTCCGCGGCCCCCGCAGGGCCACCCGGTCCGGGTCGTGGACGCGACCGGGAGCTCCGACCGCCGGACCGCGGCCCGGTGCGCCGACGTGGCACTCCTGCGGGTCACCGGTCCGGCCCAGGCCCGCGCCCTCAGGGCCGAACTCCGCGACGCCGCCGCTGAGTCCGGCCGCGCCCCCGACACGCTGCGGGTCCTCGGCGCGCTCACCGTCGACCTCGGGGACGGCGAACGCGCGGCCGAGCCCGGCCACGGCGGCGGCGGTCCCCGGAACACCCCGCAGGGCCCGCTGTACCGGGGCGGCCCCGTCGGCCTCGCCGAACTCATCACCGTCTGGCACGAGTCCGAGGCCGTCGACGGCTTCCATCTGACCCCGGCCGAGCCGCACCGTGACCTGGAGCGACTGGTGAACGGAACGGTGGCGCTGCTCCAGCACCGCGGTCTGTTCCGCACCTTCTATCCGGGGAGCACGCTCAGGGAGCACCTGAGACTGGCCCGGCCCGCGGGCCGGGCCGCCGTGACCGGGGGAGCGTCATGACCGCGGTGAGGCGGGGAAGGACCCGTCCGGTGGCGCACCTGCCGGACGGACCCTTCCCCGCCGCGCGGCCCGGCCCGTACGAGGGTCCGAGGACCGGCCCGCACGAGGGCACGCGGACCGGCTGCACCCCCTTCGCCCACCTCGCACGCACCGCCGGGCGCGGCCGGCCGCCCTCGCACGCCGGTCACGCCGTTACACGAACGGGGTGTTCTCCGCACGGAATACACGGGCACGACGCCGCGCTCACACCCCAGGCCGGCGCGGTCCCTGTGGAAAGGTTGATCACATGACGACGGACGCATCCGAGGACTGGAAGCAGTGGCACGAGCAGCGCGTCGAGACGGTGTCCGCGCCCTACGGCCCGCTGGCGCTCACCGGCACGCACTGGCTGGAGGATTATCCGGACGGGCGACTTCCGGACATCCCCGGGCGGTGGACCGCCGAAGAGGAGCACATCGTGCTGACGGCCGTGCCCGAGGACGGTCTGAGCGTGGACGGTGAGACCCTCGCCGGCGAGGTCGGGCTGGTGGCGGACGTGGGCCCGGCGGCCGGGGCCCGCGTCGGCGCCGGCGAGCGGCGCTTCGTCGTCCTGGTGCGCGAAGGGGTCTGGGGCGTACGGGACTTCGACCCCGCCGCTCCGGCGCGGACGGCGTTCAAGGGCATCGAGGCGACGCCGTACGACGCGCGCTGGTCGGTGCCGGGGCACTTCACCCCGTACGGCGAGCGGCGCACCGTACGGGTGGAGAACGCGGACGGGCGGACACGCGGACTCGAACTCGGCGGCATCCTCGCCTTCACTCTGGACGGCGCGGATCTCACCCTCCAGGTGTCGGTCCAGAGCGACGGCTCGCTGTGGACCGTGTTCGCCGACGCCACCAGCGGGGACGGCAGTCACCGTTTCCGGTTCCTGCGCCCCGCGGCGCCCGATGCCGAGGGGCGCACGACCGTGGATTTCAACCGCGCCGTGCTTCCGCCGTGCGCATTCGCCGACCACTTCGTCTGCCCCTTCCCGCCCCCCGGCAATACGCTGGGCGCGGCTGTCGCGGCGGGGGAGCGCACGCTGAGCTGAGCTGAGCGGGGGGAGTGGGGATGGGGGAGCGGGAGAACGGGCGGCGCCCCGGCCCGCACGGATTCCGCGCCGTGTCACCGGCGAGATCAACAACCCCTGTGCATACGCAAGTTGAACGCTGCACGGCCGAAAGGCGCCCTTGCGCCGGTCGGTCGTGCGGCCGAATACTCCCCCACAGCGCTTGTCAGGGGCACGGCTTGTCCGGAATCCGGACGAGCGACTCCCGGCTGCGCCTCACGGGCCCCGACCCCACGCGGGCCCCCTACTTCCCTACGGGAGGAACGAAAAGTGAGGATCAAGCGCACCACCCCCACTCCTCGCAGCGGCATGGCGAGACGCGTCAAACTGATCGCCGTGACCACCGGACTCGTGGCCGCGGCGGCGTTCGCCGCCCCCACCGCGAACGCGGCCGACGTCCACACGTTCAGCGCCACCCAGCTGAGCACGGTGAACAAGTCGGTCCTCAACTCCGACATCGCGGGCACCGCCTGGGCGGTCGACGCCAAGACCAACCGTGTCGTCGTCACCGTCGACAGCACGGTCTCCCAGGCCGAGATCGCGAAGATCAAGAAGGACGCGGGCGGCAACTCGGCCGCCCTCACCATCAAGCACACCCCGGGCAAGTTCAAGAAGCTGATCACCGGCGGCGACGCCATCTACGGCGGTTCCTACCGCTGTTCGCTCGGTTTCAACGTGCACAGCGGGAGCACCTACTACTTCCTGACCGCGGGCCACTGCGGTGAGGTCGCCTCCACCTGGTACTCCAACTCCGGTCACACCACCACGCTGGGCACGAACGTCAGCTACAGCTTCCCGACCAACGACTTCGCGCTGGTCCGCTACACCAACTCCTCGGTCGCCCACCCGAGCGCGGTCGGCAGCCAGACCATCACCAG
Organism: Streptomyces sp. NPDC059668; assembly: GCF_042734135.1. Lineage (NCBI taxonomy): Bacteria > Bacillati > Actinomycetota > Actinomycetes > Kitasatosporales > Streptomycetaceae > Streptomyces > Streptomyces sp. NPDC059668. The sequence continues at coordinate 14,479 of NZ_JBHWEL010000097.1, read as the reverse complement.
CGCGGCCACGCCCAGCGTGGGCACGACCGTCTACCGCCGTGGCTCGACCACCGGCACGCACAGCGGCCGCGTCACCGCGCTGAACGCCACGGTCAACTACGGCGGCGGCGACGTGGTGTACCAGATGATCCAGACCACCGTCTGCGCCGAGGGCGGCGACAGTGGCGGTCCGCTCTACGGGGGTTCCGTCGCCTACGGTCTGACCTCGGGTGGCAGCGGCAACTGCAGCTCCGGCGGTACGACCTTCTTCCAGCCGGTCACCGAGGCGCTGAGCTACTACGGCGTGAGCGTCGGCTGACCGACTGATCTCCCCCCACGGCACCACTCCCCCCACGGCACACCCCCCACAGTGCACCGCACGGCCAGACCTGCAGCCAGCAGAGGACGAGCCCCCGTACGCAACCGGCGTGCGGGGGCTCGCCCTTGTTCAGGTGCCGGGGTTACCGTCGAGGTGAACCCGTGAGGCAGGCCTGACAGGGGTCTGGTACACGCCTGATGCGCCACGTCGGACCCTGGGGGGCCGTGATGGTCGAGGAACTGGTGGTGGCGGGAGCCTCCGTCGCGTCGGTGGGCCTGGTCTATGTGATGGCCGGGGCCCGTGTGGTCAAACAGTACGAACGCGGAGTGGTGTTGCGCCTGGGCCGGCTGCGCTCGGAGGTGCGCGGCCCCGGGTTCACCATGGTCGTGCCCTTCGTGGACAAGCTGCGCAAGGTCAACATGCAGATCGTGACGATGCCGGTGCCCGCGCAGGACGGCATCACCCGGGACAACGTCACCGTGCGGGTGGACGCGGTCATCTACTTCAAGGTGGTGGACGCGGCCGACGCGGTCATCCAGGTCGAGGACTACCAGTTCGCGGTCTCGCAGATGGCGCAGACGTCGCTGCGTTCGATCATCGGCAAGAGCGACCTCGACGATCTGCTCTCCAACCGCGAGAAGCTCAACCAGGGCCTGGAGCTGATGATCGACAGCCCCGCCATGGGCTGGGGCGTGCAGATCGACCGGGTGGAGATCAAGGACGTCTCGCTGCCGGAGACGATGAAGCGGTCGATGGCCCGGCAGGCGGAGGCGGACCGTGAGCGGCGGGCCCGGGTCATCAACGCGGACGCGGAACTCCAGGCGTCGAAGAAGCTGGCGGAGGCCGCCGGGGTGATGTCCGAGCAGCCGGCCGCGTTGCAGCTGAGGCTGCTGCAGACGGTGGTGGCGGTCGCGGCGGAGAAGAACTCCACGCTCGTACTGCCCTTCCCCGTCGAACTGCTGCGGTTCCTGGAGCGGGCCCAGCCCCAGCCGGGATCACCGACACCGGCACCGGTCGCGGTGGCACCGGAATCCACACCGGCACCGACACCGGCACCGGTCGCGGTGGCACCGGAATCCACACCGGTTCCGGTCGCACCGGAACCGGCATCGCGACCGGAACCGGCGCCTGTCACCGTCCAGCAATCGGTGCGGGAGCAACCGCCGCTTCCCGAAACCCCCTTGGAGCACGGTCCCGACAGGGCGAAATCAAGACAGGACTAGACCTCACAGGCCGCATGTCGGCCACTCGCAGACAGTATTTGCAGTGGGAACTCGCGTGCCATGACCACGTACGGTCAAGGTGCGCGGGGCGCAAGCCCGTTGCCGTACGCGCGTCCTGAAGTCGACCTTGTGTGCTCCCTGTGCGTCTCGGAATAGTGGGCGGCGAACAACGGGCATGGACACGGCATTTTGCTGTGAGCCGGGTGTGTGTCCGTACGCCTTCCGGTCCCGGAGGTCCCCACAACCTCCCTGACCGACCCCCCACAGGAGGACGTGAGTTGAAGCACCGACGCATACCCGCGAGGCGTGCCGTCATGGCGGGTGCGGGCATCGCCGCACTCGTCGCCGCCGGAGCCACTTTCCAGACTGCGAACGCGAGCGAGACGCCGGAGGCCCCCGCACCGCACACGCTGTCGATCGCGGCGGCCGGAAAGCTCGCCTCGACCCTCGGCGAGGATCTCGGCGCCGACGCGGCGGGAACGTATTACGACGCGAAGTCCCGGCACCTCGTGGTCAACGTGCTCGACGAGACCGCGGCCAAGGCCGTGGCGTCGGCCGGCGCCCGGGCCAGAATCGTCGAGAACTCCCTCGCCGAGCTGAAGAGCGCCCGTACGACGCTCAAGAGCGACGCGACCATCCCGGGCACCTCCTGGGCGACCGATCCGCAGACCAACAAGGTCGTCGTCACCGCGGACCGCACGGTCTCCAAGACCGAATGGGCCAAGCTGGCCGAGGTCGTCGACTCGCTCGGCTCCAAGGCCGAACTCCAGCGGACGAAGGGGGAGTTCAAGCCCTTCATCGCGGGCGGTGACGCCATCACCGGTTCCGGCGGCCGCTGCTCGCTCGGCTTCAACGTCGTGAAGGGCGGCCAGCCGTACTTCATCACCGCGGGCCACTGCACCCAGGCGATCTCCACCTGGTCGGACTCCAGCGGCAACCAGATCGGCACGAACGAGCAGTCCAGCTTCCCGGACAACGACTTCGGTCTGGTCAAGTACACCGCGAGCACCGAGCACCCGAGCGCGGTCGACCTCTACAACGGTTCCTCGCAGCCCATCACCAAGGCGGCCGAGGCGACCGTCGGTGAGAAGGTCACCCGCAGCGGTTCGACGACCCAGGTGCACAGCGGCACGGTCACCGGCCTGGACGCCACCGTGAACTACGGCAACGGGGACATCGTCAACGGGCTCATCCAGACCGACGTCTGCGCCGAGCCCGGTGACAGCGGCGGTTCGCTCTTCGACGGCGACAGCGCCATCGGCCTCACCTCCGGTGGCAGCGGCGACTGCACCTCGGGCGGTGAGACCTTCTTCCAGCCGGTCACCGAGGCGCTCTCCGCGTTCGGCGCCCAGATCGGCTGACCGTTCGCCCGCTTCTCCGGCAGAGGTCCCGTTCCCGCACCCGCGGGGGCGGGACCTCTGCCGTGTGCGGCCCCGTCACCTGACGGGCGACGGGGCCGGTGGAACGCTGTCGGTCACCGGACCCATGGATGTCCGGCCCTTCACATGCGGAGTCCTCCCGGCAAAGGGCCCAGCCGGCCGCTCACGCGCGGGTCGTCCGTCTCTCCCGGGTGCGTCAGCCGGATGCCGAAAGCGTTCTCGACAAGCGACAGGACGCCATGGAGCGGGGGCTCCCCGCCAGGGACGAGCCCCAACGGCCGCATGTGCTCGTCGAGTCGTGCGGGGTCCTGCCCGGTCGGCTCGATCGCCTGGAGCGTGTGGAAGTCGACGATGACGTCGCCGTCGACCGCGTACTTGAACCAGTGCATCGGCTTCTCGTTGTAGTGCAGGGCGACGGCCTCGGTGCCGACGGACACGGGCTTCAGGATCCGCTCCTCGAGCCCGTGCACACCGCCCTGTTCCCACGCCCAGGTCCATGAGCCGTCGACGCCCGTGGTGACGACCGGCTCCTCGTCGTCGAGAAGGTCGTCGCCGAAGTCGTCCGACAGGTCCGTGCCGTCGCGAAGTGCGAGGGTCTCCCGGTCGACACCCATGCGGGTGAGCAACTCGACAGGGCTCAGACCCCGTACGAAGGTCAACGTGTAGATGGGGAAGTCGCCCGTCCGGAACATCTCCAGGCCGCGTCCCGCGTGTGCGCTCGTCATCCGGCGGATGCTGTCACATCCCACTGACACCCCGGCGGACCGCTCGTGAAGGCCGGCCCGGCGTCCGGATCGTCACGGAGCGTCGCGTTCGTGTCGCACGCCGTTCCTCATCCGCTTTCCTCGGGTCGTCGAACGGTGGCGAGCGGGTGTGCCGCAGTGGGTTTTTCCCCAACTGCGCGGCCCCGCTGGGGAGGCGGCGGGACGGTGCCTGTTCCGGCCGCTGCTCCTCTCGCCAAAGAATCGCTGATGTGTTCGAATCTAATCGCTGACCGGGGACGATGGGGCTAGAGTAATCGAACGGGCGTACGATGAAGATATCGGGCGTATGGCTGAAAAGGGGTGGAGGGATGGAGGTGCGGCATGGCGGGCTTCGCCCATCTGCACGTCGCGTCCGGGTACTCCATCCGCTACGGGGCCGCCCACCCCGAGCAGCTCGTCCGGAGGGCGGCCGAGCGAGGTGTGACGGCGCTCGCGCTCACCGACCGGGACACGGTCACCGGCGCCGTCCGGTTCGCTCGGGCGTGCGCCGGAGCGGGGGTGCGGCCGGTCTTCGGCGTCGACCTCGCGGTGGAGGCCCTGGCGCCCCCGCCGCCGGCCCAGCGGCGCCGCACGCCGGCGCGCGGCGGCGCGCACGTCGTCGAGCCGCCACTGCGGTTCGTACTGCTCGCGCAGAACCGGGTGGGATGGGCGCGGCTGTGCCGCATCACGTCGGCCGCCCACGCCGGCGCCGTGTCCGGCACGCCGCCGGTGGTGCCGTGGGAGGCGCTGCGCGAGTACGGCGGTCCCGGGCTGACGGTGTTGCTCGGGCCGCTGTCGGAGCCGGTCCGGGCCCTGTCGGTGGGCCGGGAGGACGTCGCGATGAAACTGCTGGCGCCCTGGAAGGAGATCTTCGGGAGGGAGGTCCGATTGGAAGTCGTTGCGCAGAAACGTTTCGGCACGGGCCCGGGATCCCTGCGCCTGGCCGCCCGCACCCTCGCCCTGGCCGACCGCACCGGCACCACCGCCGTGCTCTCCAACGCCGTCCGCTACGCCGACCCCGGCCAGCACCGCCTCGCCGACGTCCTGGACGCGGCCCGGCTGCTGCGGCCGATCGACCGGCGCCGCCTGGACAGCGGGCAGCGCTGGCTCAAGGACGAGCGGGCGATGGCCGTCGTCGCGCGCATGGTCGCCGAATGCGCCGGAGCGGATGCCCGGCGGGCCCGACGGCTGATGGCGGACACCGCCGACACGGCGGCCGCCTGCACCGTCGATCCCCGGGCGGACCTCGGGCTGGGCGTCGCGCACTTCCCGGAACCGTCGGTCTTCGGCGCCGAGCCCGTCGCGCGAGGAGCCGCGGAACTGCTGCGCAGGCAGTGCGAGGCCGGCTTGGCCCGGCGGGGCCTCGACCACGACCGGGCGGTGCTCGACCGGCTGGACGAAGAGCTCGACGTGATCTCCGAGCTGCACTACGACTCGTACTTCCTCGCCGTCGGCCAGGTCGTGGCCGACATCCGGGCCAAGGGCATCCGTGTCGCGGCCCGCGGTTCGGGGGCCGGGTCGATGGTCTGCCACGCGCTGGACATCGCGACGGCCAACCCGCTCGACCACCGCCTGCTGTTCGAACGTTTCCTCAGCGTGCGCCGCGCCTCGCTGCCCGACATCGACATCGACGTGGAGTCCGCCCGTCGGCTGGAGTGCTACGACGTGATCTTCGACCGGTTCGGCAAGAAACGGGTGGCGGTCACCGCCATGCCCGAGACCTACCGGGCACGCCGCGCCCTGCGGGACACCGGCCTCGCCCTCGGCATCGCGCCCGCGGACGTCGACCGGATCGCCAAGAGCTTCCCGCACCTGCGCGCCTCCGACATCACCGGCGCCCTCGCCGAACTGCCCGAACTGCGCCGGCTGGCGGCCGAGGCGCACCGCTACGGGCCGTTGTGGGAGCTCGCGGAAGGCCTCGACTCCCTGGTCCACGGCATGGCCATGCACCCCTGCGGCGTGGTCATCAGCGACGCCACCCTCCTGGACCGCCTGCCGGTCCAGCCCACCCCCCAGGGCGACTACCCGATGGCGATGGCGGCGAAGGAGGAGATCGAAGCGCTGGGCAACATCAAACTCGACGTCCTGGGCGTACGGATGCAGTCCGCGATGGCCCACGCCGTCACCGAGATCGAGCGCACCACCGGCGACCACATCGACCTCGACGACCCCGAACAGGTGCCGCTCGACGACGTCTTCGCGTTCAAGCTCATCCAGGAGAGCCAGACCCTGGGTCTGTTCCAGCTCGAGTCGCCCGGCCAGCAGGACCTGCTGTCCCGGTTGCAGCCCCGCGATCCGCAGGACGTCATCGCGGACATCAGTCTCTTCCGTCCCGGACCGGTCGCCGGCGGCATGCCCGAGCGGTACATCGCCGCCCGCCACGGCGGCACACCGGTCTACGCCCACCCGGACCTGGAGCCGGTGCTCGCCGACACCTACGGCGTGACCATCTGGCACGAGCAGATCATCGAGACCCTGTCGGTGATGACCGGCTGCGACCGCGCGCTGGCCGAGATCGCCCGGCGCGCGCTCGGCGACAAGGAACGGCTGCCGAAGATCAGGGACTGGTTCCACGGTCTGGCGCGCGGGCGTGGATACGGTGCGGCGGTCCGGGACGAGGTCTGGAAGACGGTCGAGGCCTTCGGCGCGTACGGGTTCTGTCGAGCCCACGCGGTGGCCTTCGCCGTACCGGCCCTGCAGAGCGCCTGGCTCAAGGCGCACTATCCGGCGTTCCTGCTGGCCGGCCTGCTCGAACACGACCCCGGCATGTGGCCCAAGCGTGTCCTGGTCTCCGACGCCCGCCGCCGCGGTGTGCCGCTGCTGCCCGTCGACGTCAACCGCTCCCAGGTGAAGCACACCGTGGAGAAGGTCGACGGAGAGCAGTGGGGCGTGCGGCTCGCCCTGTCCGCGGTGCACGGCATCAGCGAGGACGAGTGCGCCCGGATCGAGGAGGGGCAGCCGTACGGATCGCTGTCGGACTTCTGGCAGCGGGGCCGCCCCGGCAGACCCGTCGCCGAACGCCTCGCCGAGGTCGGCGCGCTCACCTGCCTGCACGACGGCCGGCTGACCCGGCGTGATCTGCTGTTGCAGATCGCCGAGTTGCACCGCCAGTCCCGCAACCGGACCGCGGCCTCGGGCCAACTGCCCCTCGGCACGGGCGCGGTCGGGGGAGCGGAACCGAGTGGCCTGCCGGAGATGACGGGACGCGAGGCCCTGAGCGCCGAGCTGAGCACCCTGGGCATCGACGTCTCCAGGCACCTGATGGAGCACCACCACCGGCTGCTGCGGGAGATCGGCGCGGTCGACGCGGCGCACCTGGCCGGACTGCGCGCCGGTCAGCAGGTCCTGGTCGCCGGTGTGCGGGCTTCCACCCAGACCCCGCCGATCGCCAGCGGCAAGCGCGTCATCTTCGTCACCCTGGAGGACGGCTCGGGCCTGGTCGACCTGGCGTTCTTCGAGGACTCCCACCCGGCCTGCGCGTACACCGTCTTCCACAGCGGGCTGCTGCTGGTGCGCGGCACGGTCCAGGTGCGGGGCACCCGTCGTACCGTCGTCGGCAGCATGGCCTGGGACCTGGACGAGATCGCCGCCGCCCGCCGCGACAACGGTCCCGAGGCCGCGCTCGCGCTCCTCGGTGCCGACCGCCCGCATCCGACCCCGGCACAGCCTGCCGCGGGACGGTCGCGCCCGGCGCCCGCCCAGCCACGTCGCACCCTGGCCAACGGCACCACGGGCGCCCGGCTGCACCCGTACGCCGACCTCCAGCCCGCCGGCACCCGCTCCGCCGACCTGAAGAAGTTCGGCCACCGAAGCCCGGGGAGCGCGGGATGAACGGGATGGACGGGAGGAAAAGGGTGGACGGAGTGCACGGGATGGACAGGGTGGACGGGACGGGCGGGGTGAACGGGGTGAACCCGGCAGGTGGGGTGGCCGCCCGTCGGCGGCACATCGCCCACCTCCACCTGCACGCCTCGCTGACCGAGGATCAGTACGCCGATATAATCGAACTGGTGTCCGCAATCACGCCTCACGTCCAGCCCGTCCCGCCCCATGCCGTGCAACTGGACCTGACGTCGGCGCTCAGATACTTCGACCTGTCCCCCTACGACATGGTCCAGACGACGATGATGAGGCTGAAAGCGCTCTACGGCATCGACAGCAGCGCGGGACTCGCGGGCAACCGCATGGTGGCCGCCATGGCCGCCGACGCCTCCGCGCCGGGCGAGGCCACCTGGGTTCCCGCCGGGCAGGCGGCGGCCGACTGGCTGTATCCGCGACCGGTCACCGCCCTGCCCGGGGTCGGCCGGACCACCGCGGAGACGCTCCGCAGATACGGCCTGCACACCATCGGCCAGGTCGTCGACCTGCCGGCGGGAACCCTGCAGCGCCTCCTCGGCGTGGGCCCCGCCCGGCTGCTGGCCGAGCGCGCCCGCGGCCGCGACCCCCGGCCGGTCACCCCCTCGGAACCGGCAGCGCATCTGCTGGCCGACCTCGTGCTGGAGCGGGACTCCCTCGACCCTGCCCAGCATCACCGCGCAGTGCTGGGGCTCGCCGACCGGATCGGCCAACGCCTGCGCGGTGAGAGCCAGGTGGCCGACCGGCTCACTCTCACGGTGCGGTACGCCGACCGCAGCACCACCACGCGTACGCGTGCGCTGCCGGAACCCACCGACCACTCACCCGCCCTCGCCGCGACAGCCCTGGGGCTGTTGACCTCCCTCGGGCTCCAGCGCGCGAGGGTCCGCGCCTTCACGATCCGTGCCGACGGGTTGCGGGCGGCCGACGGTGCCTGCCGGCAGCTCTCCCTGGACCCCGGCGATGCCCGTGCCCGCGCGGCCGAAGCCGCCGCGGACCGCGCCCGTCGACGCTTCGGACCGGAGGCCGTACGGCCGGCCGCTCTGGCGAACTGAGCGCTCGCGCCAGGAACCCGATGAACCGGACCGTGTGTCACCGGGCGTTCCTTCGGCTTCGGCCTGAGTGCCCGGAAGCGCTGGTCCTGAGAGGACGACCACGGCCGGTCCGCCACGGTCCTATATTGGCCCGGGTGACGTCGGTGCGTGCCGGGGGGATTGAGCGTCTTGCGACGATCGGGTGGAACGCGGCGGGCGGTCGTCCTGCTCTGCGTGGTTGCCGTGCTGTTCCTCGGCGCGTGCGGGACGCAGGTGGCCGGTCGGGGGGACGGGAGGTCACCCGCGCCGACGGCGACCGGGCCGATCCCGTGGACCACGATGCAGCCTTCCGCGGTCACCGGGGTCCATCTCGGCGGGGACCGGCGCACGTTGTTCCTCGACACGCAGGTGCCCAGCGGCCCTCACCCGTGCGTGCGCGAGCTCAAGGCGGTGCTCACCGACCCGATGACGGATCTCGCGCGGGTGCAGGTCACCTTCGCCTCGCCGTCCGGGGACAGGGCTTCCGGGTGCACCGAGGAGAGCACGGCCACGGCAGAGGTCAGGCTGCCCGAGCCGCTGGGTGACCGGGACGTGATCGTCGATCACTACACCCGCTTCACCGCCGAGGGTGCCAAGCCGCCCGCGCTGCGGTTGTGCGGGGAGCTGGGCTGCACACCGCCGGCCACCGGCTGCACCCCCGCCTCCTACGAGCAGGCGTTGATGGCGGTCGGCGCGCCCGAGCACACGTACCGGGACTCGGAGAAGTGCGACGGGAAGTGGCTGGTGCTGGACTTCTCCTGGCGCACGGGCCCGGCCTGCGGCGACTCGACGGACCCCGCCTGCTCTTCCCGGCTGGGCGACCGCTGGTTCTTCCGGGCGAGGAAGTCGGGCTGGGAGTCGATCGCCCGGACCTCGGCCGGAGGCTGCCGGGACGTGCGGCGCGAGGAGCCCGCCTTCCCGTCCGCGCTGTGCGAGTCGCTCGCTCCGCTGTCCCCTTCGCTGCACCCGAGTCATCCCCCGTCGTCCGCCACTCCGCCGTCCGGCCCGCGTTCCCCCGCGACGGCCGGCCCATGACCACGGACCGCCGCCGCGGTCTCTTCCGGCCGTCCCACGGCCTGCGCGTCGATGGTGCGGGTCTCGTCCGCGCGGCCTTCTCCCCGGTCGAGAACCCGCGGGCGCTCCGAGGCCGTTCACCACGCGCGGCGATGACCTGAACGCTTCGTCCCGCGTGACGAGCGCCCGTCGGTCCGCGCCCGCATCCTGTCCTCGCGGGATTCCTCCCACGGTTTCGACGACGGAACGGACTCACTGCCATGAGCGAACTCGTGCTGGGTATCGACACGGGCACCGCCAGCACCAAGGGCGTACTCACCACCCTGGACGGATCCGTGGTCGCGACAGCCGTCCGCCATCACACGATGTCGTTGCCCAGACCGTCCTGGGCCGAAGTGGACGCCGCCGTGGTCTGGTGGGACGACTTCGCCGCGGTGGCCCGTGAGCTGATGGACCGGATCGGCTCCCACACCCTCGCCGGACTCTGCGTCAGCGGTGTCGGCCCCTGTCTGCTGGTCTGCGACAGCGACGTGGAGCCCGTGCGGCCGGCCATCCTCTACGGCATCGACGGCCGGGCCGAGCGGGAGATCCGCGACCTCACGGAACGGCTCGGCGCCGACACCGTCCTAGAACGCTGCGGCAAGGCACTCAGCACCCAGGCCGTGGGCCCGAAGATGCTGTGGATGCGGCGCAACGAGCCACGGGACTGGGCTCGCGGAACGAGGTGGTACAACTCCCACTCCTATCTGGCCGCCAAGCTCACCGGTGCCTACGTGCTCGACCATCACACGGCCAGCCAATGCGACCCGCTGTACGACATCCATGCCGGATCCTGGGCGCAGGACTGGCTCCCGGACATCGTGGGCCACCTGGAGATGCCGCGACTCGTCCACCCTCACGAGGTCGTGGGAACGGTGACCGCCGCGGCGTCGGAGGCCACGAAGATCCCGGTCGGCACCCCCGTCTCCGCCGGGACGATCGACGCCTGGGCCGAGGCCCATTCCGCCGGCGTACGGCATCCCGGCGACCTCATGCTCATGTACGGTTCCACGCTGTTCTTCGTCCAGGTCCTGGGCAGGTACAGGGCACACCCCAAACTGTGGACCACGGCAGGAGTGGAGCCGGGCCGGCGAACGATCGCCGCGGGGATGTCCACCTCGGGGTCCCTGACGCAGTGGCTCCAGGACGTCACCGGAGGAGAGTCCTTCGACACCCTGGTCACCGAGGCCGAAGCCGTGCCGGCCGGTTCGGACGGCCTGCTGATGCTCCCGTACTTCGCCGGTGAGCGGACCCCGATCTTCGACCCGCACGCCAGGGGCGTGGTGGCGGGCCTCACGCTGCGCCACACACGCGGGCACCTGTTCCGGGCCGCCTACGAGGGCATCGCGTTCGGTGTCCGCCAGATCCTCGACTTCCTGGAGGACCCCGACGACCCGGTCCGGCGCGTCGTGGCGGTCGGGGGCGGCACCAGGGGCGGACTGTGGACCCAGATCGTCAGCGACGTCACCGGCCGGGAACAGCAGGTACCGGCACAGACCATGGGGGCCTGCTACGGCGACGCCCTGCTCTCCGCGGTCGGGCTCGGACTCGTACCGCGCGACACGGACTGGGCGGTGACCGGGACGACGGTGCGGCCCCAGGCCCACACGCGCGAGATCTACGACCGCCTGTACGCGTCGTACACCGCGCTCTACCCGGCCACGCTCCACATCGTGCACGATCTCGCCGACATGCAGTGAGGGCCCTCACCGTGCTCACCGCACGGTCGTCCGAAGTCCCGGCGTCCGCGGTGGCGGCGACCGTGTCCACGTCCGTGGATTCCCCGTCGGCGACGGGCCTGTACACCTGGCGCCGTTCCCGCGGACGGCGCGTGAGTGCGACCGGAACGCGGTGGGCGTGCGGCCGGCCGGTCGCGGGCCGTCAGCGCAGTGCGGCCTCGCCCGCGTGGACGGCGCGCAGGGCGCGTTCGACCGTCTCCCGGTTCTCGCCGACCGGAGCCACGTAGTCGAGGACACCACGCGCGGCGCCCTCCCCGAGCGTGCGGGTGATCACCCACGTGGCCAGGTACTGGGACGCCAGACAGCCACCCGCCGTGGCGATGTCGCCCTCCGCGTGGAACGGGGCGTCCAGCACGGTGACGCCGCACGCCTCGACGAAGGGCCGGCTCTTCATGTCCGTGCACACCGGCATGCCGCCCAGCAGACCGAGCCGGGCGAGCACCAGCGCGCCCGAGCACTGGGCCCCGATCAGCTGTCGTGACGGGTCGAGACGGAGCCTGGAGACCAGCCGGTCGTCGGCGACCACGTCCCGCGCCTTCACCCCGCTGCCGATCAGGACGACGTCGGCCTCGGTCACGAACTCCATCGGGCGCTGCCCGGTCACCTCGACGCCGTTCATCGACGTGACCACCGGCGTCGGCGTCGTGACGAAGGCTTCCAGACCGTCCTCGCGGCACCGGTTGATCAGCGCGGACGCGATGAAGCTGTCGAGTTCGTTGAACCCGTCGAAAGTGACCACGGCTACCTGCATCACGACTCCTCCAGGGACGGCATCGAAGCGTCAGTGTCCCCGGCGCCGTGTCCTGGATGGAGGGCCAATCGGCGGCAGGTGGCCTGCCTGCCGACGTCCCCTCGGCCCCTGCCGTCCCTCGGCCTCTCGGCCCGGGGGACGGCAGGGACCGCCGGGCCGAGGGGGTCGTGCACCGGGCCCGGGTCCGCGCCCGGTCCCGGGCGCAGGCGAGGTGCGGTCCGTGGGCGGGCGGGCCGGGGACGCCGACCGTGCGGGCCCCGCCCGTACCCCGAACCGGCCTGCCCGCGGGGTCAGTTGGCCCATGGCGGGGTGATGACCGAGCCGTCGGCCAGCTCCGCCCGGAGGCCGATGGACGTGGTGACCCAGGAGATCGCGGTCTGCCGGGTCGGGTTCTCGACACCGAAGGCCGTGCCGGGGTTGATGATCACCGTGTCGCCCGCGGCGACCCGTTCGGCGTGGCCGTCGAGCGTGATCAGCAGCTCACCGCTGAGGAGATGGAAGATCTCCTCGCGGTTGACCGTGTGCACGGGGGCCTTCGTCCCGGCGGGAATCTCGCCCCGCCAGGCGCACAGCTCCCTGCTGCCGCTGCGGGGAGTGGCGTACGAGACGAAGCGGGCGCCGTGGATCTCGTGGACGACGGCGTCGGTCGGGCGGACGACGGGCATGGCTGGCCTCCGTGGCACATGGGGAAAGTGGTCAAGTGGATTGACTATATGGTCAACCTGCTTGACTTCATAGTCAAGCCGCTTGACCGAAGGGCGGGGAGTGTTTCAATGCATCCGTGCAGAACTCCGAGGCCATGGCCCTGTCCGCCGCCCTGCTCGCCGTCGCCGGTGAGCTGACGCAACGCATCCACGAGGGTGTCGTCGCCCGCGGGTTCGAGGGGCTGCGGCCCGCGCACGGCTTCGCGTTCACGCGGCTCGCTCCGGACGGCGCTACGGTCACCGAGCTCGCGGCGCACCTCGGGGTCACCAAGCAGGCCGCGAGCCAGCTCGTCGACGAACTGGTGCGCAAGGGGTACGTGGAACGCCATCCGCACCCCGGTGACGCGCGTGCCCGCCTGATCGTGCTGACCGAGCGCGGCCGGGCCTGCACGCGCGCCGCGGAGGAGTCGGCGGCGGAGGCCGTCCGGCCGTGGGTCGAGCTGCTCGGGGAGGGTGAGGTGGGCGTGTTGCGCGAGCGTCTGCTCCGGATCGCGCCCTACGGTCCGATCAGGCCTGCCTGGTGACGACACGGCGGCGCATATCAGTACCCCCGCCTACCACTGGAAGTTTTTACTGACGCGTAACTTCACAGTTGGGCTACTCACTCGTAACTTGACGAGTGAACAGCATCCTCGTGATCCGGATCACAGGGCGTACGCCGCCGTCACTCCCTTGAGCCGCAAGGAGATCACCCGATGCTGCCCTGGAAGCGCCTGCTCAGACCCCTCGTCGCACTGCTGCTGGCCGCCGCCGTCGCGGTCGTCCCCGCCGCCACCGCCCATGCCGCCGCGCCGAGCAGCGGCTGGAACAACTACTCCTGCCGCCCCTCCGCCGCCCATCCCCGCCCCGTCGTCCTCGTCCACGGCACCTTCGCGAACTCCGTGGACAACTGGCTGTCCTTCGCGCCCTACCTGGTGGACCGCGGGTACTGCGTCTACTCGCTCGACTACGGGCAACTGCCCGGCGTCCCGCTCTTCAACGCCCTCGGCCCCATCGACAAGTCGGCCGGACAGCTCCAGGTCTTCGTCGACAAAGTGCTCGCCGCGACCGGCGCAGCCAAGGCGGACCTCGTCGGCCACTCGCAGGGCGGCATGATGCCCCGCTACTACCTCAAGTTCCTCGGCGGAGCCGCCAAGGTGAACACCCTCGTCGGCATCGCGCCCGACAACCACGGAACCACCCTCGACGGCCTCACCAAACTGCTGCCGTACTTCCCCGGCGCCGAGGACCTGATCTCCGCGGCCACGCCCGCGCTCGCGGACCAGATCGCCGGGTCCGCGTTCCTGACCAAGCTCAACGCCGGCGGCGACACCGTCCCTGGCGTCCACTACACGGTGATCGCCACCAGGTACGACGAGGTGGTCACCCCCTACCGCTCGCAGTACCTCACCGGGTCCGACGTCCACAACGTGCTGTTGCAGGACCTGTGCCCGGTCGACCTCTCCGAGCACGCGGCGATCGGTCTCCTCGACCGGATCGCCTTCCACGAGGCGGCGAACGCCCTCGATCCCGCGCACGCCACCACCACCAACTGCGCCTCGGTGTTCAGCTGATCCACGGCCCTCGGCGGGGCGTACGGCGTCCCCGGCTACGCGGACCTCGACCAGCTGCTCGCCGAGGTGGACGCGGTCTCGATCGCGCTGCCGCCGACCGTGCAGGCG
>NZ_JBHWEL010000096.1:12993-33964 GCF_042734135.1 Streptomyces sp. NPDC059668 | reverse complement strand
CGGGGGCGCGCATGCAGATGATGGTGGTGATGAAGTTGACCGCGCCGAGGATCGTGCCGAAGCCGGAGAAGGCCAGACCCATGATCCACATGTCGGCACCGACCCCCGGCGTACGGACCGCGTCCGACAGCGGCGCGTAGGCGAACCAGCCGAAGTCGGCCGCGCCCTGCGGAGTGAGGAAGCCGCCGACGGCGATCAGCGAGCCGAAGAGGTACAGCCAGTAGGCGAACATGTTCAGCCGCGGGAACGCCACGTCGGGTGCGCCGATCTGCAGCGGCATGATCCAGTTCGCGAAGCCGGCGAACAGCGGCGTCGCGAACATCAGCAGCATGATCGTGCCGTGCATCGTGAACGCCTGGTTGAACTGCTCGTTCGACATGATCTGCAGACCCGGCCGGGCCAGCTCGGCGCGCATCAGCAGCGCCATCACCCCGCCGATGCAGAAGAAGCCGAACGCCGTGACCAGATACAGCGTGCCGATCGTCTTGTGGTCCGTGGTGGTCAGCCACTTCACCGCGGCCGTTCCGGGACGACGCGGACGCCCGGGAACGGCTGCGGGCGGCGTCGTGACAGTGGTGCTCTCCATGCCCCGCCTGTGTCCGGCGCCGGGACCACCGTCACACTTGAGGGAAGCGACGAGCGTCACACCGACGGCTGTGACGTTCGGAGGACTGCCGGACACATACGGATCATGAGCAACGACGAGACCTTCGCCGCTGCCTATCGCGAGCACTACTGGGCGGTCAGCCGCTACGTGGCGAGGCGACTGGACGGCCGGAGCGGTGACGTGGAGGAGGTGGTGGCGGAGGTCTTCACCGTCGCCTGGCGGCGCCGGTCCGACCTTCCGCCGTCCCCGCTCCCCTGGCTGTACGGGGTGGCGCGCCACTGTCTGGCGAACGCCGTACGCGGCTACGGGCGGCGCCGCCGACTCCTCGACCGGCTCGGCAACGACGAGAGCGCGCACGGCAGACAGGTGGTCGAGAGCCCCGATTCCGGCTCGCCGGGCGACTGGGTGCACGAGGCACTGGCCCGGCTCTCACCGGCGGACCAGGAAATACTGCGCCTCACCGCCTGGGAGGAACTCGGCGTCGACGAGGTCGCCGTCGCCCTCGGCTGCGGCACCCGCGCCGCGGCGATGCGCCTGCACCGCGCCCGTCGCCGGCTCAGAGCCGAGATCGACCGACCGCACGCCACCGTGGCCCCCGGCGCCCCGGCGCCCTGCCGCGACACCCCGAAGGAGCACGGCCATGGCTGACGAACTCGACCTCCTGCGCCGCGCCAACCCGGTGCCGTCCGACGACGCCCGCTTCCGCGACCGGCCGCTCGACCAGCACGCCGAGCGCGGTCTCAACCGGCTGCTGCACAGCGGGCGCCCCCGCCGGCTGCGCCGCTGGGCCCTGAGCGTCGGGACCGCTGCCGCCGTGGGCGTGGTCGTCCTGACCCTCCTGCTGTCGGGGTCGGCCACCACCCCCGCGGTGGCCGCGCCCCGCCCCCTGCTGATCGAGTCCGGCTCCACTCCCGTACCTCTGGACCGGATCGCCGAACGGGCGGCCGCCGACCACTCCCTGCGGCTGCGCGAGGGCACCCATGTGCAGACCTGGAGCCTGGCCATGACGGCCGGCACCGGCGCCCGGCGGGCGGTGACGCTGCCCGAGGAACGGGTGCTGCGCCGGCACGCGGACGGCAGCGCCACGGAACTCGTCGTGGCCACCGACCCGCGCCATCCGGGCGGACCCGTCATCACCGACGCCGACCCCGTCCCGCGCGTCGTCGAGGACGGCCACGTCCTCAGCAGGCGGACCTACCCGCCCAGCTGGAGCGACGCCCCGCCCCGGGCCACCCCGCCGCACGACGTCGGGCGGCTGCGCGCCTACCTCGACGAACTCAACCGGACGGCACCACTGGGCACGCCCGAACTCCTCGACGCCGTCAGCGAGTTGCTGGGCAACTGGACGCTCGGTTCACGCGAGAACGCCACGCTGGTCCGTCTCCTGGCCGAGGCCGAGGGCCTGCGCCCGGTCGGCGCGGTCACCGACCGTCTGCGCCGCCCGGGGCAGGCGTACGTGTACGACGACACCGCGCACGGCCTGCGCCGGATGCTGATCCTGGACCCGGGGACCGGCGCCGTGCTCGGCCTGGAGGACACCGTCACGAAGGACGACGCGGAGTTCGGCGTCCGGTCCGGGGACGTGATGTCGTACAGCGCGTGGATGCGCTGAGCGCCGACCCCGGACGTCCGGGACGGCGTCCGGCACCTGTGGCGGTCCGCGCCGGCACCGCGACCGCCGTCGGGCCGGCACCGCCCGGCACCGGCGTGACCGGCGGTGCCCGAGCACGGACGGACGCGAAGCCGACATTGCCCCGGTGACGGCCGCCGTCGCCCCGCTGGAGGACGCGGGACTGATCACCCGTACCCACGACGCGGCCGACCGGCGGCGGGTGGAGGTGCGGCTCACCGAGGCCGGACACGCCGCGTTCGAGCGGCACGCGGTGTCGGCGGACGAGGGTGAGAACGCGCTGCTCGGAGCGCTGACCGCAGCAGAGAGGCGGACACTCGCAGACCTGCTGCGGAGACCGGTCGCGGCCGCCGGGTCCGGTGCGACCGCCCCATAGCCACCTTGGCCGAGAAGGTCCAGGTCAGACGAGAGGACACCTGAACCTTCGGCCAGTTCCTCCCTACTCGTCCCATGCCTGGAGCAGCGTGTGTTCGACGATCTTGCCGTCCCGCAGCGACATCATCGAGCTGGCCAGTACCCGCACGCCGTCGGGGTAGAGGCAGGACTCGGTGAAGGCGACGTGGTCGCCCTGGATGACGCAGTCCTCGAGCTTGTGGATCATGTCCCGGCTGCAGACGTCGTCCAGCAGGTCGGCGATCTCGCCACGGCCGTGTTTCACCATCGGGTGACTGGGCTGCGTGTTGCGGTCGATGATCCGTATCTCCGCGTCGTCCGCGTACAGTGCCAGCAGTTCCGCCGCGTCGTGTCCTTCGATCCCGCGGCGCAGCGCCTCGGTGTCGAAGGCGGGGCCTGCCATGGTGCCCATGAATGACCTCCTCGGAAGGCCGCGGCCCGGTAAGGAGCGGGCCGCGAGGGGCCTCTCCTCCGAGAGTCCTCCGCCGCACAGCCCACGGCAAGCCCAGCCGTCACGATGAGCCTCTCGGGTGAGCGGCGGGGTCCGGCCGTGACCGGGCGGGGTCCGGTGCCGTTGCTGAAGACATGATCTCAACACGACGTATGGTCGCCGCCGTTGGTCTCGCCGTCGGCGTCACGGGCCTGGCCGCGCCGATGGCCTCCGCGGCCACCTCCGAGGCCCCGGACGCGGGACGGCTGAACCCGATCACCCAGCTCGACGAGCTTGCGACGAGTGGTCTGCCGGCGGAGCACCGGAACGACATCCCGCGGACGGCCAACCAGCTGGCCGGGCTCAACCACCTCAACGATCTCAACCAGCTGCACCAGCTCACCGACCTGGCCGCCCCCGTCACCGGGTTGCTCCCGGGCATCGAGGCCTGACACGGCCGACCGAGCCCCGCGGAGATCCTGCCCCCCCGGCACACGTGCCCGGGGGCAGGATCGCGTCCGGCCCCTGTTCGCCCGGTGAACGGGCCTGCGTCCCGCGGCCGCCCCGGCGAGGAACTGCGCGGAGCCTCAGCCCGCCGTGGCGAGGAACTGCGCGGAGCCTCAGCCCGCCGTCGCGAGGAACTGCGTGGCCGCCAGCTCGGCGTAGAGCGGATCTCCGGCCACGAGCTCCCGATGGGTCCCCACCGCGCGCACCCGGCCCGCGTCCATGACGACGATGCGGTCGGCCATCGTGACCGTGGACAGCCGGTGCGCGACGACGAGGACCGTGGTGGTGCGCGCGACATCGGCGACCGTGTCCCGCAGCGCGGCCTCGTTCACGGCGTCGAGCTGCGAGGTCGCCTCGTCGAGGAGCAGCAGCCGGGGGCGGCGCAGCAGGGCGCGGCCGATCGCGACGCGCTGGCGTTCACCGCCGGACAGCTTGGTGCCGCGATGCCCCACCAGCGTGTCGAGTCCACGTGGCAGCCGGGCCACCAGCCCGTCCAGACGCGTCGTCCGCACCACCCGGGTCACCTCCGCCTCGTCGGCCTCCGGATTGCCCAGCAGCAGGTTGTCCCGCAGGGAACCCGACAGGACCGGGGCGTCCTGCTCCACATATCCGATGGCGGACCTGAGCTGCGACAGGTTCCAGTCCTCCAGCGGACGGCCGTCCACGGTGATGACGCCGGACTCGGGGTCGTAGAACCGCTCGATGAGGGAGAACACGGTGGTCTTGCCCGCGCCCGAGGGGCCGACGAAGGCCGTCATGCCACGAGCCGGCACGGCGAACGTCACGCCGTGGTGGACGTACTGCAGATCGTCGGCGTACCGGAAGCGGACGTCGTCGAAGGAGAGCGAGGCGGGCGCCGAGCCGGGCACCGGCAGCGGCACGGGGAGCGCGGCCGGTTCCGCGGGCAGCCGCAGCGCCTCCTGGATCCGGGCCAGCGCCGCGGCGCCGGTCTGGTACTGCGTGACCGCGCCGACCACCTGCTGGATCGGCGACATGAGGTAGAAGACGTAGAGCAGGAACGCGACCAGGGTGCCGACGCCGATGGCGCCGGTCGCCACCCGGGCGCCGCCCACCGCGAGCACCGTGATGAAGGCGATCTGCATCGCGAGCCCCGCCGTGTTGCCCGCCGCCGCCGACCACTTGGCGGCCCGCACGCTCTGCCGCCAGGACTCCTCGGCCGCCGCGTGGATGGTCCGCTCCTCGCGGTGCTCGGCCCCGGACGCCTTGATCGTGCGCAGCGCCCCGAGGATCCGCTCCAGCGCGGCGCCCATCACGCCGACCGCGTCCTGCGCCTGCTTGCTGGCCCGGTTGATGCGCGGCACGATCAGACCGAGCACCGTTCCCGCGCACAGGATCACCCCGAGGGTGACCCCGAGCAGCACCATGTCGACCAGCCCCATCATCACCACCGTCGCGACGAGGGTGAGGCCGCCGGTGCCGATGCCCACGAGCGAGTCGGTGGTGACCTCGCGCAGCAGTGTCGTGTCGGAGGTGATGCGGGCCATCAGGTCGCCCGGCTCGCTGCGGTCCACGGCCGGTATCCGCAGCCGCAGCAGATAGGACGACAGGGCGCGTCGCGCGCCGAGCACCACGGACTCGGCGGTGCGCCGCAGCACGTACGAACCCAGCGCGCCCACCGCCGTGTTGGTGACCACCAGCGCCGCCATGCCGAGCAGTGCCCGCCCGATGGGCCGGTCGTGCGACAGGTCGTCGATGAGCCCCCGCGCCACCAGCGGCAGCAGCAGACCGGTGCCACCGGTCGTCAGCGCCAGCAGGGCGCCCGCGAACAGCGCCCACCGGTGCGGGCGTACGTATCCGAGAAGCAGCCGCCAGGCGGGTGGTTCGGCTTGCGTCCCTGCGATGGTCACGGCGCTCCTTGTGGCGAGGGATGAGGATGCCTCAGGCTACGTCGGCACGGGCACCGTACGGCCACCGGTCGGCCCTCCCGTACAAGGTGGACCAGCCACGCATCGACGGCCGCCACGGGGCGCCTCGCACGGCCGGCCCGGCCCCCTGTCGAGCGGGCGGAACAGGGCCTCTGCGCAGCCCCGTTCGCGTACGCCGTGACGCGGTCCGGGGGACGGGGGCCGGCGGCCCGGCCTACGTCGCCCGAGGCGACCGGAGACCACCTGGCCTGCTACCGGCCGGTCACACCGTAGGGTCGGTCGACGAACGTCGATCTACGGAAGGGTTCGCCACCATGGCGCAGGAAGTACGTGGCGTGATCGCCCCGGGCAAGAACGAACCGGTGCGCGTGGAGACCATCGTCGTGCCCGATCCGGGGCCGGGAGAGGCCGTGGTGAAGATCCAGGCGTGCGGGGTCTGCCACACCGACCTGCACTACAAGCAGGGCGGCATCAACGACGACTTCCCGTTCCTGCTCGGCCACGAGGCGGCGGGCGTAGTGGAGTCGGTCGGCGACGGGGTCACGGACGTCGCACCCGGCGACTTCGTCATCCTCAACTGGCGGGCCGTGTGCGGGCAGTGCCGGGCGTGTCTGCGCGGGCGGCCCTGGTACTGCTTCAACACCCACAACGCGAAGCAGAAGATGACCCTCACGGACGGCACCGAGCTGTCCCCGGCCCTCGGTATCGGCGCCTTCGCCGAGAAGACCCTCGTCGCCGCCGGACAGTGCACCAAGGTCGACCCGGCCGTCTCCCCCGCGGTCGCCGGACTCCTCGGCTGCGGCGTGATGGCCGGTATCGGCGCCGCCATCAACACCGGCAACGTCGGCCGGGGCGACTCCGTCGCCGTCATCGGCTGCGGCGGAGTCGGCGACGCGGCGATCGCGGGGGCCCGGCTGGCCGGCGCCGCGAAGATCATCGCCGTCGACATCGACGACCGGAAGCTGACCACCGCCTCGAAGCTCGGCGCGACGCACACCGTCAACTCCTCGTCGACCGACCCGGTCGCGGCGATCCAGGAGCTGACCGGGGGCTTCGGCGCCGACGTCGTCATCGACGCGGTCGGCCGCCCCGAGACGTACCGGCAGGCCTTCTACGCCCGCGACCTCGCGGGTACGGTCGTCCTGGTCGGCGTCCCGACCCCGGAGATGAAGCTGGAGCTGCCACTGCTCGACTTCTTCGGACGCGGCGGAGCCCTCAAGTCGTCCTGGTACGGCGACTGCCTGCCGTCCCGTGACTTCCCGATGCTGATCGACCTCCACCTCCAGGGGCGACTGGACCTGGAGGCGTTCGTGAGCGAGACGATCGCCCTGGACGAGATCGAGCCCGCCTTCGAGCGGATGCACCACGGCGACGTGCTGCGCTCGGTGGTGGTGTTCTGATGACCACGCGCATCGAACACCTCGTCACCTCGGGCACCTTCTCGCTCGACGGCGGTACCTGGGACGTCGACAACAACGTGTGGATCGTCGGGGACGACCACGAGGCGATCGTCATCGACGCCGCGCACGACGCCGACGCCATCGCCGAGGCCGTGGGCGACCGGCGGCTGCTGGCCATCGTCTGCACCCACGCCCACAACGACCACATCGACGCCGCGCCCGCCCTCGCCGAGCGCACCGGTGCCACGATCTGGCTCCACCCGGACGACCTGCCGCTGTGGAAGCAGACCCATCCCGACCGGCTGCCCGACGCCTGGCTCCAGGACGGGCAGGTCATCGAGGCGGCCGGCGCGGATCTGACCGTTCTGCACACACCCGGCCACGCCCCGGGCGCGGTCTGCCTGTACGACCAGGGGCTGGGCACCGTGTTCACCGGCGACACCCTCTTCCAGGGCGGCCCGGGAGCCACCGGCCGCTCCTACTCGCACTTCCCGACGATCGTCGACTCGATCCGCGAGCGTCTGCTCGGCCTGCCGGGCGACACCGTCGTCCGCACGGGGCACGGCGACACGACCACCATCGGCGCCGAGGCACCGCACCTGGAGGAGTGGATCGCGCGCGGCCACTGACGCCGACCCGCCGGGCCAGGGCGGCTCGGGTACGGGAGACCTGACATCCCGGAGACCCGGCACGCGAGAAACCTGACACGCGACAAACCTGACAGGAGATGTCCGGCTTCCACGTCACGCTCGGAGCGACCCATGGGTGAAGGCACCGCGTGGGCCCTACGAGCACGGACGAACGCGAGAACGTACGCACATGGAGGTCGGACATGTCAGGGCCGCTGGAAGGCAAGGTCGCGCTGGTCGCGGGGGCCACCCGGGGAGCGGGACGGGGGATCGCCGTGGAACTCGGCGCGGCCGGCGCCACCGTCTACGTGACCGGGCGCAGCACCCGTGAACGGCGCTCGGAGTACGACCGCCCCGAGACGATCGAGGACACCGCGGAGCTGGTGGACGCGGCGGGCGGCGTCGGTGTCGCCGTGCCCACCGACCACCTCGACCCCGGGCAGGTCGAGGCCCTGGTCGCACGCGTCGACGACGAACAGGGCCGGCTCGACGTCCTGGTCAACGACATCTGGGGCGGCGAGAAGCTCTTCGAGTGGGACGCCCCGGTCTGGGAGCACGACCTCGACAACGGACTGAGGCTGCTCCGGCTGGCCGTCGAGACGCACGCCGTCACCAGCCACCACGCGCTTCCCCTGCTGCTGCGCCACCCCGGCGGCCTCGTCGTCGAGATGACCGACGGCACCGCGGAGTCCAACCGGGACACCTATCGCGTCTCCTTCTTCTACGACCTGGCCAAGGCGTCGGTCCTGCGCATGGCGTTCGCGCTGGGCCACGAACTGGGCCCGCGCGGCGCCACCGCGGTCGCGCTCACCCCGGGCTGGCTGCGCTCGGAGATCATGCTGGAGGCCTTCGGCGTCACCGAGGAGAACTGGCGCGACGCGACGGAGCGTGTGCCGCACTTCGGCATCTCCGAGACCCCCGCCTATGTCGGCCGTGCCGTGGCCGCGCTGGCCGCCGACCCGGACGTCGCGCGCTGGAACGGGCAGTCGCTCTCCAGCGGGCAGCTCGCCCGGGTGTACGACTTCACCGACCGCGACGGCAGCCGCCCGGACGCCTGGCGCTACCTGACCGAGGTCCAGGACGCCGGCGAACCGGCGGACGGGGCGGTCCCGGTCGTGGGCGGTGCCGGCGCTGGTCCCGACGCCCAGGCGGTGATCGAGGCCTACCGCTGACACACACCGCCCGGGCGCCGGACCCGACGCCGGGACGAGCCGTCCGGCAGGCGGGGCGGCACGGGACCGGCGCGCCGGGTCAGGCGGTGACGGACCCGGCGGCGTCCTGGAGCATTTCCAGCAGGCGGCGCAGACCGGGGCGCCGGGCCGTACCGGTGCGGTGGGCGGTGTAGACGGTGCGGGTCACCGGGTGGACGAGGGGGTGCAGGCTGAGCGGGGCGTCGGCCCGCGGCAGGGCGAGACGGGGCGCGAGTGCCACCCCCGCCCCGGCGGCCACCAGTGCGGTCAGGACGGCGAAGTCGCTGCTGCGCGCCCGGACGGAGGGGACGAACCCGGCGGCCCCGGTGGCGCGTTGGACCATCTCGTAGCAGGAGGCCTCGGGACCGGGGGTGAGCCAGGGATCGTCGGCGAGGCGGGCGAGGTCGGCCGCCTCGCCCTCGGCCAGCCCCAGTTCCGCCGCGCGTGCCGGGTGCAGCACGAGCACCACGGGGTCCTCCATGAGCGGGGCGGTCTCGCAGCCCACCGGGAAGTCCCGGGGCAGCACGGTGTAGCCGTGGACGACGGCCAGGTCGGTCTCGCGCCTGCGCAATGCCTCCAGGGAGAGTTCGGGCTCCTGCTCGACCAGATCGAGCGACAGCGCGTGGCCGCCCGACCCGTCCGCGGCCAGACTCCGGAAGACGGCGGGCATCAGCCGGCGGCAGGCGGACGCGAACGCCGCGACCCGGACGACACCGTGCGCTCCGCCACGCAGCGCGGCGAGGTCCGATTCGGCGGCCGCCAGATCGCCCAGGACCACTTCGGCATGGGCGACGAGGAGTTCACCCGCCGCGGTCAGGCGCAGCGTCCGGCCGTGTCTCTCCACGACCGCCACCCCCGCCTCGCGTTCGAGGACGGCGAGCTGCTGGGAGATGGCCGGGGCGGTCAGCCGCAGTACGTCGGCGGTCGCGGCGACCGTGCCGTAGGTGGCCAGGTGCTGGAGGATCCGCAGGCGTCGCACATCAAGCATGAAGACAGCCTCACCGATGGGGGACGGTACCAAAAGGAACGTTCTGCCTGACAGATCTCATTGATAAGCCAGGCTTTCTGGTTTCCAAATATAAGCTAACTGGAGCTTTATGGTTTTCCAGGTCACCCTGAAGCGGTGAAGACATCCGTGGCGTCCCCCCGTTTCCTGGCCCTCGCCGGCACCGTCGTGTTGTGGGCCTCGGCCTTTCCCGCCGTCCGGGTCGGGGTCGGCGGGCTCGGGATCGCGGCCCTGTCGTGGTGGCGCCTGGCCGTCGCCTCGCTCGCCCTGCTGACGGTCGCCCCCTTCGCCGGCGTACGTGTCCCGCACCGCGGGGACCTGCCGCTGATCGCCCTCTGCGGTGCCACCGGCATGACCGCCTACCAGATACTGCTCAACTGGGGCGAGGTCCACGTCGAAGCGGGCACCGCCAGCCTCCTGATCTCGGTGGCGCCCGTCTTCTCCGTCCTGCTCGGCAGCGTCTTCCTGGCGGAACGGCCGACCCGT
This sequence comes from Streptomyces sp. NPDC059668, assembly GCF_042734135.1. Taxonomy (NCBI): domain Bacteria; kingdom Bacillati; phylum Actinomycetota; class Actinomycetes; order Kitasatosporales; family Streptomycetaceae; genus Streptomyces; species Streptomyces sp. NPDC059668. The sequence continues at coordinate 23,800 of NZ_JBHWEL010000096.1, read as the reverse complement.
GACACCGTCGTCGGCAGCGCCGTCGCCCTGACCGGCGCCGCCGTCGTCACGCTCGCCGACGGGCCTGCCGGGTTCACCGTCTCCGCCCTGGTCGTCCTGGCCGCCGCGGTGGTCCAGGGGATCTACCACTTCGCCGGCAAACCCCTGCTGCGCACCTACTCCGGTCTGGAAGTGGCCACCTACGCGATGGTGGCCGGCACCCTCTTCGCCCTGCCACTGCTGCCCGCGACCCTGCGCGCCACCGCCCACGCTCCCGCCGACGCCCTCTGGTCCGCCCTCTACCTCGGCCTGCTGCCCTCCGCGCTGGGGTTCGTGCTCTGGGGCTACGCGGTGGCCCGGATGTCGCTCGCCGCCGCCACGGCCGCCCTCTACCTGGTGCCGCCCGTCGCGCTGGTCGTCTCCGTGCTCTGGCTCGGCGAGGTCCCCCGGCCCGTCGCCCTGGCCGGCGGAGCCGTCACCGTCCTGGGCGTCGTCCTGATCAACCGCCGCCGCGCTCCCGCCGTCGCCGGCCCGGGCCGCCCCGCCGAGACCCCCGCGCTACGCCGCTGACCCGCGTCGGGGCGTCCGTGCAGGGGTGGGACCTGCCACGCCGGCGGACGGTCGGCCGACAGGGCCAGGGCCTCACGGACCGCCGCCCAACACCCCTCACGTGCCCCACGCCGGCGTGCCAGGAGTCCTGCCACGCCTTTCAGGCAGCGCGCGCGTGGTCGGCGTACACGGACAGCCGCCGCTCCTCCCACCGTGCCGCCCGCTCCCGGCGGAAACGGGCCCGGTCGCCCCGCACGGTCGCGAGGTACGGACCGAGGGCGCCGATGACCACGCCCACGCCCATGAGCGCCGGGAGTCGCGGTAAGAACGCGGACATCGGCGCACGGTGTCTGTCCCCGCGACGATCACGGCAGTACCTTCGCTGCCATGACTGCCACGACCGCAATGAGGCGCTTCGAAGGACACGGGGTGGTGATCACGGGCGCCGCTCGTGGCATCGGGGCGGCCACTGCCCGCCGGTTCGCCGACGAGGGGGCCCGCGTACTGATCGCCGACGTGGACCTGCCCGAGGCGGAGAAGACGGCCGCGTCGATCCGTGAACGCGGCGGGCTGGCCGAGGCGTACGTCTGCGACGTGGGGGACCGCGCGTCGGCCGAGCGGGCCGTCGAGCATGCCGCCCGCACCTTCGGCTCGCTGGACGTCCTGGTCAACAACGCCTATGGGTGCACCCCCGACGAGCCCCTCTTCGAGGACGAGCCGGACGAGGTGTGGGCCCACGACCTGGACCTCACCCTGACCGGCGCCTACCGGTGCTCCCGCGCGGCCCTCCCGCACCTGGTGGCCTCCGGCCGGGGCGCGATCGTCCACATCGGTTCCGTGAACGGCATCCAGGATTTCGGCAACCACGCCTACAGTGCCGCCAAGGCCGGTCTCATGTCCCTGACCCGCACGCTCGCGGGTCACGCCGCGCCCCGGGGGGTGCGCGTCAACATGGTCGCGCCGGGCACGGTCCGCACCACGGCGTGGGAGGGGCGTGAGGACGACCTCGCCGTGGCCGCGGAGCTCTACCCGCTGGGGCGGGTGGGGGAGCCCGACGACATCGCGTCCGCCGTCGCCTTCCTCGCCTCCCGCGACGCGTCCTGGATCACCGGGACCACGCTGTGCGTGGACGGGGGACTGCTGGCGGTCAACACCGGCTTCCGCAATGCGGTACGGCAGCGTGCGTAGCGGCGGGCCGGGCGCGTCGCGTCACGGGGTCTTGTGCCCCCACCGCGGTCCCACCCGCTCCCACGCGCGGGCCCACTCGTCGTAGCGGCGCCGGTCGAGCCGCCAACGGGCGAGGCGACCGCCCGCGAACACCAGGCTGCCGAACGCGATCGCCGCGCCGGTGCCGAGGGCTCCCGCCTCGGCGGACGCCGTGCCCGGATCAGGGGGCCGGGTGGTGAGACGCCCCTTGTGGTCCAGCCAGACCACGATCTTCGAACCGGCCGGGTGCCCGGCGTTCACCAGCGTCCGGCCGGTGTGGGTCGCGCCGTCCGGACCCGTCCAGCGGACCGTCGCGCGGACACCGTCGTAGACGGGGCCGTCGCCCGTCGGCAGGGTCCGGACCGTGTTGTCGACGAGGACGGCCGGGGCCGGGTGCCGCTCGTGCCGCAAACGGGCGAAGGACGCGTCGGCCGTGTGGGCCGCCACCAGACCGACGAGGGCGCCTCCCACCAGGATGACCGCCCAGACGACCAGCACGATCCAGGCCTCGACGACATCGTCGTGCCGGCGCAGCGGATTGCTCCGCCACCGCCAGCACCACCGCTTCGTACGCCGTGTCCAGTGCATCGCCGCACCTCCTCGTCATGCCTACGGCCGGGTGACGCCCGGGGAGCGAGGGGTGGCGGGGCCGACCGGACGGATCGCGGGGCCGTCCGGCCCTCGTTCGCACGCGGGGGCCGTTCCGTCCGGGCCGGCAGGAACCTCGTAGGGCCCGCCCGGTCCGGGAACGGGGACCGATCGGCCCGTGCGCACCACGGGCGCGAGGGGCCGGTGAAGGGATGTCAGGGCCAAGGCGCCGGGGCGGGAAGGGCCCCACCCGCTTCTCGCGGGTCCTGATTGTGCGGTGCACGGCCACCGACCGCTTCTCCGCGTCCTTCCCGGGTCCTTCCCGTCCACTCCAGGACAGCACGTGCGGCACGGAACCGCCAGGGCCGGTCGGCCCCGGCCCGCCGCCCCATGACCTCGCGGACCCTTCGTGAGCAGGAACGGCACCGCCCGGGCCGCCGGCGATTCCCGCCCGGGAACGGGTGGGGCGCCGGTCGGTCGAAGGGGCCGACCCCCGAGCGGTCCCCCGGGCGATCCCGTGCGCGGTCCCAGGGGTCAGTCGTCGTCCTCCGCGACCTCCTCGTGCCGGTGCGCCGCCACGAGGGCCTCCACCATGTCGACGGCGCTGCCCTCGTGGTCGCTGCCGGCCGTGCCGCTGCCCTGCTGGACGTTCGCGGCCCGGTCCACCTCGAGGATCGAGTCGGCGTGCGAGTTGTCGAGCACGGTGATGAAGCTGTCGCCCGCGGCCGCCGGTGCGGCCGCGGCACCCAGCAGGGCCACCGCCAGTACGGCGGCCGTGCGCAGGCGCGGCGACGGGACGTGCCGCGCTGTCACGCGCTCGCGCCCTGGGGCTCCGGCCGCAGGCGCGCGATGTTGCGCTCCAGCAGCTGGGTGGCGGTCGCGACGCCGACACCGTTCGTCGTGTCGACCACCGGGAGCCGACCGTCGGCCGCCCTGAGGTCGGCGAGCGCGGAGTGCATCGCCTGGTGGGCCGCGAACAGGCACGGGGTGCTGTAGATGGCGACGTCCACGCCGAGTTCGGACAGTTCGCCCAGGGACAGCCGGGGCGACTTGCCGCCCGCGATCTGGTTGAACAGCAGGGGCTTGTCACCGACGACCTCGCGGATCCGCCGGATCCATTCCACGCTGCGCACCCCGTCGACGAGCACCACGTCCGCGGCGGTCGCGGCGAGAGTCTCGGCCCGGTGCAGGATGTCGTTCTCGTCGGTCGCGTCCGTGCGGGCCACCACGACCATGTCCTGCCGGGTCGCCAGCACCATCTCCAGCTTGGCGAGGTACTCCGACAGCGGCAGCACCTGCTTGCCGTCGGCGTGCCCGCACCGGCGCGGCCGCTTCTGGTCCTCCAGGATCACGCCCGACGCCCCGATCCGCTCCAGTCCCTCCACCACGTGACACGCGACCTCGGGGTCGACGTACCCGTCGTCGATGTCCACCAGCAGGTGGTGCCGCGGGAACGCGCCCCGCAGTCGCTGGACGAACGCCACCATGTCCGGCCAGGCGATGAACCCGATGTCCGGCAGCCCGTAGTACGAGGCCGCGAACCCGAAGCCGGAGACGAACATCCCGTCGTAGTGCTCGGCCGCGATCGACGCCGAGTACATGTCGTACACGCCGATCAGCGGAGTGGTCTCCGGTCCTGCGATCTGCTCCCTCAGCTTCTTCCCGTAAGTCAACGTCCGGTTCCTTCCTCGGGGTTCGTCAGGGCGGGCGGAAGGGGCCGCGGCGACACGACAGCCCTTTACCAAGACAAGAGGATCTCTATGGCGATACGGGACTCTCCCCTTGGACAGGCTTTGCTCACCCCGATGGCGCAAGCGGTTCACCGGAGAAACGTCACATGTCCCCCGTCCGGCCCGCGGACTCCCTCGCCGTCCCGTTCATCCGCGCGCAAGCCGTGCGTCATTCCTCGCTCAACTGTGGCTGAGACCTTCACGGCATCGATAAAGTTGGCTATACAACTTAGGGAGTGAGTGATGGACACGTCACCGTCAGTCAAGGAAACGTCAACCGAAGAGCCGTCCGGCGCGGAACCGTCCGTGGCGGACCTGCCGCTCATGTGGCTGCGGGACAACTGCGCCTGCGCCCGCTGCCGGGACCCGCGCAACGGACAGAAGCTGTTCCAGATCACCGAGCTGCCCGCCGGCCTCGCGCTCGGCGCGGTCCGGCGGACCGCCGACGGCGTCGAGGTCGACTGGGCGCCCGACGGCCACCGGTCGCGGTACTCCACGCGGTGGCTCAGGGCCAACCGCCCCGGTACGGGCGCCGAGGCCGACGACGGGCCCGGGGACCGGCGGGCCGAGACGGGCAAGACACTGTGGGCCGCCGCCGACCTGGACGGCCGGCTGCCCGAGGCGGACTGGACGGACTACGTGGGCGACCCGCTCGTCAGGGCGCGCGTGCTGGACTCGGTACTCGGGCTCGGCTTCGCCCTGCTCCGGGACGTCCCGTGCCGTGCGGGCCAGGTGGTCGAGGTGGCCGAGACGTTCGGCTACGTCCGCGAGACCAACTACGGGCGGCTGTTCGACGTACGGGTCGAACCGGACCCCAACAACCTGGCCTTCACCGGCGCGCGCATCACCCCGCACACCGACAACCCCTACCGCGACCCGGTGCCCACCCTCCAACTGCTGCACTGCCTGGCCAACTCGGCGAGCGGCGGCGACTCGGGTCTGGTGGACGGGTTCAAGGCCGCGGCGCTGCTGCGTGCCGAGGACCCGGAGGCGTTCGCCGTGCTGACCCGCACACCGGTGCCGTTCCGCTTCAGTGACGCCCGCACCGTGCTGGAGGCCGAACGGCCGCTGATCGACGTGGACGGCCGCGGCCGGATCCGCGAGGTGCGCTTCAACAACCGCTCGATGGCCACCCTGCGGCTGCCCGCCGACGAGGTGGAGGCATTCTACCGGGCCTACCGGACATTCGCCGAGATCACCCTGCGCCCCGAACTCCAGCTGGACTTCCGGCTCTCGCCCGGCGACTGCCTGATCTTCGACAACGTCCGGCTGCTGCACGCCCGTACCGCCTTCGAGGAGACCGGCGCCCGCCATCTGCAGGGCGCCTACGCCGACATCGACGCGCTGGCCGGCACGCTGGCCGTACTGCGGCGCGAACGGGAAGCGGCGGGCGCGGAGTTCCTGGACGGGCTGGCCGAACTCTTCGCGGGCGAGGGCGCGGGCGCCTACCTGGGCGAGCCGGTGACGATGGCGCAGCACATGCTTCAGGCCGCGGCGCGTGCCCAGGAGGCGGGGGCACCCGACGCGCTGGTGGCGGCCGCGTTGCTGCACGACGTCGGTCACTTCCACGGCCCGGTCACCGGCGAGGACCTGATGGCCGGCACCGACAACCGGCACAGCCACACCGGCGCGGACCGGCTGGCCGACTGGTTCGGTCCCGAGGTCACCGAGCCGATCCGGCTGCACGTGGCGGCCAAGCGGTACCTGTGCGCGGTCGAGCCGGAGTACTTCGGGCTCCTCACCGAGGCCTCCGTGTACACCCTTCAGGTGCAGGGCGGTCCGATGTCCGCGCCCGAGGTCGCCGAGTACGAGGCGAATCCGTACGCGGCGGACGGGGTCGCGGTGCGCCGCTGGGACGACGAGGGCAAGGACCCCGAGGCGTCGGCCCCGGACTTCGCGCACTTCCGGCCGCTGCTCGCGGCACTGCTGCGCACCGCCTGATCAGGCCCCCCGCGGCGGAGGCGGCCGGGCGGCGCGCGGTCAGGTGTCGCCGGCCGGGCGGCGGGCCAGCGAGCCGGCGGCGGCCGAGCTGTGGACGGTGAAGGACACGGTGTCCGGCAGGTACCGGTCGTCGGACCATTCGATCGGAGTACCCGCCGGATCCGTGCTGCACCGACGCTCGCGCAGCAACGGGTCACCGGGCCGGCAGCCGAGCAGCCGGGCGTCCTCCGTGTCGGCGGGGCAGAGGTCGATGGTGTGCTGGGCGTCCGCGAACAGCACACCCCGCTCCTCCAGGGCCACCGTGTACGACACGGTGTCCGGCGGCAGTTCGGCGACCAGTTCGCCGACGGCCGGCGGGAAGGCGGTGCGCTCGACCATCGCGGGCCGGCCCGACAGCGTACGAAGCCGCCGTACGTGGTGGACCTCGGTGCCTTCGGGCAGGCGCAGTTGGACGCACTCGGTCGCGTCGGCGGGCCGGGTCTCCGCGGCGATCATCAGGCCGCCGGGTTCCTCGCCCATCGAGCGTGCCCAGCGGGTGAAGCTGAGCAGCTCGCCGAAGCTCTGCGGCCGGGGCATCCCGATCACGACCCGCCGGGTACCGCGCCGCGAGGCGACCAGACCCTCGGTCCGCAGCAGGGCCATCGCCTGGCGGACCGTGCCCCGGGAGACGCCGTACCGTTCGGCGAGTTCGCCCTCGGCGGGCAGCCGTCCGCCGGAGCCGTATCTGCCCTCGCCGATCTCCCGGCCCAGGTCCGCCGCCACCTTCCGGTACAGCGCCTGGTCCTTCGTCGCGCGTTTCCCGGTCCCGGCCGCGCCGTCCGTCACCGTGTGTCTCCTCGTCCCGCCCTGTCGCGGCCCTGCCCGACCGGGCGGCGCGTGTGCTCCGACCAGGGAGCCTAGCCGGGTTCGCCGTACGCGCGGCCGACCCCGTGCGCGGGTACTCGGTGACTCCCCTGCTTCCGTTCCGCCTGGGGGAGGGCCGACAGCGGATGAGGTGATCGCTTCCCGGATTTCGCGGGCACACGGAAAGAGGAACGGAACCGCCGTACGGCCGAGGTCAGGAACGGACGTGCGGGAGAGGGGCCAGGAAAGGCCGGCTGTACCGACGGAGACACGGAGACACGGAGGCACGGAGGCACGGAGACACGGAGACACGGAGGCACGGAAAGGATCGCGGATCGGCGTCACGGATCCCTCGGGGTGGGTTCAGGCGAAGCGAGAGCACTGCACGGGTTTCCGAACGAGGCCCGAGAACCCCAGGACCCGAAAAGAGGACCCGCCCATGACCACGCACATCACCCATGACCGGCGCGACCCGCCGGGCTCTCGCCGCCTGGCGGCCGCGCCGCGCCCCACGGGTAAGGATCATGGTGCGCACGGAGCCGGTGGGGCGGCCGACGCCACCCGGGGCCGGGGGAGCGCCGCCGCGCGTCCCGGTGGCGACGGCGCACACACCCGGAGAGGAGGACGAAGCCCGATGGAACAGCCCCGCTCGGCGGTCGACCGGAGCACGCCGGCCGTCGTCGGCGTGAGCGCCCTGCTCGCCGACGCCCCGTGCGTGACCACCGACGGACCGGACACCACCCCCGCCACCGTCCCGCCGGCCGTCCACACCCTGACGGCGGAAGCGGAGACGGCCGCGACCCCGTACCGTCTCGTCACCCGGGTGCACCTCAGCGCCCGATCGCACCGGAGCCCTCATGTCCGTTGACCCCCGTACGGACGGCCTCGCCGACGCCCGGCCCCTCCGGGCGACGCGCCCGGCCGCGCTCCGGCCGGCCGCCGACTGGTGGCCCGCGCTGCGCCGCACGCCGGTGTCGATGTGGAACGACGACGTCTCCGACTGGGCGGCGGCGCTGACCTACTACGCGATCCTGACCGTGCTGCCCGCCCTGCTGGTCATGGTCATCGCCTTCGGTCTGATCAGCCCGGACACCGCGGTGCAGTTCACCGAGCACGTCACCTCCCACGCGCCCGCGCAGTCCGGAGCCGAACTGCACGGTGTCCTGGCCGGGACACTGCGCGAACGGTCCGCCGCCTGGACCCTGCTGGTGACGGGTTCCGCGAGCGCGCTGTGGTCGGCCATCAGCTATCTCGCCGTGTTCCGCCGCGCCCTGCACCGCATGCACCGGGTCAAGGACTCGCGTTCCGCCTGGCGTACGGCACACCGCATCGTGCTGACCGCCCTCACCCTGCTCGGCCTGCTGGTGGTCAGCGCCCTCCTGCTGCTGCTGACCGGGCCCGTCGCCGAGGCGCTGGGGCATGCCCTCGGGCTCGCCACCACGGCGGCCCTGGCGTGGGACCTGCTGCGCTGGCCGCTGCTGCTGTGTCTCGTGGTGGTCCTGGTGATCGTCGTCTTCCACGCGGGCCCCCCTCCCGCCCGGCGCCGCGCTCTGAGCCTGCCCGGGGGAGTCCTGGCCGCCGCCCTGTGGCTCATGGTCTCCGCGGGTTTCGCCCTGTACGCCTCGGCGCTGAGCAACTACAGCAGGCTGTACGGCTCACTGGCCGGAGCCGTGGTCTTCCTCGTCTGGCTGTGGCTGTCCAACCTCGCCCTGCTCGCCGGAGCGCAGTTCACCGCCGAACTCGCCAAGGGGGCCCCCGAGAGTATGCGCTGACATGATGTGACTTTGGTGTGTAGATATCGTTGTATCCGTGTGAACGCTCGCAATGACTCCAGTCCGCAGCAGCTGGTTCTCGCCGCTCTCCTCGGTGCCTACTGGCTGGACTCGCCACCGCACTACCACGGCCGGCACACGCCCCGCGTCGACGGCCCGCAGTCCGTTTCGAGGACGGAGCCGAACAGGCCGCCGCGACAGCAGCGCGACGGCCCGCCCACCGGAGGCCCGGGACGGTAGACGGACCAGAGAGTCGTTTCCTCAGAGACCGAGGGTGAACCAGGTCGTCTTGCCCTCGTCGGTGGGCCGCACGCCCCAGTCGTCGGCGAGGGCGCGGACCAGGATCAGGCCGCGGCCCGACTCCGCGTCCTCGGCCGCCGGGCGCGGCTGGGGAAGATGCGGGCTGTGGTCGCTGACCTCGACGGTGAGATCGGTCGCGGTGCGGCACACGTGCACGCGGATGGGGCCCTGGGCGTGCTGCACGGCGTTGGTCAGCACCTCGGAGAGGAGCAGCCGGGCGTCGTCCGCGGGGCCGGCGCAGTCCCAGGAGGTGAGGGCCTTGCCGAGGAAGGCGCGGCCCTCGGGCACGGAGTCGGGTACCGCGGGCAGGGCGATGGTGACGGCCGCCAGGGGCGCGTCGGGGAGCCGGGCCAGCAGCAGGGTGACGTCGTCGTTGTGGCTCTCGGCGTCGGGCAGGAGGGCGGTCAGGACGTGATCGGCCGCCGCCTCCAGGTCGGGAGCGGCGGTGAACAGCCGACTCAACGTGGTGGTGAGCTTCGTGAGCTGGTCCTCGATGTCGCTGCCGGGGGTCTCGATGAGCCCGTCGGTGTAGAGGACGAGCGTCGCGCCGGCCGGGATGACCGCACTGGACTGCTGATAGAGGACGCCGCCGACCCCGAGCGGCGCGTTCACCGGCACGGGGAGCGCGCGGGCGCCGTCGCCGGGGGTGGCGACGAGGGTGGGCAGGTGACCGGCCGAGCAGATCGTCACCTGGCCCGCGTCCGAGGCGATCACCAGATAGCAGCAGGTGACCAGCTGGTCCGGCACGTCCAGGTCGGCGACACACGCGTCCAGGGCCTGCATGAGCTGACGCGGCTGCATGCCCGTCTTGGCCAGGGCGTGGGCGGCGGAGCGCAACTGCCCCATGACGGCCGCCGCTTCCAGACCGCGCCCCATCACGTCGCCGATCAGGACCCCGACCCGGCCGGCCCCCAGGGGGATGAGGTCGAACCAGTCGCCGCCCACGCCCGCGCCCTGGGTCGCCGGCCGGTACCGGCTGGCGGTGGAGAGGCCGGGAATCGCCGGAGGGGTACCCATCAGGCTGCGTTGGAGGGTCAGCGCGATGTGCCGCTGCTGCTCGTAGAGGGCGGTCAGTTCGGCCTCGGCACGCTTGCGGTCGCTGATGTCGCGCACGATCGCGCAGGCGCCGACGACCGTGCCGTCCGCCGCCCGGGTCGGCCACAGCGTGATGTCGACGTCCAGCAGTTCCCCGGAGCGCGTGAGCCGCAGCGCCTCGAAGTGCTCGACCTTCTCGCCGCTGCCCAGCCGCTCCATGAGGGTGTCGATCTCGTCCCGGTGCTCGGACGGGGCGAGCAGGGACACGTGCCGGCCCATCACCTCCGCCGGGACGTAGCCGTACAGCCGTTGCGCGGCGGTGTTCCAGTACGTGATGTCGCCGTCGAGGGTCTTGGCGAGGATCGCGTCCTGGGAGGACTCCACGAGCCCGGCCAGCTCGTTGATGCGTTCTTCGGCTGCTTTGCGGTCGCTGACGTCGCGGACGGCGGCGGAGAGGAGGAGGCCGTCGGTGGTTTCGAGGGGGGAGAGGCTGATTTCGACGGGGAATTCGGTGCCGTCTTTGCGGAGTCCGTTGAGTTCGAGTCCGGCGCCCATGGGGCGTACTTGGCGGTTGTTGGCGTAGTTGTCGCGGTGTTGGGTGTGGTGGGTGTGGAAGCGGCCGGGGACGAGGATTTCGACGGGGTGGCCGAGGAGTTCTTCGCGTCGGTAGCCGAAGAGGGATTCGGTCTGTGCGTTGACGAGTTTGATGGTGCCGGTGTCGTCGACGATGACCATGGCGTCGGGTGCCGCTTCGAGGAGTCCTCGGAAGCGTTCTTCGGCTGCTTTGCGGTCGCTGACGTCGCGGACGGCGGCGGAGAGGAGGAGGCCGTCGGTGGTTTCGAGGGGGGAGAGGCTGATTTCGAC
>NZ_JBHWEL010000096.1:10969-12894 GCF_042734135.1 Streptomyces sp. NPDC059668 | reverse complement strand
AGTTCTTCGCGTCGGTAGCCGAAGAGGGATTCGGTCTGTGCGTTGACGAGTTTGATGGTGCCGGTGTCGTCGACGATGACCATGGCGTCGGGTGCCGCTTCGAGGAGCCCCCGGAACCGCTCCTCGACTTCCGTGGGCGCTGCCTCGTCGAGCCGGGTCCCGCACCGGCACGGTTCCCGGAACGCTGTGCCGGCGGGCCGAGTTGAATGCGATCCGACGAAGTCGCCCATGTCCGCCCCAGGTGTGCTGTTCGCTCTGAATCGGGCCATCCCAGCGGAATGGGGCGTAGTCCGCCCCGCCATGTCGGTTACTGGCTTCACAACGGCCGGATGTGTCCGACGGCGTTACGTCCGCTGACCGTCTGCCGCCGCAGTCGCCTCACAGTCGGCGGGCGGTCGACCGACGCGCTGGTCCGGACACCGCACGGGCGGCGACCCGGCCGGCGGACCACACCGCGGGTGGGGGCCCCAGGCGTACGCCCGCGCGAGATGCCGCCGTCGGCGGGCGGTGGCTCGTCGGACTCGGGGCGGATGCGTGGTGGACGGGTGTTCGGGTTGTCACTGCGTTGGCCGTGTGGAGGGTGTGGCCGCTGTTACTCACTTTCGGGTGAGGGGTGGGGTGGTGGGGAGGGTGGCGATTGGTCCGATTCCCAGTGTTTTAGGGAGTTATGGCGTCAATCGGTCGGTATCGGAAGATAGATGCATATTGCAGTCGAGCGTCATGGTCGTGTTGTCGGTCGGTAATGCCGCGCGGGTGGTGGGCTCGGGGGGCGTGGTGGGGCGCGAAAGTGTGGTTCTCGGCCAGCGGGCCGGGACCCAAACTCGCGGATCCTCGAGGTCCGCCCGTTCCCTCTAGGGGGCGTTCGTGTCTGTTTCGCAGTCTGTGATGGTTCGTCGTGCTGCTGCGGCTGCGGTGGCTGCCGGTGTGGTGGTGGGTGTGGCGGCGCTGCCGGCGTCGGCGGACCAGGGGCGGCTTCCGTTCCGTGCGCAGGTGCAGATCAGCCAGGTGCAGTACGACTCTCCCGGCTGGGACTCGGGGAGCAACGCGTCGTTGAACAAGGAGTGGGTGGAGATCACGAACACCGGGCGTCGGGGCGTGAACCTGGACGGGTGGACGCTGTCGGGCCGTGACGGTCGCGCGTACGAGTTCAACCTGCGCCTCGGGGGCCGCGAGACGGTGCGGGTGCACACCGGAGTGGGGCGTGACGCGGGTCGGGACGTCTACCAGGACCGTCGTGACTACGCCTGGGACAACCGCGCGGACACCGCGACGCTGCGCAACGACCGTGACCGTGTCATCGACGTGGTGACGTGGGGCCGCGGACCCATCGGGCGCGGCCACGTGCTCCCCGGCCGTCACTACGGTCGCGGCCATGTCTTCCCCGGTCGTCACCACGGGCGTGGTCACGTGCTTCCCGGTCGTCACTTCGGTCGCGGTCACCAGCTGCCGATCGGCCACATCGGCCGTGGCAACGAGCTGCCGATCGGCCACATCGGTCGCGGTCACGAGCTGCCGGTCGGCCACGTCGGCCGTGGTAACGACCTGCCGGTGGGCCACGTCGGCCGTGGTAACGAGCTGCCGATCGGCCACGTCGGTCGCGGCAACGAGCTGCCGGTCGGCCACATCGGTCGCGGCAACGAGCTCCCCGGCGGCCACATGGGTCGTGGTCACGAGCTGTCCGGTGGTCACGCGGGCTTCGGCGGTCACGGCCTCGGCGGTCACTGACATCAACGGAAGGCGGGCGCGGTAGCGAACCCGTCCGCCCGCTTCCTGGAGGGGGGGGGGGCCGGGCCCCCACGGGCGGGCGGGGGGCGTCTGCGCGGTGAGCGCGATCCGGGCCCCCGGGGGCCCCGGCGCCAACCGCGCGGGCACGACGCCCGCGGGCAGAACCGTGCGGCGGTGGAGCATGCGTATACCCATGCCCG
>NZ_JBHWEL010000096.1:0-10959 GCF_042734135.1 Streptomyces sp. NPDC059668 | reverse complement strand
GTGAACACCACCGGGGGGGGGGGGGGGTGGGGGGCCCCCCGCGGCCGGGGGGGGGGGGCGCGCCGCCCCCCCCCCCCGGGGCCCCCCCCCCCCCCCCTTTCGCGTTCCAGGAGGATTGCCAAAGCACGCAAAACGGCACAACAAAGACTCTTTGCTCATGTCGGCCGTAGGGCCGACAGGCGGTGGTTCGCCTCTACTTGACCGTCCGAGGCATACTTCATCGACGACTGGAGCGGGTCTGCTCCCACGCCCCCGAGGTTCATCGCCGCACCGGGAGGGCGAACGATTCCTACGGTCGATGTCACTGTTTCGTCCCAGCCTGATCCGCCGTGCAACGCAACTGCGCCGCCGTGTGTCTAGCAGACGGAAAACCGAAGGAATCACCAGAGAACATGCAGAGAAAAGGGCCCGCCATGGGGGACGTACGCAGACGGGGAGCCGTCGCGCTGGGGATCACCGGACTTGTCGCGCCGCTGGCGCTCGCGCTGGGCACGGCGCCCGCGCAGGCCGCGAGCTGCACGACGCAGACCGGGCCGTACCAGAAGCAGGTGGAGAAGTTCCTCGGCCGCCCGGTCGACGGCAGGCAGTCCACCGCCGACTGCAAGGCGACCCAGGCCTTCCAGACCAAGCACGGCATCACCCCGAACGCGGGGTACGCGGGATCCGTCACCTGGGGCGTGATGGACCTCATGAACAAGCAGAAGGCCGTCGGCACCAAGCCCAACAAGGACGGCAAGTGCCCCGTCAACAAGGGCCGCATCGCCTGCGTCAACCTCACACTCCAGCTCAGCTGGATCCAGGACGGCAGCAGGCTCGTCTACGGTCCGGTGCCGGTCCGTACGGGGCGCGACGGCTACGAGACGCGCACCGGTCTGAAGAAGATCTACTGGCGTGACATCGACCACGTGTCGAGCATCTACAACGTGTCGATGCCCTACAGCCAGTTCTTCGACGGTGGCCAGGCCTTCCACTCGGTCGGCGTCTCCATGTGGAACCCGCCGGGCTCGCACGGCTGCGTCAACATGACCTCGACCGCGGCCAAGAAGTACTGGTCGCTGCTGAAGAACGGCGACGACGTCTACGTGTACGGCCGCAAGCCGGGCACCTGACCGGACCTGAGCCGGGCACCCGAACCGGCCGTGAGCCGGGCGACGGGCCGTGCCCGGCTCAGCGGGGACCCGCCCTCATGCCTCGGGCGCGTCCCCGAAATCCGGGATCCCCATCCTGACCCCGCCCTGTCGGGCGGACTCGTGCGCGACGATGCCCGGCAGGGTGTAGCGGGCGGCGACCCACGCGTTCACCGACGGCAGCGTCCGCGTGTTGACCGCGGTCACGAAGTCGTCCGCCAGGAAGTGGTGGCTGCCCTCGTGGCCGTTGCGGAGCAGGTCGAAGGAGCGGGGCAGTCGCGCCCGGTCGTGGACGGGCGCCGACCCGGACGTGAACGCGGCCCGCAACGCCGGCGCGACGTGCTGGAGCGAGGGATCGTCGGGTGCCAGCGTCGGCTTCGGCTCCAGCAGCTCGGTGATGTCCCGCACCCCCTTCTTGTCCTGCCAGAAGCTCACGGTGGCGAGCTGCTCCATGCTGGCGTCGGTACCGAAGAACCGGAAACGCGACTCCCGGATGTGTGAGGGATAGCCGACCCGCCGGAACTCGTTCGTACGGAACGAGCCGCCGCCCGCCACCTCGAACAGCGCGGTCGCGTTGGAGAAGTCGTTGCCGAACTGGCTGACCTCCTTGTCGAAGACACCGTCCCCGCGCTCGTCGCGCACCCCGATCGCGGACACGCTCACCGCGTGCGTCCGCCAGGCCCCGAGCACCCCGCCCACCGAGTGCGTCGGGTAGAGAAGCGGGGGATAGCTGGCGGTCGCCTTCCAGTTCTCGCCGCCGCTGTACCGGTACGCGTCGTAGAACCCGAGGTCCATGTCGTGGACGTAGTCGCCCTCCGCGTAGAAGAGCCGGCCGAAGGCGCCCTCGGCGATCTGGTTGCGGGCGTGCACGGTCGCCGGGTTGTACTGGCTGGTCTCACCCATCATGTACGTCAGCCCGGTGGCCCGTACGGCGTCGATGATCGCCTCGATCTCCTCCGTGGAGACCGCCATCGGCACGGCCGAGTACACGTGCTTGCCGGCGTTGAGCCCCTGTAGCACCAGAGGGCCGTGCGTCCAGCGCTGGGTGAAGATCGCGACCGCGTCCACGGCCTTCGACTCCAGCATCGCCTCGTACGAGGGGAAGGTCCCGGACAGGCCTTCGGCGGCGGCCAGCCGCTCGGCACGCTCGGGCAGGAGATCGGTGACGTGGACCTCGCGGACGCCCGGGTGGGCGAGGAACAGTTTGGCGAACTGCCCGGAGAACTGCCCGGCGCCGACGATGCCGAGGGAGAACGTCATGGATGCGTGTCCTTCGCTGGTCGAGAATCAGGTGATCCGGCTGCGGCTCATCCTCGATCATTTACTTTCGAGGCGGAAGAATCCGTTCGTCAAGGGTCTCGTACTCTTCTGTCCAGTACGGACGGATCGGCCTAGAGTGCGGTCATAACTTCCATGGCAAAAGGAAACTCCGGGGGAGTCCGCCACTCATGACCACATCCGCCGCCAGCTGGCTGCCGCTGAGTCCCGGGGAGCGGGCGGTGGCGATCGAGGTGCTCGTGCGCGGACCGCTGTCGCGCAGCGAGATCGCGCGCCGGCTGAACCTCTCGGCGGGGAGCCTCACCCGGCTGACCAAGCCCCTCATCGCATCGGGTCTGCTGATCGAGGCCGCCGGACCGGAGGAGGGCACCGAGGCGCGCCAGGGGCGTCCCTCGCAGCCCCTGGACATCGTCGCCGGATCCCGTAACTTCATCGGATTCAAGATCACCGAAGACCGGGTCCACGGCGTCGTCACCACCCTGCGCAGCGACATCGTGGCGCGTCACGACCGCCCGCTCACCACCCACGATCCGGCCGAAGTCGCCGACCTCCTGCGGGAGATGACCGAAAAGTTCGCGGGCACCTTCCCGGACCCGGCCGGTATCGGCATCGGGGTCGGAGGCCGGGTCGAAGGACGGTCGGTCGTCGTCGAGTCCGCCTTCCTCGGCTGGAGCGACGTACCGCTGGCCCAGCTCGTCGAGGAACGCACCGGTCTGCCCGTGGTCGTCGAGAACGACGTCGCCGCGCTCGTCGAGGCCGAGAGCTGGTTCGGCGCGGGCCGTGGCCTCGACCGCTTCGCGGTCCTCACCATCGGCGCCGGGATCGGCTACGGCCTCGTCCTCGGCGGCAGCAGGGTGCCCTCCCCGGAGGACGGCAGGGACGTCGGCCGCCGGTGGATGGTGAACCCGCAGGGCCCCCTCACCCCCGACGGGGAGCGCGGCAGCGCCGTCTCCCTCCTCACCGTCCCCAGCGTCCGCTACCAGGTCCGGGCCGCCACCGGGCAGGACGCGACGTACGAGGAGATCCTCGGGCGTGCCGCCGCGGGCGACCCCGTGTCCGCCCGCGTCGTCGACGAGGCGGCCCGCGCGCTCGGCGTGCTCGTCGCGCAGATCGCCAACTTCGCCATGCCCCAGAAGATCCTGCTCGCCGGCGAGGGGGTCGGCCTCGTCGACGTGGCGGGCCGCGTCGTCGAGGAGACCGTCCTCGCCCACCGGCACCCGCTGGCCGGCCCCGTCGACCTGGAGACGAAGGTGTCCGACTTCCACGACTGGGCGCGCGGAGCCGCCGTGTTGGCGATCCAGGTGCTCGTGCTGGGCAGTGCCGGGGCCGGCGAATGAGTGATCAGGTTCACGGTCCCTAATGTCGCGAGGTGCACCTTTACTCACATCGCCTTCACGCCGGGCGCCGTATGCTTCACACCATGTCCACCACTCCTGAAAGCGACTCCGTGCGCTCTGCCACCGATGTCAACGAGGAGATCCGGGCCCTTTGGTTCCGCGCCGGTGGGACGCTGAACGGGGAGGAGCGGCGGGAGTACCAGCGGCTCGTCCTGGAGTGGGCGGAGGCCGCCCCCACCTCGCCCGCACAGGTGGCGTGACCCCGCCCGACCGCCCCGCACCCCGGTGACGAACGGGGACCAGGGCCAGGGCCCCGCTCCCCCTTCGCGACCCCGTCTCAGCCCCAACTCTGCGAGTACTGCCGCCGGTAGCGATTGCGGTCCTGTTCCGTACGGATGTACCGCGTGGCGACCAGCGCGATGATGCTCCCGGCGATCACCAGCAGCCCCGGACCGACGTTCTGAGGGTCCGTCAGCCGGTCGAGGAGCGGTACGGAGTTGCCGGACCCCACCGCCTGCACCGACCCCGGAGCGACGGATCCCGGCGCGACGGCGGTTCCCCGCGAGGCCGCGGGCGCGGGGGAGCCCTGGGCGGCGGCACCGGCCGCTCCCTGGCCCTGGGCGCCCGGTCCGGTGAGTTTCACGGCGAGCGCCGTCATCGCCTTGGTGATCGGCTGGAAGAACGTCGTACCGCCCGTGGCGCAGTCCCCGTTGCCTCCCGACGTCACGCCGAGCGCGATGCCCTCGGAGAACAACGGTCCGCCGCTGTCGCCCGGTTCGGCGCACACATCGGTCTCGATCAGACCGGTGACCGTGCCCTCGGGGTAGTTGACCGTCGCGTCGAGACCCTTCACCCGCCCGTCGTGGAGGCCGCTCGTGCTGCCGCTGCGAAAGACACGCTGGCCCACGGTCGCGTCGGCGGCCCCGAGGATCTGGACCCCCTTGCCGCCCCCGATCGCGACGACGTTGTTGCCGGTGTCGTTCTCGCCGTTGTTGTACTGGATGAGCGAGAAGTCGTTGCCCGGGAACGCCGTGGTGATCGTCTGCCCCAGCTGCTTGGTGCCCTGGTTGTCGGCGAACCAGACGGAACCGGCCGGCCCGCAGTGTCCGGCCGTCAGGATGAACTCGTTCCTCCCGTTGGTCACGTTGAAGCCCGCCGAACAGCGCCCGCCGGTGGAGAACATCGGCTGCGCTCCGTTCAGCCGCGTGGTGAAGGTGCCCTGGGTGCGCTCCATGCGGACCGAACTCCCCATGCTCTCGGCCAACTTCGTCATCCGCGACCAGTCGGTGGCGGAGACGCTGCTGTCGGCCTGCACCACCACCTCGTTGTCGACGTAGTCCATCGCCCAGGCGGTGCCGGACACCCGCGGCGCCGACTTGAGCGCCTGCGTCACGGACTTCAGCTCCTGCATGCTGTGCCGCACGACCTTGGGGCGGGCACCCGCCCTCTCCACCTCGCCCGCCGTGGCCGAGTCGGTCACCGCGACCACGGGACGGCCGTCGTCGGCGATCCAACTGCCCGCCGTACGTGAGGCGCCGAGACGTGACACCAGGCCGGCTCCCTTGGCCGCGGCGAGCCGCGCGGCACTTTCCGGCGCACGCGACGAGGCGGACGGCTCGCTCGCCATGGCGTGCGTCACCATCAGCCCACCGCAGAGGAGCCCGCCAACGGCCGCGAATCGCGCCCCCCGCCGGAAGATCCGTCGTCGTGCGTGCCTCATGCATGGGCTCCCGAAGCCGTACGGCGCGGTGTCACCACCGCCGGGGCCCCGGTCGTGGGCCCTCCTCCCATACGTGCGTCCGTGCCACCGCGTTCACCGCCGGACCCGTCTCCGGTTCACGCCGGGTGTCCCGCCCCGTCCACCACGACGACGCCGGGAGTTCGCGGACCGCCCGCCCGGCCCCGTCAAGGCCTCCGCACAGGGCGAGTTCGACGCCGTGACCGTCCCGGGGACGACGGTCCACCGCCTGTCATGATGGGCGCATGCGCGTGCTGATGCCGGTCCCCGACCGCGATGCCGACGTCACCGAAGTGGCCGTACCCTGGCGGATCCTCACCGAGGCGGGGCACGAGGTCGTTCTCGCCACCGAGCGCGCGGGCACCCGGCCGGCGGCCGACCCGAGGCTGCTCACGGGCGTGCTCCTCGGGCAGCTGGGCGCCGCGGAGGAACCCCGGCTCCACTACCGACAGCTCACCGAGGCACCGGAGTTCACCGCGACGGTGTCCTGGGAGGACGTGACCGTCGACGACTTCGACGGACTGCTCCTGCCGGGCGGGCACGCGCCCGGCATGCGGCAGTATCTCGGCTCCGCCGCGCTCCAGCGGCAGGTCGCCCGCTTCTGGGCCCTGGGGCGCCCCGTAGGAGCGATCTGCCACGGCGTCCTGGTGCTCGCCCGCTCCCGCGACCTGGCCACGGGCCGCAGTGTCCTGGCCGGCCGGCGCACGACCTGCCTGCCCAAGTACATGGAACGCACCGCCTACTTCACCACCGCCTGGCGCCTGGGCCGCTACTACCGCACCTATCCGGCCTACGTCGAGGACGAGGTCAAGGCGGCCCTCACCGATCCCGGCGCGCAGTTCTCCCGCGGTCCCCGGACCCTCACCCGCCGCGGCACGGCCACCGACGACACCCACGCGTTCGTCGTCCAGGACGGTGCCTACCTCTCGGCCCGCTGGCCGGGCGACGCCTACCTCTTCGGCCGGCGTTACCTCGCCCTGCTGGAAGGCGGCACCGAACGCTGACGCCCGTACCGTGATCCCCGCCGGGCGGCCGGCGCACACGGTGAGGCACCTGACGGGCACCGCACCGGCCGCGCCGGCGCCGCCGCAGCGCGACGGGCCGCCGGGCCTACGCGCCCGTGCGGGCGGCCACCGCCTCGGGAGTCAGATAGGTGTCGGTGTGCTCGAAGTCCCGCAGGGTTCCCTTGCGTCCGGCGAGGAAGCCCGTGCGGACGAAGTCGTCGCCCGCGACCGCGTTGAGGAGCCAGTTGGCGCCCGTACGGAACCTGGCCGCGCCGGTGCGAAGCGCGTACAGGTGGTATCCACGGGCCACGACCTGTGCGGGCACGCCCTTGAGGTCGATGCCGAGAGGCTTCGACACCGCGTCGTGCCCGCCGAGATCGACGACCAGGCCGAGATCCTTGTGCCGGTACGACGTGGTCGGCTGCCCGTGCAGCAGCGCCGTCAGGTTCTTCGCGGCATGCCGGCCCTGGCGGGCGGCGTGCTGCGCGGTGGGCACACAGTACGAGCCGTCCCCCTTGGCGAGGTCGGGTACGGCGGCGGCGTCGCCGAGCGCGAACACCCCGTCCATGCCCGGCACCGTGAAGTCCGGCGCGGCCAGGATCCGGCCGCGTACCGTCTCGGCACCCAGCGAGTCGACCAGCGGGCTCGCCGCGACACCGGCCGTCCACACCAGCGTCCGTGACGGCAGCACCCGGCCGTCCGTCAGGGTGACCTTGTCCTCGGTGACCGAGGCGACGGACGTCTTCAGCGAGATCTGGACCCCGCGCCCGGAGAGCATGCGCAGCGCACTCGCCCCGAGCCTGTCGCCGAGCTCCGGCAGCAGCTTGGGGGCCACGTCGAGCAGATGCCACTGGATGAGGCCGGGATCGAGACGCGGGTGGTAGCGCTTCGACGCGGCGGTCGTCAGACGCTGGAGACAGGCCGCGGTCTCGGTGCCGGCGTACCCGCCGCCGACCACCACGAACTGCAGTCGCGCCGCCCGCTCGGCCTCGTCCGACGTGGCCGCCGCCAGGTCGAGTTGGGCGATCACGTGGTCGCGCAGGTACACCGCCTGGGCGAGCGTCTTCATCCCGCGTGCCTCGTCGAGCAGACCGGGAATGTCGAAGGTGCGGGTCACGCTGCCGGGAGTGAGGACCAGGTAGTCGTACGACAGGTCGACGAGTTCGCCGGTGATCTTGCGGACGACGCACACCTTGGACCCGGGGTCGACGCCGGCCACCGTACCGGGCACCAGCTCGGTGCGGCGCAGGATCCGGCGCAGCGAGGGTGCCACCGACTGCGGGGTGACGACCCCTGAGGCGACCTGTGGCAGCAACGGCAGATAGAGCTGGTAGTCGGTGGGGCTGACCAGGGTGATCCGGGCGGCGCCCGGTCCGAGCGCGCGCTCCAGGCCCCGAGCGCACTCGACTCCGGCGAAGCCTCCGCCGACGATCACGATGTTCGGTGCGTCCATCCGTGATGCCTCTCTCCGTGTGCCGACACCGTGGTCCGTCGCCCGCGAGCCAAGGCTCACACGGGTTGTCCCGGTCTGCCACCGCAGTGCGGCGGCGAGGACGACGGCCGCGGAATTCTCTACCGATCAGTAATTTCGTCTTCCCCTTTCGTCCATCCTTAGGCACGATCATCGGTCGCGCGGTGATGGTCGGGACAGCCTCACCACTCCGACGTGAACATCCGACGTGAAAACGTAAAAAGGGGACGGATATGACTGGACGTGGTGTGGGTCGCCGGATCGGCGCGCTCTCGGCGGTCGTCGCGCTGGGCATGGGAGGGACGGTCGCCGTCGCGGAGTCCGCCGCCGCGGCTCCGGCCCGTACGGCGGTGGCCGCGACGCAGACGGCCGACGTCGACTACGCCACCTGGCAGCGGGACGTCCGGGCGGCGCTCGACCAGGCGGTGCCCTACGTCCAGCAGCGCACCGCGAACGCGGCCGGGCAGAAGCTGGCCCTGGTCTTCGACATCGACAACACCTCGCTGGAGACCGACTTCCACCCCTGGTACCAGCTGCCCACGCCGGCCGTCGCGCCGTCGCTCGACCTGGCCCGCTACGCGCGCTCCCGCGGCGTCGACATCTTCTTCATCAGCGCACGTCCCGGCATCATCGCCGCCGAGACGAAGTGGAACCTGACGTCCGTCGGCTACCCGGTCTCCGGCCTCTACACGCGCGACCTGCCCGACCTGTTCGACGAGGTCAGCGCCTACAAGACCGGCAAGCGGGCGCAGATCGAGTCGCTGGGCTACACCATCATCGCCAACGTCGGCAACAACGACTCCGACCTCGTCGGAGGCCACGCCGAGCGCACCTTCAAGCTGCCCGACTACGACGGACAGCTGTCCTGAGCCCCGATTGCCTAGACTCCCGGCATGGACGAGACAAGGCTCGACACGCTCGGTTCGGGCAAGTTCCTTCTCATCACGAGCTACCGGAAGAACGGCACGGGCGTCCCGACGCCCGTGTGGGTGGTCCGGGACGGTGACGTACTCGGTGCCTGGACCGCCGCGGACTCCTGGAAGGTGAAGCGGATCCGCAACCGGCCGGACGTGCTCGTGGGCCCCTGCGACGTACGCGGCAACCCGACCGGCGAACAGGTTCCCGCCACGGCGGAGATCCTCGACCAGACCGCGACGGAACGGTACCGCGGCCTGATCGCACGCAAGTACGGCATCCTCGGCCGTCTCACCCTGTTCGGCAGCCGGCTGCGCCGCGGCCGGGAGGGCACGGTCGCACTGCGCATCACCCTGACCCCATGAGGGACGGACGGGGGCCCGGCCGGCGGCGGGCCCCCGTCCGGGGTGTCCTGCCGTGTGGTTCCTGTCGGGGTGGTGGAGGGCCTTCGTGATGACGGAGGCGGCTGGGGGTGGATACGTGTCGGAAGTGGCGAAGGATTTTCAGGACGCCGAGCCGGTATCGGAGCCGGGGTCGGACGGTCCGGGTCTGTGGCGTCAGCGGGATTTCATGCTGCTGTGGAGCGGGCAGACGGCCAGTGAGACGGGCTCGGCGGTCACTCATATCGCGCTGCCGCTGCTCGCGGTCGTGGCGCTCGACGCGAGCACCCTCGAGGTCGGGCTCCTGACCGCCGCCGCCACGGCGGCGTTCGCGCTGATCGCGCTGCCCGCGGGTGCGCTGGTGGACGGCGCCGCCAAACGGTCCGTCATGATCGTCTGCGACGTTCTCCGCCTGCTGATCGTGGGATCGGTCCCGGTCGCGGCGGCGTTCGGCGCCTTGACGATGGCTCAGCTGTACGTGGTCGCGGTGGCCGCGGGTGTGTGCACGGTGTTCTTCGACGTCTCCTACCAGAGTTATGTGCCGTCGCTGATCCGCACCGAGGACCTGCTGGCCGCCAACGGCAAGCTCGGGACGACCCAGGCGTTCGCGCAGCTCGGAGGCCCGAGTCTCGGCGGTGGTCTGGTCGGGGCGTTCGGCGCGGCGGGGGCGATGACGGCCGACGCCGTCTCCTACGCGATCTCGGTGCTGTCGATCCTCGGGATCAGGAAGCGGGAGGAGCCGCCGCCGGCCCGGACGGGGGACGAGCCGTTGCGGCGCCGGATCACCGAGGGACTGAGGTTCGTCTTCGGGCACCCGATCCTGCGGAGGGTCGTGGCGTGCACGGGCACCGCGAACCTGTTCTCCGGGATGAGTTCGGCGCTGGTGATGGTCTTCCTCGTCCGGGTGCTGCACGTGCGCCCCGCGCTGACCGGGCTGATCGTGGCGGGCGCGGCCGTCGGCGGGATGGCCGGGGGCGTGTTCGCCGGCCGGCTCGCCAAGAGGATCGGGTCGGCACGGATCATCTGGGTGTCCTCGCTGGTCCTCAGCGCGCCGCAGGTCGTCGCGGCGGCGGCCTGGCAGGGCTGGGGAGTGCTGCTGTTCCCGCTCGGCTGGGGCATCGCGTACTTCGCCGGGATGGTCTACAACGTCGCGCAGCTCAGCTACCGGCAGTCGGTGACGCCGCCGGAGCTGATGGGCCGGATGAACGCGGCCGTCCGCTGGATCGTGTGGGGCACGTTGCCGTTCGGGGGCGTCCTCGGCGGAGTGCTCGGCACGCTGATCGGCGTACGCCCCACACTCTGGGTGGCGTTCACCGGCACCTGGGCGGCGGGCTGGTTCGTGTACTTCTCCCCGCTCCGCCACATGCGCGACGTCCCCCGACCCGCCGCGCCTGCACCGGGTCCCGTCGTCCCGAGCTGACGGTGAGCGCGGGGCCGCGCCGCCCGGGCGTGACCCGCCCGGTCGTTCCCGGACAGCAAGGGCTTGCCCCCTGCCTTCGGCGACGCGACCGCGGTCCTGGCCGACGGGCCGCCAACCGGGCACCGGTCAGGGGCGGACCAGGCAGGGGCGGACCGGTCGGGGAGGACCGGGTCGGGGGCGGACCGGTCGGGCGGCCGCGGCCCCCCGCGCGGCCCCCCCCCGTGACTGGCGGGCCGCCCCCCACCCCCCGCAAACCGGGGGGGCACGGCACGGGGAACCACCGTGAAAC
>NZ_JBHWEL010000095.1:21044-34081 GCF_042734135.1 Streptomyces sp. NPDC059668 | reverse complement strand
CCTCACGGCCGGGCGCGGCCCGGCGGGCGCGGGGGGCCGGCGGCGCGCGGCGCCGCCGCCGCCGCGGGCGGGCCGCCCCCCCCCCCCCCCACCGCGTTCACCCGACCTCTTCCTTCTTCGCGTTCAGCGCCTGCGCGACGGCGTCGCGGACGCGCGCGTCCTCGCGGCGCCTGCGCCGGGCCCGGCCACGGCGCACCAGGAGGAACGCGCCGACCGCCACGGCAGCCAGCAGCACGACGAGCAGCAGCAGCGACCAGGGGACGGTCCAGGCGTCCGCCGTGGCCCGGACCGGCTTGAGCGACGTGGTGGAACCCGAGGCGTCGGTGAGCAGGGGGACGAGGTTCACGGTCGCCGTCAGCCGGACACCGGGGGTCACACCGTGCACGGGCACCTCGACCTTCCAGTGCTCGCCCGGCAGCAGTTCCGGGGGCGCCGGGACGGTGCCCGCGTCGGCCCGCCACCAACCGAAGGGCCCTGTGGTGAAGACGGTCTGACGGGCCGACAGGATGGCGTTGCCGGTGTTGTGGATCGTGTACGTGACGGTGGCGTCGCCGGTGCCGAAGGGGTTGGCCGTCCCGGTGTAGTCCACGCTGAGGTCCTCGACGGCGAGACGCGGCTTCAGTTCACCGCTGACCCGGAGCTTGACCCGGATGCCGAGGCGCCGGTCCACGTTGATGCCCTGCGCGTCGTCGGACTGCCGCAGCGAGGTGAGGACGCCGCCCACGTAGTCACCGGGAGAGGCGTTGCCGGGCACGGCTATCTGGAACGGTACGTCGACGGACTTGCCGGGGCGCACCACGACGGTGGCGTGGTCGGCGTGGACCCAGCTGCCGACGGCGACCGACTTCTTGTCCTTGGTGACCAGGTCGAGTTGGCCGGTGTCGGTGGTGAACCCGTCGGCGGCGTAGACGGCGAGGGTGAGCGGCGTCTTGCCGTGGTTGGCGACGACCATGGCGTCCTTGATCCGGCCGCCGGGGTTGACCCCGTAGCTGAAGCTGGAGCGGTCGTCGCCGTACCCGTTCGCGGCCGTCCTGACCGTCCAGGTGACGTCGCCGTCGGCCGCCTCGGCGGGGACGGCCCGCAGGCCGACGAGTGCGCAGGCCATGAGCAGGGTCAGGGTGACGACGCGGACGAGTGCCGTGGTCGTACGGCGCGATACGGGCGGGTGCATGTCGGGGATCTCCTGGGAGGGGGGCGGGGCGGACACCCGGAAGGTGCCCACCCCGCCCGGTGGAACGGGTCGGATCAGCTGCTGAGCGCGGTGATCGTCAGGGTGGCGCGGTAGCCGCCCTTCTCGACGCTGTCCGGGATCTTCAGATCCAGGTCGGCGCCGAGGCGGGCCTCGCCGCGCGGGTGGCCCTGCTCGGCCGAGCCGAGCGCGCGCGAGAGGGCCAGACCCTGACCCTGGTCGTCGTAGCCGGAGGCCACCGGGTCACCGGCCTTGGCGCCCGCGCCGCCGTCGAGGACGAACGGCGTCCAGCCGAGGTTCGCGCCCGAGAACGTCTTGTCGGCGTCCCGGAAGTCGCTCACGTTGGCCGAGATGGACCAAGGGGCCAGCGAACGGCGGCTGTCGGAGACGAGCAGCGGGTTGATCTTGCCGGTCGCCGTGAAGTGGTCGCCGTTCTGCTCCTTGGCGGTGCCGAGGTCGACCAGGCCGTTGTAGCCGTCGATCGTCCAGCCGAACTCGCCCGGGGCCGGGTTGGGCACGTTGACCTGGAGGTCCTGCTTGTCGCCGTGGAAGGGGTGCACGGTGACCTTGTCGACGGTCGAGCCGACCGGCTGGCCGGCGCTGGTGTTGCTGCACGACATTCCGTGCTCGACCTCGGAGTTCGGGGCCGCGCACGTACCGCTGCGCAGGTTCTCGACGACGAGCTTGTCGTTGCGCACCTGGACCTTGACGTAGGAGCGGACGTGCTCCTGGTTCTGGACCGAGTTGTACCAGTAGCTCTTCGGGTTCAGCGGGTCGGCGCCGTTGCCCGCACCGCTGGTGCCGCTGTTGTCCGGAGCGGTGATGTCGTAGTACTTCGAGCCCGAGGAGGAGTTGGCCGTCACGTAGAGGACGCCGCCGGGGCCAGGGTACACGTCGGCGGCACCGGGCTGCTCGGCCGGGTTCGCCTTCTCACCGTTCTTGATCAGGTAGCTGCGGGAGTAGCTGTGGTCGTGACCCTGGAGCACCAGGTCGACGCCGAGCTTGGAGAAGGTGGTCGGGAAGTCCGTCCGCCGCGTCTTGTTGTCGCCGTCCTTGGCGTGGGACGCCGGCGAGTAGATCGAGTGGTGGTAGACGAGCACCTTCCACTTGGCCTCGGAGCCGTGCTTGTCGATGACGTCGGAGACGTAGTTGATGTGCGCCGCGTCGCCGCCGCCACCCGTGGCCGGGTTGTAGCTGTTGCTGTTCAGGTCGATGAACAGCACATCCTTGTAGATGTACCAGTAGTCACCGCCCGAAGTGTTCGACGCCGGGTTGCCGTTGGAGTAGTACGAACCCGAGCGGTCGGTGTTCGGCGTGGTGAAGTGCTGCTCGTACGCCTTGCCGCCGACGTCGTGGTTGCCGATGGTGGCGGCCCACGGGTACTGGCGCAGCTTGTCGGGGGCGAGGAACGAGTTCCAGTTGGACTCGGTGTTCGCGGTCTCGACCTGGTCGCCGCCGGACACCAGGAGTTCGGCGTTCGGGTTGGCCGCCAGCGAGACGTCCAGGGTGTCCTGCCAGCCGGCCTGGTCCTTGGCGAGGTCGCCGGACGAGCCGATCTGGGGGTCGCCGTAGAACAGGAAGTCGTAGTTGCCTTCGAAGTCCTGCGTCTTGAAGGAGTACACCGAGGACCAGTTGCCCTCCGTGCCGACCCGGTAGGAGTAGGCGGTGTTCTCCTTGAGGCCGGTGATCGTCGCGTGCCGGTTGAAGCCACCGCTCGTCGCGATGTTCGCCGCGCCGGTCGCGTCGAAGGTCGCCGCGTCGGCCGGGAAGTCGCCGCCGGCGAGCTGCGCGGTCGGGACCATCTGGACCTTCTGCGCGGTGTCGGCGGAGGTGTACCAGGTGACCGTGCGCTGCGACTCGTTGGCGCCGACACCCAGGACGATGCCGGTGACCGCGTCGGTGCCGGCCGCCGAGGCCGGGGATGCCGCCAGGCCGGAGCCGAGGGCCACGGTCAGACCCAGGAACGCCGCGGCGGCCCCCCGGGCCATACGGCGCTGCGCGGGCTCGGAAGTCCGCGCGGAGTGGTTCGATCTCATTGCTGTGTTCCTTCTGTGCACGAGAGATGTGCATGATGTGGAGATCGTCAAGCTCTCTGTCCCGGGTAAAGAAAAGTTAAATGCGATCTCCGGGTTGACTGAACAGCGCAGGATGTCTGCGCTGGTCTCACACGGTGGACACGCGTTGCACGAACCACAGCAGACCCATCGCCGCGACGCCCGCGGAGATCGTGCCGGTGGTCCAGGTACCGGTCCGTGGCGCCTGACGGCGGATCAGCACGAGGAGCGGGAAGACGAGGCCGATGATGGCCAACTGCACCGCCTCGATACCGATGTTGAACACCAGCAGCGACCACAGCAGGGTCCAGGACCACGCGTCGTGGATGCCCAGGGCGCCGGCGAATCCCAGCCCGTGCACGAGGCCGAAGCAGAACACGACACCCAGCCGGGTCCAGCCCGCGCGGTCCAGGCCGAAGTGGCCTTCTCCCGTTGTCCCGAGGTCGGCCGCCGCGTCGCCACGCCGCCAGACGCGCCACAGGTACCAGCCCGCGACCACCGCGATCGACAGGGCGATGACCGGCTCCACCACCGCCGGAGGCACGTCCACCACTCCGAGGGCGGCGAGCAGGAAGGTCACCGAGTGCGCCAGCGTGAAACTCGTGGCGGCTAGGACGACTTCGCGGGGCCGCCGCGAACCGGCGATGAGCGCCAGCAGGAAGAGGATGTGGTCGATGCCGGTCAGCAGGTGCTCCGCGCCCAGGCGGAAGAACTCCCAGAACCGCTCGTACCACGCCTGCCCGATCGAGAAGGAGGGATGCTCCCCGTCGAGCGCAGCGCTGCCCGAACGGCCGCCGACCTCGTAGGTGACGATCGTCTTGGCGTCGCGGACGTAGTGCTCCCCGTCGGGGAAGAGTCCGCTGCGTACGGTGTGGTCGGCGCTCTCCGCCGGGCAGGACCAGTCGAGCACCAGTCCCGCGTAGGGCACGCCTTCGCGGCGGCCGATCGTGAAGTCCCCCGTACGCGTGGCGCGGCAGGCCGTCCCGCCCGAGGTGACCGAGAACCGGTCCGTCACGTACTTCACGGCCGGCCGGGAGTGAGCACGGAGTGCCGCGGCCTGCTCGGCGGCGTCTCCCGCGTCGAACGCGGCGGTGCCGGAACGGAACAGTGGATCGTCGTGCTCGAAGTCGGCGGCGGACACGACGAAGAGGTCGTACTCGACGTCCACCGCCGTCCGCAGGCGGCCCCCGTCCCCCTCGGTGACATGGACGTACACGGTCGAGCTGAATCCGTGCGCGAGGGCGGGGCCGCCGACGCACAGGAGGGTGATCACCGCTGCGGCAAGGGCGAGGAGGGCGCGGCGGAACAGTCGTGACATGGTGCTCCTTCGGGTTGCCCGTGCACCGTCCATGTCATCGGTGAACTCGTACCGCCGCGTCGGCGAACCCCACAAGAACAAGCATGCGAACGAGGCCTCCGGGGCCGGAACACCCGCCCCCGGGAGAGCAGGATGGGGGCGTTCCGCCCGCCACCACCCGAAGGACGATCACCTTGCGCCCTCCGCTCAGCGTCCTGGCCGCACTGGCCGCGGTCGCCGCGCTGCTCACCGGATGCGGTGCCGGCGACGACTGGTCAGGTCCGCACCCCGGACCCACCGCCGTGGGCGCCCTGGGTGCCGGATTCGTCGACCCCTCCCGACGGCCCCAGCCCGAGGCGACCACCACGCCACGGCCCGGCTCCTGGAACGGTGTCCACCCGCCGAAGGACTACCGCGTCGTGCTGCTCACTTCCGGTCACGACCGCCCCACCAGGACGCTCGTCAGCGCGGTCAGGTCCTGGGCCCGGGCCGAACACGTCTCGCTGCGCACCATCACCGCCTCGGACCCCTCGGACCTGGTCCCGAGCGCGACCAGGGCTCTCGCCATGCGGCCGGACCTCGTCATCAGCGCGGGCAACGACCTGATCGACCCGCTCGCGATGGTCACCCCGAACCATCTCGCGCAGCAGTTCCTCGTCGTGGGCGCGGAGTTGGCCGAGCCCACCGGGAACGTGACCGCCGTCGACTGGTCGGGCGCGTCCTTCCGGGGCGAGGGCCTCGGCATGTCGTCGACCTACGACGCGCGTTCGTTCACGGACCGGCGCTGCGCGGCCGCCGTCAGGGCGGGCGTGGCGGCCGTGCTCCACGGCTTGACGGGGATCGTGCTCTGGCTCGACCGGGTGTAGGGGCCGGGCCAGGAGCCTGCCGCGGCCGGTGCCGCGACCGCACAGGGCATCCGCTGGGTCGGACGTCCGCTCAGAGCCGCCGCCCGACCAAGCCGCCGAACCTGTGCCGCCACGGTCCCCGCGGTGGCCGGGAGCGAAGTGCCGGACGTGTCGTCCTGGTACCGGACGGGCCTTCAGCGCCGGGCATGGCGGATCTTCAACCGTCCGAACCCCATGGTTCCGGAGATTCGGATCGTCGGCCCGCCGGGGCGGGAACGTCGCGGGACCTTGTAGCGCAGGTCCTTCCACTCCGTGCGCAGACCCTCGACGTCAACGACCGCGTCGCGAGGCACCGTGATTCTGGCCCCGCCGGTCCCGAGTTGCAGCTCGATGTCGACGACCGGACGCTCCATGATCGCCCGGGACAGAGCCAGGCGCACCCTTCCATACGCGGACTCGACCTTGAGGATCCGAGGTACCCGCCATGCGCCTCACCGTTGAATCCGTCCGCCGGCGGCGGCGATCGTTGACGTGGTGCCCGGCCGCTCCGGCGGGAGTGAGCCCAGAGCCGACACGAGCTCGCTGTGCGCCTCGGCTGTGAGCACCCGGTGGAGGCGCTCATCCAACTCCTCGTGCGGGATGAGCCCTTCGGTGTACGCCTCCTGAAGGCGCCGCACGGCCGTATCGCGGTCGTCTTCCCCGATCGGCGGCCGCGAGTCTTCCGGTGAGGAGGTCACCGTTTCACCCTACTGCCGTGTCGGCGACGCGAACGAGGCAAGGTCTGTAGTGGGCAAGGCATCCGGCGGGGAGGCCAGCCGCTCGTCACCATGGCCCTGATCCTCCAACCCCGGCGAATCTGTGCGGCCACAGCACCAGCCTGTGACCGGGCCCCGCGCGTCGGCGAAGACGTCCGCGCGACACTTCCGTACCGGCGCCGTCCCCCGGTCCCGCCAACGCCCCGCGGCCGAGCGGGGTAGCAGGTGTTCTCATGACCGGGGCCCCCGTTTGCGCAACGGGGGCCCTCACGAGCGGTTCCGCACTCGGCCATGTCTGCGGCGCGGCACCGCGCCTCCCGTACGCCGGGAAGGGCCGGGTGCGCCGGTCCGGCCCCGAACGCCGCCTCCCGGTCGGTTTCCGGCACGGCGCCCTGTCACCGGCGTCGCGGAGGCGGAGTCACACCCCGGGTCATCTTCTGTGCAGGTCCGCCGCCGGTGCTTCCCCGCGGCTCCGGATCCGGTGCGGGGCGGGGATGTCGGCGCCGCGCGTCGAGGCGTCGGGATCGGGCGGCGTCTGAGCCGCCGGGAGCCGGCCCGTCGGTGTGTGCGTGAGCGCGGCCGGAACCGTCCTCTCCTCCCGGTCCCGCGCCGAGCCGCTCTCCAGGGCATAGGGCGCGGGGGGCAGTTCGGCCTGCCACGCCCTGCCGGAGATGATGCGTGCCGGTCGCCCGGTCTCCTTGACCCGGGCGATCGCCGCCACCATCCCCCCGTTCCCGGCCTGAAGTGCGAGACTGTCTTTGCGTTCCTGGATGTGCTGGAACCGGCGGAAGATCTCCGCCGCGTGCGAGAAGTCTGCCGTGGATCCCGAATCGAGACGGCTCTTCGCTTCCAGCAGATCACCGTAGACGGCGCTGTAGGCACTGCACAGTTTGATGGCTTCGTCGGCGCGGTCGCTGAGGCCGCTGGCATGGGGGGCGACGATCACGAGCGCGGCGAATCCCGACAGGGCGGAGACGACCACCTGCGCGCCGAACTGCGACGATTCGGCGATCGCGGGCCAGACGAGCAGTCCCGCGGTGAGGCTGAGCCCCGCCGAGGCAAGGGTGTAGATCCGAACCCTCCGCACCAGTCTGGCGGCTTCCCGCGGCATGCGGCCCGCCCAGTAACCCGCGTCCTCGGCGCTTTCCTCGAGGAGTCGCAGCATCACTTCGTCAGCCGAGTTCTTCGGCTGCCTGAATACCTTGGACAGTAGTTTCATAGCACTCTCACGATTGATGGACACTGCGTCGACAGTGATAGCACCAGATCGCGACCCGAGACTTCGACGCGCATATGGTCTGCTAAACA
Source organism: Streptomyces sp. NPDC059668 (assembly GCF_042734135.1). Lineage (NCBI taxonomy): Bacteria > Bacillati > Actinomycetota > Actinomycetes > Kitasatosporales > Streptomycetaceae > Streptomyces > Streptomyces sp. NPDC059668. Next base: position 26,633 of record NZ_JBHWEL010000095.1, on the reverse strand, counting down.
ATCATCCTATTTGGCGATTCCGCGGCGGCGAGAACAGACCGGGAAGTACGGATGCCCGGGTCCGGGCGGAGCGACACGCGGAACGGCCGAAGAACACTTAGTATGGCGTAACAGGTTTTACCGGACGCACGGCTCCCCGCAGGCTCGGGCCTCCACGCCGGCGCCCCTGGAAGCCTCACCACATGCCGGAGACTCCGGCCCGATTGCAGCGGGCCGGAGTCTCCCTGTGGTGCGGACGCTCCCGTGAGGACTAGTCGCGGAAGCCGCCACCGTCGCCGCCGCCGTACCCGCCACCGTCGCCACCGCGGTCGCCGCCGCCGTAGCCACCACCGTGGTGGTCCTCGACGACGCGGAAGCTGCCCACGACGCCGTCCCTGACCTTCACGCCACCGTGGACGCGGAAGGGCACGACACCGTTGCTGGTGCTCCACGGGCCGACCGTGGCGAGCGGCGAGCCGTTGTCGCAGGTCGCGCCACGGAAGACCTCGACGGTCTTGTGGCTGTCGTTGCGGACGTTGAAGCTACGGGAACCGAGACCGCTGACCACGGTGATGCAGCCCCAGGAGCGGGCGGAGTACGTACGCTCGTTGAAGTCGATGTGACCCTCGTAGTGACGACGGCCACCACGGTCGCCACCGCCACCTCCTTCGTTACCCTTCGACTGCCCGCTGTCGCCACCCATGGGAGCAACCTGCTGAACGACGGGCGCGGCCTCAGGAGCCGCGGAGGCCGAGGCGTAGGTGACGCCCGTGGCGACGAGGGCCGCAGCGGCCGCAACGGTGGCAGTCACCGCAATGTTGCGCGTGGTCATGTCGCTTTTCCCTATCTCTGAGACGTCGGCCGCACCGGCCGATCTGTGAGTGAACGTACCGATAATCTCTTTATCTGCAATATCGGACACGCAGAAGTCCGGCGACAGACACCCGAATGGACGCACGAGTCCCGTCGCACGACGCTCGGGGCAATTCCGACGCACATTCAACTCGCCTCATGGGCATAGGAGTTGATGTCACAAAAGCGAGGGGCCGACAGCACCTGAATCCGTCCGTCGCGGCAGGACTTCCGGCGTCCTCGACCGACACGCCGCGCCGGGCCGTCACCACCTGCGGTGTCGGGGCATCCGGCACATCCCTGGGAACAAGGGGGCCGGCGCCCTCCGCGGAAGACCGAAGGGCGCCGGGCCGCGGGCCGGGCGGCACACCGGCCCGCGGGCCGCCTTCACTCGAACGGGTCAGTGCCGACCGGCGGCAGGGTGCGGCGTCCCCTCATGACGGCCGGCCGCCGAACCTCCAGTCGTGGACCTCGACGCAGGCGTACCGGTCCGCCGTCAGCACGGCGCGTGCCGCCTCCGGGTCCGGCGCCCGGACCAGCGCCGCCGTACCCAGCCAGGCGGCGCCGTCGTCGGACAGCAGCGGCCCGTAGGCGATCAGCTCCTCCCGGCCGGCCGGCGGGGCGAGATCGGCGGGCTCCCCCTCGCCGAGGCCGAGCACCAGGTACCCGTTGCCGTCGACGCGGCCACCGGGAAAGTCCCACATGGTGCGACCCAGCGTGTTGCGCCACCGGCGCAGCAGCACGTCCCGGTACACACCGGCCTGGTAGCCGGGCTCGTCGAAGGCGAACGCGCGGGCGGCGGCGGGGTCCGGCAGGTCGACGATGTGCACACTGCCCGTGGGCGTGTCGTCGTCGGCCGCGAAGGTCGGGCCGCGGGCGATCATCTCCTTCGCGTAGCCGTCCATGTAGGACCAGTGTTCTTCGAGCAGTCGGCCGCGCAACGGGAGGGATCCGGGCCGGTCCTGGTGGTAGCAGAGAAACTCCATGCCCAAGGACTCTTCCTGCTCGACCGCCGCATCTCAACGGGATTCGCCGACGCCGACGCCCACTTCGTCGCCGGTCTCCCGCCGGCCTGCGCCCAGGGGCACGGCGCGCACCTGTGCGGGCGTCGCGGGACGGGGCCGCACAGGTGCGCCGGTGCTACGCGGCCGGGTCAGCCCAGCTTGCGGCACAGCAGGGCCGCGGGGCCCTGACTGGCGCCCAGCCGGGTGGTGAAGGCGATCCCGGCGGCGTACTCGTCGTCGGCGCACTGACCCTTGTAGTCGCCGTAGGCGAAGTCACCTCCGGCTGCGCCCGCGGGCCGGTTGTCGGACCGATCGAACCATACGGTCCGCCCGGCGCCACCCAGCGGGTCGCGGGCCGGCACGCACAGGGCCGCCGACGTCCGGCCGCCGCGACGGCTGTAGCCGATGAGGAAGTTCCCCGCGGGACACTGCAACTTGGTGTATCCGGAGGCCCAGTCCCCGCCGGCGGGCACATGGCGCTCGTCGGTGACCGCGGTCCGGTCGTCGCCCGCGGCGCGCAGGTCGCCGGCGGTGACGTCGGTGCACAGCCCGCGAACGCCGCTGTGGCCGAGCCCGATCAGCCGCTGACTGTCAGGGCAGGCGGCCTTGTAGGCGCCCGAGTCCCAGTCTCCGGCGGCGCGCACCCGGAGCGACTGCACGTGGTCGCCGTGGTCGGTGGCGAGCATGTGCCAGCTGGGGACCGCCGCGACGGGTCCGGTGCGCGTCGGGGAGGTCATGAGCCGGTTCCACGCGGTGCCGCGCCAGTCGGCCTGGTCGAGGATGCCGTACCGGTTGCCGGCGCTGTCGTAGCGCAGCAGGGACCAGTCGTCGTGCCCCTCCCACCCGACGAGCGGCCAGTAGGCGAAGTCGGCGTCGTGGTCGGCGAAGTAGTCGGTGATGTTGCCGAACCAGGTACGGGCCGCGCTGCCGGTCTCACCCGCTCCGATGCCGAACTCGCTGATCCAGACGGGTGCGGTGAAGTGCTGGTTCTCCTCCTCCGCGACGAAGAGGGCCTGGTCGTCGAGGGTTTGGCCGAGCTGGTCGCGAGTGAGGTCCTGGTAGCGGGCGTCATGGGTCTCGCCGATCCCGGTGGCACCGCTGTGGTGGGGGCCGGTGTAGCCGTAGAAGTGGGCGGAGTACACCAGCTTGTGCGCGGCGACGAGGGTGTGCGAGAGCGTGCGCGCCGGGGTGAGGGTGGGGCGGCCGTGCGGCAGTCCGTCGACCGGCAGGCCGGTCCAGTTGATCCCCTCGATGACGATGAGCAGGTCGGGATCGGCCTCGGTCAGGATGCGGTCCGCGGCGAGTTGGGCCGCCGCGTACCAGTCGTGGGCGTCGCCCTGGCCCCAGTTGGGATCGTCCAGCACGTCACGGCGTACCTCGTTGTAGAGGTCGGCGCCCACCACCCCGGGGTCGTCGGCGTACCGGCGGGCCATGAAGACCCAATCGTCCGCCCACTGCTGGGTGGACTGGCCGCTGTTCCACCGTTCGTTGCCGTCGATGCCGCAGCACCAACGGGAGGTGTTGGTGTGGTTGTTGAGGATGACCGCGAAGCCGTCCCCGGTCAGGGCGGCGACGACGGCGTCGTAGACCTGGAGCGGTGTCCTGCCGCGCAGTTGCGGATTGGCCGTGACGGCGACGTCCGGCACGGGTGTCGTCCCGTGGATCATCTCGTTGGAGAAGGGCAGCCGGACGCTGTTGATGCCGAGCCGGAGGAAGTCGCCGAGAAGCTGGGGCAGGGGGACACGGTCCAGGCCGAGCGGGATGCCGTAGGAGTTCTGGCCTGCGTGGTGGTCGGCCGGGTCGGCCGTACTGCCGCTGCCGGTCCAGGAGCCCTGCGCGCCGTCCCAGTTGGCCGACTTGAGCCGGAAGCGGTTGCCCGCGGCGTCGACGATGTACCGCCCGCGGGTGGACAGCGGCGGTTGCCACGTGGCGGACGCGTCGGCGACGGCGGGGGCCGTCGGTGCGTCCGCTTGTTCCGCCGTGGCGGCGACGGCCCCGGGCGGCGTGGCCAGCAGCAGGAGGGCCACGGCCGTCAATGTCAGGTACTTGCCAAGTCTGCGGGTTGTCACGGGGCCTCCGCGAGTGGGGGGTGGTGCACGGACGATGGGGTGCGCGCGCCTGACGTCGCCTCGGGGCACGGGTCCCGGCGACGTACTCCTGGATCGGGGGCGACAGCCCGAACGCCGGTCGCGGCGAGGGGACTTCACCCGTCCCGCTGATCGCGGGCGCGGGGCCGAGCCTAGCGGGAACGGGGCAACCGGGTCCGCCAGTTGTTCATGTGGCGGAGAGCCCCGCGACCCTTGCCTGGCTAGGCATGCACACGCCATCATTACCGGCGGGTATCTACTCGCATAGACACCCGCTTCTCCCCTTTTCCCCCGCTTCACCCGCTTCAGTTCCACCAGCTCCGCTGACAGCGACCATCCGTCCCCCGCAATCAGGAGGATCGCCCCAGTGAGACCCCGTCAATCCCGTCGGCGCGGCACCGTCGCCGCCCTCGTGGGATCCCTGCTGGCCCTGTCCGCCGGCCAGACCGCCGGCGCTCTGCAGGCCACCGCGGCCACCCACGCTCCGACCACCGCCGCCTCGGTCGACGCGACGCAGGACCAGGCCGCCCGCGCCATCGCCCGCTCCCTCGCCGACTCCGCCTGGCGCGCCCGCGTCCAGCACGCCGCCCTCACCTCCGACGAGGTTCCCGTCACCGCACTCGCGGGACGGGCGGGCGGCGGCCTGAAGGCCACCCTGGCCGCGGCCGACCGGCGGATCGCCACCGCCAAGGGCCTGGATGCGAAGGTCGGTCCGCTGCTCCGGCTGCGTCTCGGGTCCGACAGCATGCGCGCCGCGCTGACCTCCGGCACCGCGCCGTGGGTCGCCCCGGCCACCTCGGACGACGACACCGCCACCGTCGTCGCCTACGACAGCCACGGCCGGGCGCACACCCTCGACGCCCGTCACACGCCCGCCCACCCGGTGTACGTCGTCGACATCGACGGCTCCAAGGCACTGGCCGCCGGTCTGCACGTCCTCGACGAGCAGTTCCGCCGGTACGGTCTCGCGTCCGCCTCCGCCACCCCGGCCGCGAAGCCGAAGACGGACGCGTCCCAGCGGGCCCGGGCGGCCGGCGCGGGCTTCTGGACCAGCCGTATCACCGCGGTGGAGCTCTCGGACGACGAGGAGCCCTGGGTGAAGGGCGACGCCGAGATCTACACCCTCGTCACCGGCTTCGGACAGGACGGCCAGGTGCGGGTCGACCCCGTCGACATGCCGTACCTCGACAACGACGGCACCGTCTACCGGCCCAACCAGATCCTCGTCAACTGGTCCAACTACAAGTACGACCTGGCCGACGCCGTGATGATGGAGGAGGACGGCAGCACCAACTACCGCGATCTCGCCAAGGCCATCGTCACGGCCCTGCTGACCATCACGGACCAGGGCACCTACGTCCCGCTGGTGAACGCGGTGCTGGACGCCATCCCGGACGACTGGTGGACCGACGATCCCGACTACGTCGACTCCTGGTACACCCTCGCCCAGAGCGACAACGGCACCCGCTACGGCGCGCGCGGCAACGGCTGGATGACCGTGGAGCCGTACTTCGTGCAGCAGTTCTGACCCGGCACGAACCAGAGGAGCCGGGGGCCGGGGCCCCCCCCGGCCCCCGCGGCGGCGGCCCCGGCCCCCGCGGCGGCGGCCGAGTGGGCGCGCGGGAGCAGGGCGGCACCGGCATCGGTGAGCAGCACGCGCTTGGGGG
>NZ_JBHWEL010000095.1:0-21034 GCF_042734135.1 Streptomyces sp. NPDC059668 | reverse complement strand
GGGGGCGCGCTCGCGGTGTGGGGCCGCGGCGCGCTCGGAGCCTCCCTCGCCCCCCCCCCCCCCCCCGCGGGGGGGGGCGCCCGCGCCCCCCCCCCCCCCCCCCCTCGGCCGCGGTCCGCCGTCCCTCACCCTGGGGTGACCGGCCGGAGGACCGCGGCGGGGATCAACGACCCGTCTTCTTCAGGAAGATGGGGTTGGTCAGGGCGGCCATCGGACCGAACATGAGCGCGGCGCCCATGGTGTTGCCCTGACCGGGCGTGCCGTCCGCCATGGGGTGGCGGACCTCGGCGCGGACGTACGCGGCGAGCGACGTGGTCGTCCGCCAGACGACGGTGCCCTCGCCCGAGGCGCCCACCGACTCCTGGTGCATCTGACCCTCGTCGGTGATGAAACGGACCGTGCCGTTGGGCACGCCCTTCACGTCGAGACGGATGTCCACGGGCGCGTCGGCGGAGGCCTTGAGGGTCTCGCCGATGCCGGCCTGCCTGGCGTCACCGGAGGCCGTGAAGGTCAGCTGTACGGCGGAGGTCTCCGCGATGTAGCTGCGGCCGGCGCGGATGCCGTCCATGATCGCGTCGGTGGCCAGGTCGTCGGCGAGGACGACGTTGTGCGGCATGCCGATGACCTGCGGCTCGCTGTGCGCGTCGCTGTTGCCCATCGCGGGGACCCAGCGTCCACCGCTGCGGACCGCCTCACCGATCTTCTGGTCCCACGTGCTGATGGCGTGCTCGTCGTCGTACGTCCACGGGCCGGTCCACACCTCGGTGGCGTCCGTGTCCTCGAACCCGAACTTCCACTGGCTCGCGACGTACGCGCAGTACATGTGCGCGGGCACCACGATGCCTCCGCTGCGGCGCACCTGGCGGGCGAAGCGCGGGAACGCGTCGTCGCGGTTGCGGTAGCGCCAGTCGATCCACTCGCCGGGCTCCAGACCGAGCGCCAGCCAGTGGCCGTTGCGGGTGGTGACCTCCTCACCGGTGATGATGAGCAGCTCGGAGTCGGCGTACTCACCCCAGACCCCGTGCGAGGACGAGGTGTTGTGGTCGGTGGAGACCATGAAGTCGAGCCCCGCGGCGCGCGCGCCGGTGGCCACCTCGGCGGGCTGGCGCTTTCCGTCGGAGTGCACGGTGTGCAGGTGGCAGTCGCCCCGGTACCAGGCGCGGCCACGGCCCTTGGCACGCCGCGGCGGGAAGTTCCTGACGGCGGCCGGGCCGGGCTCGCCGTAGGTGAGGGTCACTTGCACCCGGTAGTTCAGGCCCTGGGGCGCGACCTGGTAGGGGCCGAGGACGATGTGCCAGGTGCCGCGGCCGACGGGGCCGGGCAGATAACCCGGGGTGGCCTCGCTGTTGCTGATCTCGAACGAGGTGCGGAAGCCGCCGGACCAACCGCGGAAGCCGCGGCCGCCCAGCTCGATGCCGCGCTCGTCGAAGACGCCGATGTCGCAGGAGTTGCCGGGCGTGCCGGACGGAACGGCCGGCTTGTCGTACGAGTACGACACGGCGATCTTCTGCACGCCGCGCGGGACCTCGACCGGGAGGTACACGAAGTCGGCGACACCGGTGGGCAGCAGCCCGGTGATGACACGGGTCTCCTCACCGGTCTTCGGGGGCGCGCCCGCGGTCGTGCCGTCGGCCGCCTCCGCGAACGAGACCGGGGCGAGGGTGATCGCCGCGGCGCCCGCGACACCCGCGGCCAGCAGACGGCGGCGGCCCAGCGCGCCAGTGGCCTCGCCGTCGCCTCCCGTCCCGGGCTCCAGGATGTCGACGTGGCTCTCGCAGTGTCCGTCAAGGCACATGTGTCCTCAGCAATGTCTTCGTGGTGGGTACATGGGATGCCCTGGACTCTCATACGCCTCGGTGAACGACGCGTGTGTCCCGCATGGCCCGGTCGGCAACGGCCCGTGGCGTACTGTTCCGCGTCGCCGCAGGTCAGGACCAATGGCGGAAGGAATGTCCGGGGACGGGCGCGACGGATGTCCGCCGCACGCGTCACCCGCGCCGACGCCCCGGCGCACCCCGGGCCACCGCGGTCCGGTCCAGGAACACGGCCGCGGCACCCGCCTCACGCCTCCTCCGATCTGCGCGTGGGCGGGTGCCGCGACCGTTCGCTCAGCGGTGAGCCGGGTACCCCCTCACCTCGCGGGCTGCAGAGCCGGCGGGGCCGCGTCGGCGGACGTCCCCCACGCGGACGGTTCGGCGCCGACCGTGAAGGAGAGCGAGCGCAGGTGCCGGAGCGAATCGGTCGTCAGATACGTACGGCCGTAGGGCGAGCCGTCGAGCCGCGCCGACTGGATGTAGCGGTCGTGGTCCGAACTGCCCGGCGCGCTCACGGTCAGCGTGCCGCGCGGGTAGTAGCGCCGGTCGAGGGTCAGGTCGACCCGCTCGAAGACGGGCGTCGACAGGCCCCAGGTGTCGTAGCCGGGCTGCACCGGGAAGATCCCGATGGACGAGAGCACGTTCCACGCGGACATCGTGCCGAGGTCGTCGTTGCCGGTCATGCCGGTCGGCGCGTCGGTGAACAGCGTCAGCGCGGCGTGCACCACGTCGGTCGTCTTCCAGGGCTGTCCGGTCGACAGATACGTGTACGGGGCGATGAGGTCGGGCTCGTTCTGCGGGTTGTACTTGTCCGCGTTGTAGTACTCGTACGGGCCGTTGACCCACACCTCGCGTGCCGTCTTCACCGGGTCCTTCAGCAACTGGTCGTACGCGAAGAACGAGTCGAGGCGGTCGTCGGCCGCCCGCGTGCCGCCGATCAGGTCGACCATGCCGGGCAGGTCCTGCGGCACGAGCCACTGGTACTGCCAGGCCGTACCCTCGTGGAATCCTTCGCTCAGAGCCGGGTCCGCCGGTCCGGTGAAGGCCCCGGAGGCGTCCCGCGCGCGGAAGAAGCCGGTCGAGGCGTCGAAGATCTTCCGGTAGTTCCGGGACCGCTCGGCATAGCGCGCCGCGTCCGCGTCGTGCCCCAGGTCCCGTGCCATCGCGCCGAGCATGGCGTCGGACAGCGCGTACTCCAGGGTCGCGGAGGCTCCGTGGTCGTAGTCCGAGTCGCCGGGCTTCGCGTGCGGGCGGTCCTTGACGTAGGGCGCGAAGCCGTTCGCGAGGTACTCCTTGTTGGCCTCGCGGCCCACCGCGGGCGAGCCGGCGGGCGGCACCCCGTCGGCGTTCTTCTTCAGGGCGCGGTAAGCCCGCTCCTCGTATCCGCCGGCCCCCTTGAGCAGGCCCTGCTGGTAGGCGTTGGTCAGGAACGGGGTGACCGGGTCGCCGGTCATGATGTTCGTCTCGACCGTTCCGTAACCCCACTTGGGCAGCCAGCCGCTGTCCTCGTCGATCTTGATGACGGAGATCGCCATGTCCCGGGCCTCACGCGGCGCGAGCAGGGAGAGCAGCTGGGACTGGGTGCGGTAGGTGTCCCACAGGGACCAGTTCTGGTAGTAGGTGAAGCCCTGGGCGCGGTGGATCCGCTGGTCCCAGCCGGTGTAGCGGCCGTCGGCGTCGCTGCCGATGTTGGGCGCGAGGAAGGACCGGTAGAGCGACGAGTAGAACGTGCGGCGCAGGGTGTCGCCGCCGCCCTGGGCACGTACGGTGCCCAGCCGGGCCTCCCACGCGCGGTGCGCCGCACGCCGCACGGAGTCGTACGAACGGCCCCCCTCGGAACGGAGGTTGAGGGCGGCGCCGCGGGCGTCCACGTACGAGAGCGCGGTGGTCGCCTCGACGGTCCGGTCCTTGGTCGTGTCGAAGCGGACGAAGGCACCGCCCCGTCCCGTGCTCACGGACTCCTTGGAACCCTCGGTGACGGTGTCGCCGTTCCAGGTGCCCGAGGTGGTGAAAGGACGGTCGAAGCGGGTGACCGTGTAGACGGTGTAGGGCTTGGTGTCCTGGCAGAATCCGCTGCCGGTGATGGCGGTGCGCACCGTACGGCTGTCGAGGATCTCGACCTTGGTGGAGATCGTCCGGTGCAGTGACTGCCCCGCGTTGAGGAGGACGTTGGCCTTGTCCGTGGCCGGGAAGGTGTAGCGCTGCACACCGGTACGGGCGGTCGCGGTGAGTTCGGCCTCGATGCCGGTCTTCAGGCCGACCTGGTAGGAGCCGGGCGCGGCCCGCTCGCTGTCGTGGCTGAACTCCGCCTCGTACTTGGCGTAGTCCGTCTCGGTGACGTCACCCGTGGTCGGCAGCACGGGCAGGTCGCCGCCCAGACCGCAGCCGACACCCGAGAGGTGGACCAGGGAGAAGCCCCGGATGTGGTTCTGGGAGTGGTCGTAGCCGGTGTTGTGGCCGGTGTCCGGCGAGAACTGCACCATGCCGAAGGGCACGGCGGCGCCGGGGTAGGTATTGCCCTCGTTCTCCGTTCCGATGAACGGATTGACCAGATCGGTGAGCGGGGAGCTCGGCGGGACGGCCGCCCGGGCCGCCGGAACCGCCAGGGAGCTGCCGAGGAGCAGGGCGGTCGCCACCGCTGTACCGGCACCGCGCAGCCGTTGAGTCCATCTCATGGGCGGGAACGCCTCCTCAAGGCCTGGACAACGTTGTCACAGCATGGAGCGCGATCATTCTTCGTCGTGTACACGTAATCGTCAAGTGCGTCGGCGGAGGCGGCAGTTCGCGTGCCGGGCCGGCAACCGGGGTTTCCCCCGGTGCCGTTGCCCGCCGACGCGGCCGTCCACGCACCGCGCCGACCTGGCACGGCACCGGGGTGTTCAGCCCGTTCTCTCCAGCCAGTTCTCCGCCATCGCCAGCGCCACCGCCATGATGCTCAGTTGCGGATTGACCTCGGGGCAGCCGGGCAGGACCGAGCCGTCCACGACGAGGATCCCGTGGGCGCCGCGGAGCCGGCCCCCCGGGTCGACGGGAGCGCGCTGCGGGTCACCGCCCGCGGCGGCCGTGCCGGTCGGATGGAACGCAGAGAGATGCAGGTTCCGCGCGGTCACCCGGGAGAGCAGCTCGTCGAGTTCGGCCAGGGAGCGGGCGCGCGGCGCGGAGGGGACACCGGTGAGGACCTCCTCGGCGCCGGCCGCGAAGAGCAGGCGGCCCATGGCGCGTACGGCCGTCATCAGCCGTGCCCCGTCACGGGGGTCGAGGTCGTAGCGGACGAGGGTACGGTCCCGGCCCTGGACGCGCCCGGAGGGGCGGTCCGCGATCATGGCGCCGAGGGTCGCGAGGCGTTCCGCGTCCTCCAGTTCGCGCCGCAGCTCGCGTCCGAGACCGGGGAGGACGAAACTTCCCATGCCCGGCGGGCTCGCGGTCGCCTCGATGAGGATGCCCTGGTCGTGCAGTTCCTCGACGCCGGCACTCTGCAGGACGCCCCGCCAGGCGGTGACCGGCTCGGCGAAGCGTCCGGCGACGCTGGTGGCCGGGTGCACGCTGAGGTTGCGGCCGAGCCGCGGGTGGCCGCCGAGTCCGGAGCGGCGCAGCAGCGGCGGGGTCCCCAGCGCGCCGGCCGCGGTCACCACGAGCGGGCTGAGGATCTCCAGTTCGCTGCCGTCCGGCCGCCGCGCCCGTACGCCGGCCGCGCGCGGGACTCCCGGTCCGTCGGCGTCCAGGAGGACGCGCCGGACGCGCGCGCCCGTGACGATGCGGGCTCCCGCGGCGCACGCGGCGGGCAGCACGGAGAGCTGCACGCTCTGCTTGGCGCCGGTGGGACAACCGACCACGCACTGGCACGAACCCTTGCAGCCGGGGGCGTTGCGCCGCAGCGGACCGGCCCGCCAGCCCAGCCGTTCGGCGCCGGAGAGCGCCAGCAGGCCGTTGTTCCCCAGTACGTCGAGGGGTTGGGTGGCTACCCGGAGGGTGCGCTCGACCTCGTCGAGACGGGCTCCGAGATCTTCCGCGAGACCGAATCCGTACACCTTGCTCCAGCGGGCCAGCACGTGTTCCGGAGTCCGGTAGCAGGTACCGGAGTTGACCACGGTGGTGCCGCCGACCGCGCGGCCGACCGGCAGCAGGAGCGGTGGGTTGCCGAGCGCCGCGGTGGCGCCGCCGTCCCGGTACAGCTCGGCGAAACGGTCGAGCGGCGCCCGGCGTCCGAAGGATGCCGTCGAGTGGTGCTCGCCCTCCTCCAGGACGACGACGCTCATCCCGGCGCGCGCGAAGGTCCGCGCGGCCATGGCGCCGCCCGCACCGGACCCGATGACCACCACGTCGGCGGTGGAGCGTGCGGGCCACGCGTGCGCCGGAGTGCAGTCGAGGGGCGGGTCCTGCGGAGGAGACACGGGGGCCGGCACGGGGGGCATGCGTTCGGTGCCCGCCGCCAGCAGCACCGGCACCTTGAGGAGGTCGAGCAGGGGCACGAGACGCGGAGAGGCGGCGAGCGAGCGCAGCAGGCTCTCGCGTTCGTCGGGGCCGAGCGCGGCCAGCCGCCTGCCGGTGCGCAGCAGGGCGTACGTCTCCACGGCGGCGACGGCGGTGTGCACCCCGGCCCTGGCCGGGCGGGGCAGCGCGGCGAGCACCGTGTCGAGGCGGCGCGGCACGCGGGCGGGCCAGGCCTGCTCACCGTCGTCGGCGAGCAGCGCGGCGACGAGTCCCTCGGCGGTCAACGCTCGCCCGCCTCGGCGTGCGCGGTGCCGTCCAGCACCCAGGACCGCTCGGTGCGCCAGCGGCCCCACCAGCGCTCCAGCAGGACCCGGGCGTCGGCGGACTCGCTGTTGCGGCACACGGCGCGGGCGCCGTCCGGGTCGCGGTACTCCAGGGTGAGGGTGCGCTCGGCGGGCTGTTCGACCTCGACCCGGATGCGGCGCAGCGCGGTGCGGCCGGTCACCGTCCACCGTGGCAGTCCGAACGCGGCGCGGAACCGTCCGAGGCCCAGCCAGCCGATGGCGGACCGCTCCGCCCGCCGGGGCCAGGTCCGCTCGCCACGGCGCAGGCGCAGGAAGACGAGCGGAGGGAGCCGCCGCAGACCGGGCCTGGTGGACACGGCCGCGACGATCTCCAGGACGTCACCGCCGCCCAGGTCCGCGTGGAGCCAGGTCCACCGGTGCGCGTTGCCGTGCCCGTAGATGCGGGCCGAGGCGCCGGGTGCGCCGCGCAGCGTCAGGGTGTCCTGTCCGTACGAGAACACGCCGTCGTACGTGGCCCGCGCGGCCGGCAGCATCTGGGCGGCGGGGAGCAGCGGCCGGCGCCAGGACCAGCGGGGGAAGGTGAACAGGCTCTCTCCCTGCGGGCGTTCGCTGATCTTCCAGTGGAAGTCGTCGGCGCTGCCTGCCAGTTGACCGGGGACGGCGGTGACCGAATCGCCCTCGAATCCGTCCGTCGGCCGGGTCCAGGGGACGGGCCCGAAGCGGGCGTGTCGGACCTGTCCCTCGCGGGGGAACGCCGCGACCCACCCGTGGGCGAACGCCTCGGAGCCGTCGGCGGGCGCGGTCACCTCGTGGTGCAGCCATACGCCGGTGCCGCTCGCCGGGTCGGTCAGCGTGGTGTACCAGACCTCGGTGCGGCCCGGTGTGCCGTTCCAGCGCGGCGCGAAGTGCCCCGCGTGGTCCTCGCGGCGGGGGAAGCGGAAGCTGAGCAGGAACGGTGCCAGACCGGTCGTGAGGGGGAACCGCAGGACGCCTTCGCCGACCCGTGCGCCGTCCTCGTACAGCGTGACCGGCAGGACGGTCATCGACGCGACCGGGCGGCGTGCCGTGACGGACTTCCAGCCGTCCAGTACGAGGGTGCGGCCGTCGGCGGTGAAGGTGAGCCGGTAGCGGATGCGCCGCCGGGCGAGCGGCGAGATCTCCAACTCCCCGTCCTCGCACGGCGCGTCGGCGACCCCCGTGATCCGCACCCGGCCGGTCAGCCGCGCCCGGGTCGTGCGGTGCGGGCGCAGCACCTCGTCGGTCTCGGCGCGCAGGTCGAGACGTATGCGGCGGTCCCGGTTGTCGGCGTCGAGCCGGACCGTGCCGAGCATCGTCTCCGTGAACACGGTGCCCCTCATGCGAGGTCGTCCAGCATGATGCGTTCGGTGGCCCCCAGGTAGGCGTCGGCTGCCGCGTGGGCCCGCCGGGCGTCCTCGGCCAGCACCGCCTCCACGACGGGGGCCAGCCGTTCATGGGCCGCCGCGGGGTCGGTGAAGGGGGCCCTGAGCAGGGAACGGATGGGCAGGTAGGCGTTGAACAGCGTGTTCGTCAGCAGGACGTAGACGCGGTTTCCGGTCGCCCTGGCGAGGGCTCGGTGCACTTCGAGGTCGGCGAGCTGCACCGCGTCGGCGCTCTCGCCCTCCCGTACGGCGTCCAGCAGCGCGCTCAGCTCCGCCCGCTGGGCGCGGGTCGCGCGCGTGGCTGCCCGCTCGGCGATCAACGCGCCTATGCTGCGCCGCACTTCGAAGATCTCGTGGACCCATTTCGCGTCGTGCCGGACCAGCATGGGCAGCAGATCCGCTCCGCCCAGCCGGGCGTAGTCGCGCACCCGGGTCCCGACGCCGTGCCGGGTTTCGAGCAGACCGGCCTGGACGAGCCGCCCGAAGGCGTGCTTGAGCGTGGTGCGGGTGACTCCGTAGCCGTCGGCGAGCTGGCGCTCGGGGGGCAGGTAACTCCCGGCCGGGTGACGGCCGTCGAGTATGTCCGTGCGCAGTCGCCCCTCCAGGACGTCCACGATGGTCTCGCGGGGCAGCGCCTCCATGGTTCCTCCTCCGGTGAGTGCCGATTGGTCCAGTGGCTCAGCCACTGAACCAGTGAGGACGCTCGGGGTCAACCCCTGATCGTCCCGGTGCCGTTGGCCAGCATCCCCCGGAACGCCGCGTCATGTGTGCGGCACGGCTGCGGAGTTGGCGGAGAAGGTCGGTGCGGTGCGGTGCGTGACGGGGGGTGACGGGGATGACGGAAGTGACGGGGATGGCGACGGTGACGAGGGTGACGAGCATGCCGGTCGAGGTCGGTGCGTGACGCGGTCGGTGCGTTCCCCGTGTCCGTGCGCGCGTCCGTGTACGTGCCTGCGCCTGCGCCTGTGTCCGGGTCCGGGTCCGGGTCCGGGTCCGGGGCGACGATGACCTTCGGACCTCCCGCCACCTGACTCGGCCCCGCGTGTCCCTGCCCCGCCTGGCCCGGCCCCGTCCGGCCCAGGGGCCCCGCCACCGGATGGCGGGGCCTCACCGGCGGAAGGCCGACGGCGCCGGAGCCGCTCACCGCGCCGCCGCGGCCACCGCGCCCACCGCCGCCGGACACTCCGGCGGCCTAACCCGGCTGGTCGGTGACCCGCGGTGCGGACAGGCTGACCTGGGGGAACCTACGATCACGTTGGGAATGCGCACACATGACTGCCTCGCAACGACGGCCGATATCCCGCAGGGCCCGCTACTGCGTCCTGGCCGCCCTCCTGGCCACCGCCGGCGCGACGCTCAGCGCCTGCGGCGGCGACCGCGCCTCCGACAGGAGTACGACGCTGACGACCGTCGTGGGCGATCAGGCGAAGGCGAAGTACGTCGCCTGCGGCACACCACCGGTGAAGCTCGAAAAGATCGACCAGGACTTCCTCGACGGGCTCGCGGCGGCCGGCGGGCCACCGCTGTACGAGATGTCGTACAACGCCGCCCGGGAGGTGCTGAACAAGCTCCAGGCGGGGCCGGTGGACATGCTGCCCGCGCAGATCAGCGAGCGGACCGTGCCCGGCGGCCCGACCGGCCCGGTGTCCGTTCACGTCGTACGCCCCGACGGGGCCAAGGGCGACCTGCCCGGTATCGTCTACATCCACGGCGGCGGATGGGTCCTGGGCAACTTCACCACCCACGAACGCCTGGTCCGGCAGCTGGCCGACGGTGCCCGGGCCGCTGTCGTCTTCGTCGACTACACCCCCTCCCCCGAGGCGCAGTTCCCGGTACCGGTCGAGCAGGCCTACGCCGTCGCCAAGTGGGTGGCCGGTCACGGCCACGAGATCGGCGTCGACAGCGGCCGTCTGGCGGTCGCCGGCGACTCGGTGGGCGGAGACATGACCGCGGCGGTCACCCTGATGGCCAAGCAGCGCGGCGGCCCGCACTTCCGCCAGCAGGTCATGCTCTACCCGGTCACGGACGCCGACTTCGACACGGCCTCCTACCGCCGCTTCGCCGAGAACTGCTGGCTCACCCGGCCCGCCATGAAGTGGTTCTGGGACGCCTACGCGCCTCGCGCGGCCGATCGCGGCAACCCGCTGGCCTCCCCGCTGCGGGCCACCGTCGACCAGCTGCGCGGGCTGCCGCCCGCCCTGATGATCACCGACTCAGACGTACTGCTCGACGCGGCCAACGCCTACGCCGCCAAGCTGCGCTCGGCCGGTGTGCCGGTCACCTCGTCCCACCACGGTGGCGTCACCCACGACTTCATGATGCTCAACGCGCTGGCGGACACCCAGGCCGCCAAGGAGGCCGTCGCCCAGGCCACCACGGCACTGCACGACGCGCTGTACGCACCGGCCGGCGCGGGCACCGGCAAGTGACCGGACCCCGCTGATCCCCGGGCCCCCGGCGTCCATGGCGCCGGGGGCCCGCCGGTGCGGTCCCCGCCACGGTGAGCTGTCCGACCCAATGTCAGACCCTCCTCGTACGGTGTGGGTATGTCGCACTCCCCCGGGCCGGACGGCCAGGTGCCGCACGCCCTCGACGAGGTCAACGACCGCATCCGACACCTGATGACCGAGCCGGCCGGCACCGCACGCGCCGAGGAGTACCGACGTCTGCTCTCCCTGTGGTCGGCGCTCTCCCGCGACGACGTGACGAAGGCGGCCTGACCGGGTCCGCGGCGGTCGGGAACCCCGTCGGCTCCGCCGGCGCTGTGACCGTACGGGTGCGACGCGTCGAGGTGGTGCCGCGCCTCGACCCGCCGGTGCCCGTGCCCGGCCGGGATCGGGCCGGGCCGGTGTCCCGATCGTGCCCGGCCCAGGACGGGGCTCCGTCCTGGGCCGGGCACGATCGGAGTGCCCGCCGAGTCCGTCAGTGGTGGAAGGCGGAGCCGAGGAGCGCGCCGGGCACGGGGGCGGCGAGTGTGCCCGGTCCGAAGCTCACCGAGCCTGCCGCGGTGACGCCGGAGGCGTTGGTGTCGAAGACCCACACCGCGCCGGAACCGGCGTTCTCCCGCGGCGCCGAGACGGCGACGTACCGGCCGACGACGGCGGTGCGGGTGCCGAACCTGTCACCGTTCTCGACGGTGCCGGGCACACCGGCCGTGTTCTGGCTGAAGACCTGGGCCCCGGCCCCGGTGAGCCCCGCCGCGCTCCCCTTGAGAACGGCGAAGGTGCCCCCGTCGGTCCGGTCGGCGAGGTCCTCGCCGGGGATCCCCGCGACGACGTCCGCGTATCCGTCACCGGTGAGGTCACCGACCGAGACACCGGTGCCGAATCCGTCGCCGCTCTCCCCGGTGCCGGGGACGCCGGCGGTGTTCTGGCCGATCAGCGTGGCGCGCGACGCGAGTCCGGTCGCCGTCCCCCGCACCACCCCCACGAGACCGCCGCCCGCGGCGGTACTGCGGCCGAAGACGACATCCTGGCGGCCGTCGCCGTTGACGTCGCCGAGAGCGACGCTGTCCGCGGACACGGTGTCGGGGTAGGCGATGAACGGCCCCTCCACCAAGCCCTTCCCGGTGCCCCTGAACAGTCGCAGATGCGGCGGCGGGACCGCTCCCCCGCCGGCCGCGGCCCGCGCACCGCTGCTGACGACCAGGTCCGTCCTGCCGTCGCCGTCCACATCGCCCGCCTCCATCGCGTAGATCCGGACGTCCGGATCCCCGAGCGGGCCGGTGCGAGCGGCCGCGCCGCCGCGGCCGAAGGGCCCGTATCGCATGCGGTCGGCCGTCGCCAGATCGAGGTGCCCGTCCCCGTCGAAGTCTCCGGCCCGGGTCTCCGACCGGCCGTCACCGATGACGGAGGCGGCGATGAGCCCGCCCACGCTTCCCCACAGGACGGTGTGCCGTCCGGCGTCGCGCACGCTGCCGAGGTCCTCGCCCGGGGATCCGACGACGAGATCGGTGAAGCCGTCGCCGTCCAGGTCGGCCGCCGTGAGGTCGCTGCCGAAGCGGTCCCCCGTCTCCGCCGTGCCGGGTATGCCGTAGCGGTCCTGGCTGATCACCTGGCGCTTGACACCCTTGGGACCGTCGGCCATGCCGTAGACGACGGTGAAGTACCCGGCTCCCGAGCGGCCGTTCACGGTGCCGCCCGGAGCGCCGATCGCGACGTCGGGGTAGCCGTCACCGTCGAAGTCGGCCCGCACGGAGCCGGCGGCACCGGCGGCACCGGCGGCGGGGGCTCCCGCGGAGGCGTCTTCGCCGTAGGACACCGCGGGGGTCGCCCCGGTCACGGCGACGACGACGGCCGCGGCCACAGCGGCGGCGGACCGGTGGAATCTTCGAGAGGACAAGGTGAACCCCTTGGGCTGGAAAGCGGTGGGCCGCGCTTCGCGCACGCTCGGCAACCACCTTGACCCTCAAGGGACATCAAGGGTTGTACGCCGTCCCGTCACCTCGGGTTCACCCGGCCGCCCCGTGGTGCCGGCAGCGGATCAGGTCAGGTCGATCGGGCCGGTGCGGTCGACGAAGCGTCCCGAGCCCGCGCCGGGACCTTCGGTGGCGAGGCGGACGATCGCGTCGGTGCCTTCGGTGACCGTCTGGGGGCCGCTGTTGCCGTTGAGATCGGTCGCCGTGTAACCGGGGTCGGCGGCGTTGACCCGAATGTCCTTCAGCGCCTTGGCGTACTGGGTGGTCAGCATCGTGAGGGCCGCCTTCGAGGCGGTGTAGAGGGGCGCGACGACGGAGGACTCGACACGCGACGGGTCGTGGGTGAGGGCCAGCGATCCCATACCGCTGCTGACGTTGACGATGACCGGATCGGACGACCGGCGCAGCAGCGGGAGGAAGGCGGTGGTTGTCCGGACCACGCCGAAGACGTTGACGTCGAAGACGCCGAGGGCGTCCTGGCCGGTCAGGTCGCCGGGGTCGCCGTGCGGGCCGTGGACGCCGGCGTTGTTGACGAGAACGTCGATCACGCCCTCGTGTGCGGCGACGTCGGCCGCCGCGGCGGCGACGGAGGCGTCGTCGGTGACGTCGATACGGACGAATCGCGCGCCCAGCGCGGTGGCGGCCGCCCTGCCCCGTTCCGGATCGCGGGCTCCCATGATCACGGTGTGGCCGAGTGCGATGAGGCGGCGGGCGGTCTCGTGGCCGAGCCCTTTGTTGGCTCCGGTGATGAACGTGGTGGTCATGAGCCGATCGTCCACAACGCGCCGGGGCCCCGCCAGTGACCGCTCCGGCCCCGGGACCGGCAGTACCAGGATCCGATCCCTCACCGCCGGCGCGGTCGGCGGTGGAACGAGTGCGTGCCCGTTCCGCCCTCGACCGCGCCGGCGGCGTCCCGTGCGCCGTTCGAGCGCCCTCGGTCAGCCCGCGGAGACGCGCAGCCTGATCGTGCGGGACTCGGGGCGGAGCGCGAACTCGGGCCACACATCCGGTCCGCAGGCACGTGAGCCGAGTCCGTGCTGCGCCGCGTCGACGATCAGGTGGCTCGTCGTCGACTCCGGCAGCTGGAAGGGGTGTGCGGCTCGCGCGATCTGCTGCGGGGTGTGCCGGCCGAGCGTGAACCCGGGACGGCGTCCACGCGTGTCCGGCACGGCCGACAGGCGCAGCACCCCGGTACCGGCGCTCGTCAGCGTCAGTTCTCGTACCTCGGAGCGGTGCCCGGTCTCCTGGGGGCGCGCGTAGTCGACGGAGAGGTCGCCGACGGTGGAGGCGAAGCGCCCGGTGCGCGCCGCGCGCAGGCTGTCGGGGTAGGACTCCAGCGGTCCGAGGCCGAACCATTCGACGCCGTCGACGGGGGCGGTGCCGTCGGGCAGGTCGAAGCGGATCCCGATCCGCGGCCACACCGTCCGCCAACCGCGCGAGGGCTCGATCTCCACCCGCAGTTCGAGTTCGTCGCCCTCGACCGTCCAGACGGTCTCCACCGTCACCGACGATCCGGAGTTCGCGGCGGAGACCTTGGAGACCGTGCGCAGGGCTCCGGCGGCGCGCTCCACGGACACCCGCCGTACGGTCAGCCGGTCGAGGCCGTCCGCGCGCCACAGTGCGGCCTGGGAGACCCCGGCGACGGCGGCGTCGCTCTCCTCGACCTCGTCGGACGCCGCTTCGTCGTTGTCGGTCGGGGCGCGGAACAGTTCGAGGCGCGGGCCCGTCAGGGGCCGGCCGGCGAGCCGTACGAGGGACCCCTCGACGAATTCGGCGATGCCGAGGGTCAGCGTTCCGTCGCTGTGCCGCCAGTCGGTCAGGGACCGGACGCCCGGTGCGGGACGACGGGCCGAACGGTCCATCTGGGCGGTGGCGATCACATGACCGGCGCTCGCCCAGGCGGTGTCGGCCGCCAGGACGGCGTCGACGGTGAGCCATGTCTCCGCGTCGTGCGCCACCGTGACCGGTGGAAGCTTCACCCGCCCCGACTCGCCCGCCGCGACGACGGGGACCTCCATGTCCCCGGAGTCCACGAGTGTCCCGTCGTGCTCGACACGCCAGTGGAAGCGCAGGTCGGACGTGTCGGCCGAGTGCCGCAGGTTGGTGACCGCGACCTCGTCGGCGTCGCCGTCGAAGGTGAAACGGACCGGCTGCACAACTGCCTTGTACTCGTACAGACTTGGAGTCGGGACGTCGTCGCTCAGCAGCATTCCGTCCATCACGAAGTTGCCGTCGTGGACGGTTTCGCCGAAGTCGCCGCCGTACGCGTAGTAGGGCGTACCGTCCAGTGTGGTCGTCAGGATGCCGTGGTCGCGCCATTCCCAGACGAAGCCGCCGTGCAGCCGCGGGTACTCGTGCACCAGCGCCTCGTACTGGTCGAGCGCTCCCGGCCCGTTGCCCATGGCGTGGGCGTACTCGCAGAGCAGGAACGGCTTGGTGCGCTGCCGGGCGCTCTGTGCGGGAGTGCAGTTCATCAAGGGCGTACGGGAGTCGTCGCTGCCGATCCGCCCGGTCTCCGGCACCGACGCGTACATCCGCGAGTAGAGGTCGGTGTACTCCCCGGTGTGGTCGCCCTCGTAGTGCACGGGCCGTCCGGTGTCGCGGGCGTGGACCCAGGCCGCCATCGCGGCGAGGTTCCCGCCCGTGCCCGCTTCGTTGCCGAGGGACCAGATCACGATGCTGGGGTGGTTCTTGTCCCGTTCGAGGGTGCGCCGCATGCGGTCGAGGTACGCCTCGCGCCACGCGGGGTCGTCGCTCGGGTTGCCGACCCAGTCGACCTTGTCGAAGCCGTGCGTCTCCAGGTCGCATTCGAGGACGACCCAGAAGCCGAGTTCGTCCGCGAGGTCGAGCAGGCGGGGATGCGGCGGGTAGTGGCTGGTGCGGATCGCGTTCACGTTGAACCGCTTCATGCGGGCCAGGTCCTCGCGGGCGTGCTGTTCGTCGAAGACGCGGCCGCGCTCGGGGTGGGTCTCGTGGCGGTTCATCCCGTGGAACACCACGCGCCGGCCGTTGACCAGGAACCGGTCGCCGCGGATCTCGACCGTACGGAACCCGGCCCGCAGGGCGATGCTCTCCGCGGCGCTCGACACGGTGACGTCGTACAGGCGCGGTTGCTCGGCCGACCAGGGCTCGACCGCGCCGACCTCGAACGGAGCCACGTCGGCCGGCGTTTCCCAGATCCGCTCGACGCCGAGTCCGGGGATGCGGACGGTGACCGGGAACGCCGCCGCGTCGGCGGTGATCTCCGCCTCGACCGTGCCCTGCCCCTCCGCGTACCCGGTCCGCAGCCAGACGTCCTCGATGCCTCCGGCCGGCCGTGCGATCAAGGTGACGTCGCGGAAGATGCCCGGCAGCCACCACTGGTCCTGGTCCTCGAGGTAGCTGGCCGCGGACCACTGGTGCACGCGCACGGCGACGACGTTGTCGCCCGGGCGCACGGACGACGTCACGTCGAATTCGTGGGCGAGCCGGCTGCCGCTCGCGCCGCCTATCTCCTCGCCGTTGACCCAGACGCGGAAGAGCGACTCGACGCCGTCGAACCGCAGCACGACGCGCTCGGCCCCCGACCAGTCCGCGGGCAGGTCGAAGTGGCGGCGGTAGTCGCCCGTGGGGTTCTCGTCCGGGACGTGGGGCGGGTCGATCGGGAACGGGTACTGCACGTTCGTGTAGATCGGCCGTCCGTAGGCCCCGTCGCCCTCGAGCACCCAGTGCGACGGCACCGGGATGCTGTCCCAGTCGCCGTCGTCGAAGCCTTCGGACGCGAATTCCGCCGCCACCGGCACCGTCGGTGACAGCCGGAACCGCCAGTGCCCGTTCAGCGAACGTGTGGGGGCGTCGGAGTGCAGCCACGAACGCGCCGCACGCAGCGCGCCACGCCCCGGGGCGGTGTCCGAAACGTATGCGGAGGTCTGGGAGGGCACGAGGTCACAACTCTTTCTTGCTGACAGATGGGGATCCGGACGCCGGCTGTGTCCGCCGGCTCGACTGATCGGGGCCTGGTCGCCCTCTTCGCACGCGGTCGCGGGCTACCGGACCACGACCGTTCGGATCTCCCAAGGGCCGAGGGCGAGTTCGAGCCCGTCCGCGGCCTGCGTCGTGGACAGGGGACGGCCGAGCAGGTCGACGGTGGTGGCCTCGGTGAACGCGCCGGTCACGCGGACGGCCGCCCCGGTGTCGCTCATGGCCACCAGCCGCACCTCGGTGCCGGGACCGCGGTCGCCGTCGGTGACGCGGCTGAGGCTCGACACGAAGACGTCCCTGCCGTCGACCCGCACGCCGGTCTCGGCGGCCGGCAGCCGGTGTTCGGCGGGTGCGGTCCCGCGGGTGACCAGCACGTCGTTGCGGAAGTCCTCGGCGAGGGCGACCGCGTTCGCGCCCTGCCACCCGGTCGCCGAGGGCACCACGGCGAATCGGTTCTCGACGCGGACACCGAGATCCTGCGCTCCCGGTGCGGGGATCTCGCTCGCCGCGGGCTCGTCCCGCAGGGGATGGATGTTGACGCTGATCGAGCCGATCGCGCGCAGCAGCGTGACGGCCAGTTCGGAGCCGTCGCCCACGAGTTCGTACTCGGTGGCGTGGTCGAGCAGGACGTTGGCGGCGCCGGCCGACACGAACGCGCTCGCGGGGAAGGTCGGGATCGGGTACTCGCCCCAGCCGCCCTCGGCGGTGAGCCCGCGCTCGGTGACGGCGAACTGTCCGGCGGACGCGGACCCGGCCGCCGGCTCGGGCAGCGGCACGTGGAAGCGCAGCCGGTGGTCGGCGGACTGGTTCAGGAACGACGTCGAGACGCGCACGAACGGTTCGCCCGCGCGCACCTCCACGAGCGTCTCCACCGGGGTCGGCACGGTGCGGGTGTCGCGTACGTCCCGCTCGGAGGAGAGGGCCGCGGGCCACTCGTAGACGCGGGTGACGCGGATCCTGGAGCGCAGGGGGCCGTCCTCCACAACCTCGGTGGCGACCTCCGTCGGCTCCGACACCAGCACATCCCGTGCCGGAGGGGCGTAGTTGTAGCTGTCGCCGCGGTCACCGCCGTCGACGAGACGACCCACTCCGCGCAGCACCGTGCCGTCGGCCCCGGTCACGTCCAGGGTGCCGTCGGCGGTGACCGTGACCTCGACCAGTCCGTTCGACAGGGTGCGGGCGGTCGCCGTCGCGGGTGCGAACGCCGTCGGCCGTGCGGCGGGCCGCTCGCTCGGCGCGACCCGGAAGCTCGTGAGTCCGGAGGCGGGCACGCGGACGGGCACCAGCGCGGTCGCGCGGGCCTCCTCCAGGGTCAGCACCCGCCACTCGCCCGGGTGCGCGGCGGCCGCGGCGGCGACCTCGCGGCGCAGGATCAGCAGGTCGAACGGTCCGCTGCTCGGCACCTCGGCGAGGTGGAAGACGAGCGACCCCGGGGTGAGTTCGTAGTGGTCGATCAGACGGCCGAAGAGCTCGCGGCGGTGGATGCGGCGCAGGACGCGTTCGAGCTGCGAGGCGTCCATGCGCTCGTCGGCGAGCACGGTCGGGGCCTGGGAGACGAGCTGCACGGGGTGGGCCGAGCCGTCGTCGGCGGTCGCGACGAGCACGGTTCCCTCGGGCGGGGCCACGACGTCCACCTCGGCCAGGGCCGTACGCGGGACGGGCAGCGGGTTGGCGACCAGGTAGCCGTCGCTCGGCACCCGGGCGGCGGGCTCGGCGAGGGCGGCGTCCCGGACCGCCCGGGCGGTCTGCGCGGCCTCGGCGAGACGCGCCTCGACCTGGTCGGAGGTCTCGTCGGTGCCGGAGCCGACGACCGAGTCGTGCGCGGACGACTCGATGATCTTGTGCCAGGCGAGCGAGAGGAAGGGCGAGTCGTCCCGCTGGGACCACAGGGCGTTCACGCGCTCGGCGTGGTCGACGGTGCGCTCGGCGACGGCCATCCGCTGCTTGAGCGCGAGGCGCACGGAGAGCACGCCCGGGAGGATGTTGCCGCGCACATGGCTGCGCAGTTCGCCGGTGACGACGGCGGAGACCTCGTCGCGTACGTGGTCGCGGATGTACTCGGCGAGCGTCGCGATGGTGATGGCCCGCTCCTCGCTCGACGCGCGCCGCAGCCAGGCCGCGAGCCGCGGGTCGGGTGCGTTGTGGTCGGTGCCGGCCATCGCGAGCAGCGGGTCGTTGCCCCATCGCCCGGCCGTCATCTCCGCGTACTCGCCGAGGGCGCGCCTGATCTGGTCGGGCACCAGCAGGACGTCGAGGCCGTTGTCGTAGCCGTCGAAGAGGAACTCGGTGCGTACCTCGGAGCCGTCGGGGGCGCGCCAGCGGAAGGCGTGGCCGTCGACGGAGCCCGGCACACCGCGCCACAGTGCCGCGTGCTCGATCCCGGCGCGCGCCAAAATCTGCGGCATCTGCGCGACGTGGCCGAACATGTCGGGCAGATAGCCGATGGGCATCGAGCCGCCGAGGTCCGCCGCGGCGGCCCAGCCCATCCGCAGGTTGCGCACGATGGTCTCGCCGGAGCAGAGGAACTCGTCGAGCAGGATGAGCCAGGGCCCGATGGCGAGTTGACCGCCGGCGACCAGGGCCACGACGCGGTCGCGGTTCTCCGGGCGCATCTCCAGGTAGTCCTCGATCGCGGCCATCTGCCCGTCGACGGTGAACCGGAAGTCCGGGTTCGCCTCGGCCGTCTCCAGAACGGTGTCGAGAGCGGTGACGAGGCGGTGCCGGAAGACCTGGAAAGGCTCGTACCATTCGCGGTCCCAGTGGAAATGGGGCACGAAAACGGCAGAGTCGGCGGGGTTCTGCATAGCGCGAGCGACCTTCTCTTTGCGGGTGACGCGGAGGGGGGAGGCGAGTGGGGGTGCGGTTGCTTGAGGGCGCCGGAGACGGGCCCGGGTTACTTGAGGGCGCCGGAGGCGAGTCCGGTGCGCCAGAACCGCTGGAGGAGCAGGAAGAGGATGATCACGGGCACGATCGAGACCAGCGAGCCGGTGATCACGGATTCCTGAAGGAGCGGGGCGCGGGCGGTCTGACCGTTCCACTCGAACAGGCCGAGCGTGATCGGGAAGAGCGACTCCTTCTGCAGCATCACCATCGGCAGGAAGAAGTTGTTCCAGATCGCGACGAACTGGAACAGGAAGATGGTCACCAGCGAGGGCGCCATCAGCCTGATCGCCACCGAGAAGAAGGTGCGGAACTCACCGGCACCGTCCAGCCGCGCCGATTCGAGGATCTCCTCGGGTACGGATGCGGAGGCGAAGATGCGGGCGAGGTAGACACCGAACGGGCTGACGATGCTGGGCAGGAACACCGCGAGGTAGGTGTTGACGATCCCGGTCGCGGAGAACAGCAGGAAGAGCGGGAGCGCGAGCGCGGTGGTGGGGACGAGGACGCCGCCGAGGATGACGGAGAACAGGAACTCGCGGCCCCGGAAACGGAACTTGGCGAGCGCGTAGCCGCACAGCGCGGAGATCAGGGTGCCGACGGCGGCCCCCAGCACCGCGTAGATCACGCTGTTCAGGGCCCACTTCAGGAAGATGCCGTCGCTGCGGCTGAAGAGGGTGCTCAGGTTGCTGAACAGGTCGAAGTGCGAGAACGCGAGTCCGTTGGTGGAGGCGAGGTCGCTCTGCGGCTTCGTCGCCGCGACGATCAGGAAGTAGACCGGCAGCAGGAAGTAGATGGCCAGGAGGAGCATCAGCGCCATGACGGCGGTGCGGCTGGCGCGGCTTTCGCGGATCGCGTTCTGGTTGCTCACAGTCCGGCCTTCTTCGAGGTCAGTCGCATGAAACCGAAGCTCAGGACGAAGGTGATGACGGCGATGACCACGGAGATCGCTGCTGCCTGCTGGTAGTTGTTTCCGGAGGCCACCGCATACGCGAGCATGTTCGGTGTGTACGTGCTGGAGATGTTCGAGGAGATCTGCCGCAGGACGGCCGGCTCGGCGTAGAGCTGGAGGGTGCCGATGATCGAGAACACCGTGGTGAGGATGATCGACGGGGCGATGATCGGGACCTTGATCCGCCACGCGATCGCCCAGTTGCTGGCGCCGTCGAGTCTGGCGGCTTCGTAGAGCTCCTGCGGGATCGACTGCAGTGCCGAGAACATGATCAGCATGTTGTAGCCGGTCCAGAGCCAGGTGGAGACGTTCGCCGCCGACCAGAGCACGGCGCCGGGACCGAGGAAGTCGGGGTGGAGACCGACGCTCTTCAGTCCGTCGACCAGGGGGCTGATCTGCGGCGAGTACAGGTAGGACCACATGATCGCCGCGATGACACCGGGCACGGCGTACGGCATGAACGCCGTGATGCGGAAGAACGACTTGAGCTTCAGCAACGGGGTGTCGAGCAGCAGCGCCATGATCAGCGCGACGAACAGCATGACCGGGACCTGTACGACGCCGAACAGTCCGATGCGTCCGATGCTGGACCAGAACTCGTCGTTCTGGAACACCTTCGTGTACTGCTCGAAGCCGCCGAAGGTCGTGTACGACGTGCCGTACTGGCCGCCGGTGCGACGCACGACGAGGAAGCTCTGCCAGAGCGCGTAGCCGACGGGCACCAGGTAGAAGAGCACGAACGGGAGGAAGAACGGGGTCAGGAACGCGGCGATGGTGTGGGCCCGGGGGGCCGCCCCCCCGGGGGGGGGGCGGGCCCCCCCCCCACCCCCCCCCCCGCGGGGGGGGGGGGGGGTGTGTCTAAAAAAACGGGGTCA
>NZ_JBHWEL010000094.1:18927-34454 GCF_042734135.1 Streptomyces sp. NPDC059668 | reverse complement strand
GCGCGCCCCCCGCCCGCCGCGCTGCGGGGCGCCCGCGCCCGCGGCCGAGGCCCCTGCCGGTCCCGAGTTCGTGACGCTGCGCGGCCCCGCCGCCGCGGTCGCGAAGAACATGAACGCCTCGATCGAGGTGCCCACGGCCACGTCCGTGCGCGCGGTCCCGGTGAAGCTGCTCTTCGACAACCGCATCGTCATCAACAACCACCTGAAGCGTGCCCGGGGCGGGAAGATCTCCTTCACCCACCTCATCGGCTACGCGATGGTGCAGGCCATCAAGGCCATGCCGACCATGAACCACTCCTTCGCGGAGAAGGACGGCAAGCCGACCCTGGTCAAGCCGGAGCACGTGAACTTCGGTCTCGCCATCGACCTGGTGAAGCCCAACGGCGACCGCCAGCTCGTCGTCGCCGGCATCAAGAAGGCCGAGACGCTGAACTTCTTCGAGTTCTGGCAGGCCTACGAGGACATCGTCCGCCGCGCCCGCGACGGCAAGCTGACGATGGACGACTTCACCGGCGTCACGGTCTCCCTGACCAACCCCGGCGGCCTCGGCACCGTCCACTCGGTCCCCCGCCTGATGCCCGGCCAGTCGGTCATCATGGGCGTCGGCTCCATGGACTACCCGGCGGAGTTCCAGGGCACCTCCCAGGACACCCTGAACAAGCTCGGCATCTCGAAGGTCATGACGCTCACGTCGACCTACGACCACCGGGTGATCCAGGGCGCCGCCTCCGGCGAGTTCCTCCGCATCGTCGCCAACCTCCTCCTCGGCGAGAACGGCTTCTTCGACGAGATCTTCGAGGCGCTGCGCATCCCCTACGAGCCGGTCCGCTGGCTCAAGGACATCGACGCCAGCCACGACGACGACGTCACCAAGGCCGCCCGCGTCTTCGAGCTGATCCACTCCTACCGGGTCCGCGGCCACGTCATGGCCGACACCGACCCGCTGGAGTACCGCCAGCGCAAGCACCCCGACCTCGACATCACCGAGCACGGCCTCACCCTGTGGGACCTGGAGCGCGAGTTCGCGGTCGGCGGCTTCTCCGGCAAGTCGATGATGAAGCTGCGCGACATCCTCGGCGTGCTGCGCGACTCGTACTGCCGCACCACCGGCATCGAGTTCATGCACATCCAGGACCCGAAGCAGCGCAAGTGGATCCAGGACCGCGTCGAGCGCCCGCACTCCAAGCCGGAGCGCGAGGAGCAGCTGCGCATCCTGCGCCGGCTGAACGCGGCGGAGGCCTTCGAGACCTTCCTCCAGACGAAGTACGTCGGCCAGAAGCGCTTCTCCCTGGAGGGCGGCGAGTCCGTCATCCCGCTCCTCGACGCCGTCATCGACAGCGCCGCGGAGTCCCGCCTGGACGAGGTCGTCATCGGCATGGCCCACCGCGGCCGTCTGAACGTCCTCGCCAATATCGTCGGCAAGTCGTACGCGCAGATCTTCCGCGAGTTCGAGGGCAACCTCGACCCGAAGTCGATGCACGGCTCCGGCGACGTGAAGTACCACCTGGGCGCCCAGGGCACCTTCACCGGCCTGGACGGCGAGCAGATCAAGGTCTCGCTGGCCGCGAACCCCTCCCACCTGGAGACGGTCGACCCGGTCATCGAGGGCATCGCCCGCGCCAAGCAGGACATCATCAACAAGGGCGGCACGGACTTCACCGTCCTGCCGGTCGCCCTGCACGGTGACGCGGCCTTCGCGGGCCAGGGTGTCGTCGCCGAGACGCTCAACATGTCGCAGCTGCGCGGCTACCGCACCGGCGGCACGGTGCACATCGTCATCAACAACCAGGTCGGCTTCACCGCCGCCCCGGAGTCGTCGCGCTCCTCCATGTACGCCACCGACGTGGCCCGCATGATCGAGGCGCCGATCTTCCACGTGAACGGTGACGACCCCGAGGCCGTCGTCCGCGTCGCCCGCCTGGCCTTCGAGTTCCGCCAGGCGTTCAACAAGGACGTCGTCATCGACCTCATCTGCTACCGCCGCCGCGGACACAACGAGTCCGACAACCCGGCGTTCACGCAGCCGCTGATGTACGACCTGATCGACAAGAAGCGCTCGGTGCGCAAGCTGTACACCGAGTCCCTGATCGGCCGCGGCGACATCACCCTCGAAGAGGCGGAGCAGGCGCTCCAGGACTTCCAGGGCCAGCTGGAGAAGGTCTTCACCGAGGTCCGCGAGGCCGTCTCGCAGGGCGCGGAGGTGCAGATCTCGGACCCGCAGGCGCAGTTCCCCGTCGCCGTGCAGACCG
Organism: Streptomyces sp. NPDC059668; assembly: GCF_042734135.1. Taxonomy (NCBI): domain Bacteria; kingdom Bacillati; phylum Actinomycetota; class Actinomycetes; order Kitasatosporales; family Streptomycetaceae; genus Streptomyces; species Streptomyces sp. NPDC059668. Next base: position 32,205 of record NZ_JBHWEL010000094.1, on the reverse strand, counting down.
CGGTCTCCCAGGAGGTCGTCAAGCGGATCGCCGAGTCCCAGGTCAACATCCCGGACAACGTCACCGTCCACCCGCGTCTGCTGCCGCAGCTTCAGCGCCGGGCGGCGATGATCGAGGACGGCACGATCGACTGGGGCATGGGCGAGACCCTCGCCATCGGCTCCCTCCTCCTGGAGGGCACCCCGGTCCGGCTGTCCGGCCAGGACTCCCGCCGGGGCACCTTCGGCCAGCGCCACGCGGTCCTGATCGACCGGGTCACGGGCGAGGACTTCACCCCGCTCCAGTACCTCTCCGACGACCAGGCCCGCTACAACGTCTACGACTCGCTGCTCTCCGAGTACGCGGTCATGGGCTTCGAGTACGGCTACTCGCTGGCCCGCCCGGACGCGCTGGTCATGTGGGAGGCGCAGTTCGGCGACTTCGTCAACGGCGCGCAGACGGTCGTCGACGAGTACATCTCGGCCGCCGAGCAGAAGTGGGGCCAGACGTCCGGCGTCACCCTGCTCCTGCCGCACGGCTACGAGGGCCAGGGCCCGGACCACTCCTCGGCCCGCATCGAGCGCTTCCTCCAGCTGTGCGCGCAGAACAACATGACGGTCGCGCAGCCGACGCTCCCGTCGAACTACTTCCACCTCCTGCGGTGGCAGGTGCACAACCCGCACCACAAGCCGCTGGTGGTCTTCACCCCGAAGTCGATGCTGCGCCTCAAGGCCGCCGCCTCGAAGGCGGAGGAGTTCACCACGGGTGCCTTCCGCCCGGTCATCGGCGACGACTCGGTCGACGCCGCGGCCGTCCGCAGGGTCGTGTTCTGCGCCGGCAAGCTGTACTACGACCTCGAGGCCGAGCGGCAGAAGCGCGGTGTCACGGACACGGCGATCATCCGCATCGAGCGCCTGTACCCCCTCGCGGGTGCGGAGCTCCAGGCGGAGATCGCCAAGTACCCGAACGCCGAGAAGTACCTGTGGGCCCAGGAGGAGCCGGCGAACCAGGGCGCGTGGCCCTTCATCGCCCTCAACCTGATCGACCACCTGGACCTGGCCGTCGGCGCCGACATCCCGGGTGCCGAGCGGCTGCGCCGCATCTCGCGCCCGGCCGGCTCGTCCCCGGCCGTGGGTTCGGCGAAGCGGCACCAGGCCGAGCAGGAGCAGCTGGTGCGCGAGGTGTTCGAGGCCTAGGTCTCGGACGCAGCCTCCCGTACGTCGTCGCGGGCCCGGTTCCCTCTCGGGGGGCCGGGCCTGCGGCATCTCCCTTCCGTTTCCCTTTCACCGACCGGAGCACCGCCCATGTACTTCACCGACCGTGGCATCGAGGAGCTGGAGAAGCGGCGCGGCGAGGAGGAGGTCACCTTCGAGTGGCTCGCCGAGCAGCTGCGCACGTTCGTCGACCTCAACCCGGACTTCGAGGTGCCGGTGGAGCGGCTGGCGACGTGGCTGGCACGGCTGGACGACGAGGACGAGGACGAGGAGTAGGTCCCGCCCCGTCCTGACCGTCCTGACCGTGCCCGTCCTGCCCCTGCCGGTCCCGACCGTGCCAGTCCTGCGCCCCCCGCGGGGCACGCCGATCGCGCGTGCGCCGCGGGGGGCGTGCTTGTCGTACGGCCCGGACATCGCCGCCCTCACCGCGTCTCACCGCAACGGGTGTCTTGACTTTCCGTATCCGCGATATATCGTGAATGACGGAAGACGCGATATGGCGCGTCGATTCCGTGTCCGAGCCCGTCCGGGACCGGTCGTCAGGAGGTCTGCACCATGTCCGAGTGGTCCGTCGCAGAGCCGAGGAAGCTCACCTTCGACGACCCCGTGACGGCGCTGCACGTGCGCGTCGTCAACGGAACAGTGAACGTAGTGGGCACCGACGAGGGTTCCGCGAGGCTCCAGGTCTCCCAGCTGGAGGGCCCCCCGCTCCAGGTGACCCACCGGGACGGCACGCTCACCGTGGCGTACGAGGACCTGCCCTGGAAGGGCTTCCTCAAGTGGCTCGACAGCAAGGGCTGGCGGCGCAGCGCGGTGGTCTCGCTCGCCGTCCCGGCCGGCACCCATGTCGAGGTGGGCGTGGTCGGCGCCGCCGCCGTGGTCTCCGGCGTGGAGGGCCGGGTGGAGGTCAAGGGCGTCACGGGCGACACGACGCTCGTACGCCTCTCCGGCCCCGTCCGGGTGGACACCGTCTCCGGCAGCCTGGAGGCCCAGGCGGTCACCGGCGATCTCCGCTTCAACTCCGTCTCGGGCGACCTGACCGTGGTCGAGGCCTCGGGCTCCTCCGTGCGCGCCGACTCGGTGAGCGGTTCGATGATCGTGGACCTCGACCCCACGGGCACCCCCACCGACGTGCGCCTGACGAACGTCTCGGGTGAGATCGCCATCCGCCTCCCGCACCCGGCGGACGCCGACGTGGAGGCCAACACCGCGAGCGGCACCGTCTCCAGCGCCTTCGAGGACCTCCGGGTCAGCGGCCAGTGGGGCGCCAAGAAGATCACCGGCCGGCTGGGGGCGGGCAACGGCAAGCTGCGGGCGGTGACCGCCTCCGGTTCCATCGCCCTTCTCCGCAGGCCACCGGTGGAGGACGAGCCGCACGCACCGGACCCGTCCACGCGCACGCAGGACAGTTCGCCCGACGACTCCACGGACGGCCCGACCGACAAGAAGGTGCTCTGAGATGCCTCCCGTCTTCGCCCACGGCCGCCTGCGCCTCTACCTGCTGAAGCTGCTGGACGAGGCACCGCGGCACGGATACGAGGTGATCCGCCTCCTGGAGGAGCGCTTCCAGGGGCTGTACGCGCCCTCGGCGGGCACCGTCTACCCGCGGCTCTCCAAGCTGGAGGCCGAGGGGCTGGTCACCCACACCACCGAGGGCGGCCGCAAGGTGTACGCGATCACCGACGCGGGCCGCGCCGAACTGGCCGACCGCAGCGGCGAACTGGCCGATCTGGAGCTGGAGATCCGCGAGTCGGTCGCCGAGCTCGCCGCCGAGATCCGCGCCGACGTGCGGGGCGCCGCGGGCGACCTGCGCCGCGAGATGCGGGCGGCGGCCACGGAGGCCCGGCGCGGCAGCGGCCACGCGGGCGACGCAACGGAGCACGAGGGCGCCGCGGGCGGCTTCGGGGACTTCGGGGACCACCGCGACAAGGAGTCGTGGCGGGTCGCGAAGGAGGAGATGCGGCGCGTCAAGCAGGAGTGGAAGGAGCAGGCCCGGCGCGCGAAGGACGAGAGCCGGCGCGCCCGCGACGAGGCCCAGCGGGCCCGCCGCCAGGCCAAGGAGGCGCAGGAGAGGGTCCGCGCCCAGGCGCAGGAGGAGATGCAGCGCATGGCCAAGCGGGTCCAGGAACAGGTCCAGGACCACTTCGCGCGCGGGGACTGGCCGACGGGGGTCCGCGAGGGGCTCACCGAACTCGCCAAGGAGTTCGGTGACTTCGGCAAGACCTTCGGGGGCGACTTCGGCAAGTCCTTCGGAAAGGACACCGGCCACGGCCGCCCGGGCACGGCGGAATCCGGCCCGGCGCGCACCCCGGAACCCGAATTCTCGGACACCCCCGACGACTTCCCCGCCGGGTACGAACCCTCCTGGGCCCACGAGAGCTCCACCGGCGACCCCGCCCGCGACCTCGACCGCCTCCTCGACCGGTTCCGCGACGACATCCGTGACGCGGCCCGGGACCACGGGGTGACGGAGGACCAGCTCCACGCGACCCGCCGTCACCTGTCTACGGCGGCGGCGCACATCGGGGCCGCGTTGCGCACACCGAAGAGCTGACCGGCGGTGACGCCCGGGGGATCACCCGGACGGGACGGGGCCCCCGAGCTCCGGCCGGGGACCCCCGAGCCCGTCCGCGCGACGGCCCGCCTCAGCCCGCCTTGGCCTCCCCGGCGCCGTAGAGCACGCGCGTCACCGTCTCGTACGTGACCCCGTGATCGGCGAGCACCTCCGCGAGCACACCGGGCCGAACGGTCAGGGCCATCAGCAGATGCTCGTCGCCGATGTGCCGCTCCTGACGGGCGAGCGCCAGGCGGAGGGACTGCGTCAGCGTCTCCTTGGCGCCCTGAGTGAACGGCCGGCGACCGGACCGCCGGCCGGCCGCGCCCCGCTTCCCGGCTTCCAGCGCCCCCGCCCCGTGCGTCTCCTCCACCCGGGAGACGATCTCCGACACGTCGATGCCGAGCCCGGACAGCGCCTCCGTCTCGGCGCGGGAGAGCCCGCCCCGTCGGCGCGTCTCGGCAAGCGCCCGTTCCACCGAGTCACGCCGTTCGGTCACGCCGAGCGAAGCGAGCGCGAACGAGCCGCGGCTGCCCTCCCGGTCCAGCAGGGCCAGGAGCATGTGCTCCTCGTCCACCGCCCCGGCCCCCGCCCGCTCGGAGTACCCGACCGCACCCTCGACCACGGCCCGGGCATCCTTGGTGAAACGCTCGAACATCACTGCCTCCCGTACTTCTTGTGGACGGCCTGCCTGCTCACTCCGAGTTCCGCGGCGATGTCCTGCCACGACCAGCCCTGATGGCGTGCGCTGCGTACCTGTACCGCCTCCAGCTGCTCCAGCAGCCTCCGCAGCGCGGAGACCGCCCGCAGCCCGATCCGTGGATCGCGGTCACCCGCCCGCTCGGCGAGATCCGTTGCTTCGGTCATGACGTCAACGTACATTGACAGGAGGGTCACGTCAATCAAAGTTGACACCCGGATGCGGAACGGCGGGCCCGGAGTCTCCGGGCCCGCCGCGGCCGACACGTCCCTGCCTCCGGCCCGCACGGCCGGGCGGACCTCAGCCCACCGTGAGAACGATCTTCCCGAACTGATCGCCCGCAGCGATCCGCTCGAACCCCTCCCGGGCCCGGTCGAGCGGGAGCACCTCGTCGATCACGGGCCGCACCCCGGTGGCGGCGCAGAAGGACAGCAGATCCTCCAGCTCGTCCTTGGTGCCCATCGTGGAGCCGACGACCTTGAGCTCCAGGAAGAAGATCCGGGTCAGCTCGGCGTGCGCGGGACGGTCCCCGCTCGTCGCGCCCGAGATCACCAGCGTGCCGCCGGGCCGCAGCGACTTGATGCTGTGCGACCAGGTGGCCGCACCCACCGTCTCGATGACCGCGTCCACGCGCTGCGGCAGCCGCGCGCCGGACTCCAGCGCCTCCACGGCCCCGAGTTCGACGGCCCGCTTGCGCCTGGCCTCGTCACGGCTCGTCGCGAAGACCCGCAGTCCGGCGGCCTTCCCGAGCACGATCGCGGCGGTCGCGACACCGCCGCCGGCCCCCTGCACGAGGACCGAGTCGCCCGGCCGCACCCCGGCGTTGGTGAAAAGCATGCGGTACGCCGTCAGCCACGCGGTCGGCAGGCAGGCGGCCTCCTCGAACGAGAGCTCCTTGGGCTTCGGAAGGACGTTCCACGCCGGGACGGTCACCTGCTCGGCGAAGGTGCCCTGGTAGCGCTCGGTGAGGATCGACCGGGGCTCCTCGGGGCCGACCCCGTGCCCCGTCTGCCCGATGACGGAGTGAAGGACGACCTCGTTGCCGTCCTCGTCGACGCCGGCCGCGTCGCATCCGAGGATCATCGGCAGCTTGTCCTCGGCCAGGCCCACGCCCCGGAGGGACCAGAGGTCGTGGTGGTTCAGGGACGCGGCCCTGACGTTCACGGTTGTCCAGCCGGGCCTCTGTTCGGGGGCCGGGCGCTCCCCCAACTCCAGGCCGTTGAGCGGCTGGTCACGGTCAATGCGAGCGGCGTAGGCAGCGAACATGACCTTGACGATAGGCTCCGCCCCCGCGCCGCGGAACCACGTCCCGCTGTGACACGCGTCCCGCTCGTTCCGCGGCCCACCTCACACCCGTACCGGCTCGCCCCGGGGGCCCGCCGCGAACCATCCGTACGGCCCAACCCCCGGGCAAAGGAAGCGGCCCCGCCGGGGGACAACCCCCGGCGAGGCCGCAGAATCCGCTCTCGAACAGCCGCTGGAACGTCTGAAGCCGCCCTCGAACCACGCTCACGCGGCTTGCGAACCGTTCTCGAGCGAGACGGTGCCGAACCGCCCGCCTCAGCGGCGCGCGACCCCTTCGGCCCGGGCGGCCGCGGCCACCGCCGCGGTCACCGCGGGCGCCACCCGCTCGTCGAACGGCGACGGGATCACGTAGTCGGCGGCGAGGTCGTCCCCGACGACCGCGGCCAGCGCGTCGGCGGCGGCGATCTTCATCCCCTCCGTGATCCGGGACGCCCGCACCTGCAACGCACCCGCGAAGATCCCGGGGAACGCCAGCACGTTGTTGATCTGGTTCGGGAAGTCGGACCGCCCGGTGGCGACCACCGCCGCGTACTTGTGGGCGATCTCCGGGTGCACCTCGGGGTTCGGGTTGGCCATGGCGAACACGAACGCGCCCTCGGCCATGGACGCCACCGCCGGCTCCGGAACCGTGCCGCCGGAGACGCCGATGAAGACGTCCGCGCCCGCGAGCGCCGCGTCCAGCGAACCGGAGAGCCCCGCCTTGTTGCTGATCCCGGCGAGCTCCCGCTTGACGTCGGTGAGGTCGTCCCGGTCGGACGAGACGACGCCCTTGCGGTCCGCGACCGCCACGTCGCCGATGCCCGCCTCCAGCAGGAACTTGGCGATGGCGATCCCGGCCGCGCCCGCGCCGGAGATCACCGCGCGCAGCTCGCCGAGCGAGCGCCCGGTCAGCTTCGCGGCGTTCCGCAGGGCCGCCAGCGTCACCACGGCCGTCCCGTGCTGGTCGTCGTGGAAGACGGGAATGTCCAGGCGCTCCTGGAGCTTCCGCTCGATCTCGAAGCAACGCGGCGCCGAGATGTCCTCCAGGTTGATGCCGCCGAAGGACGGCGCGAGACGGGCCACGGTCTCGACGATCTCGTCGACGCCCGTGCAGTCCAGCGCGATCGGCACGGCGTCCACCCCGCCGAACTGCTTGAACAGGATCGCCTTGCCCTCCATCACGGGGAGCGAGGCCTCCGGGCCGATGTCGCCGAGGCCGAGCACGGCCGTGCCGTCCGTGACCACCGCGACCACGTTGGACTTCCACGTGTAGTCGTTGACCAGGTCGGGCTGCTCGGCGATGGCGCTGCACACCTTCGCGACGCCGGGTGTGTACGCCAGGGACAGGTCGTCCTTGTTCCGCACGGGCACGGTGGCCTGCACGGCCATCTTCCCGCCACGGTGCAACGCGAACGCCGGGTCGAAGGCCGGCGAGTCCACGGAGCCGTCGGAATTCACCGGCTCCACGTCGCCTTCGGGACCCGTACTGCTGTCGCTGCGAGGATTGACGATCTCCGCTGCCACTTTGTTTTACCCCTTAAGTCTTCATTGATTGAGGGTGACCACTCCTGGTTGAGGGGTGGGCGGGCACCGCGTATGCCCTGCCGCCGTGGTTGCGTACGGGCGGATACGCGACGGGCGCGCCGCACACGCGCCCTGAGCCCCGGATGAGGGGTGTAAAGAACCTTCTTACCGGACGGACTGTGCCGAGGACGAGCCCATAACGCGAAGCTCACACGCCGGTGACATGACTCATACCCGAATATGTGGACAAGTCCAGGATTTGACGTCATGTCGTCGCAAGCGCGGAGTCGGGACGGCCCGCATCCGGAGGCACACCGAAGATCTTCCGGCCGAAAGGGAGGATTCCCGCACAGGATCCGGCACGGCTGGGGCACCCAGTGTTGGTCCGGGGGTCACCCGTTATCCGATTTTGACATAGCGAGTCCTCTGAAGGGCGCAATCCGAATGGCAAGATGCCGTCATCACGCGAGGTCGCGACACCCAAAGGTGTGTGTTCTCGTCGACCCATCGGCAACTCCCTCATCCGCCGGAGGCACCCACCATGACCGCAGGCAACACCCGTCGTACGACGGCCGCGCAGTCCCGGATAGCAGCGGTCGGTGCGATCGCGGTCGCCGGGGCCCTGGTTCTCACCGGTTGCGGTGACCAGACGAACGGTGGTGGCAGCAGCAGCTCCACCGAATCGGCCAAGTCCAACAGCGCTCCCCTCTTCTCCAAGCTGCCGAAGAAGATCCAGGACGCGGGCGTCATCAAGGTCGGCACGAACGCCGAGTACGCCCCCATGGAGTCGACCGAGGGCGGCAAGATCGTCGGCGTCGACCCGGACCTGGCCGACGCGCTGGCCAAGCAGCTCGGTGTGAAGTTCGAGTTCACCTCGGGCTCCTTCGACGGCCTGATCACCGCCGTCAACTCCGGCCGCTACGACATCGGCATGTCGTCCATCACGGACAACAAGCAGCGCCAGGAGGGCCTGGACGACAAGGGCAAGAAGCTCGGCGAGGGCGTCGACTTCGTCGACTACTTCACGGCCGGTACGGCCATCTACGTGAAGAAGGGCAACCCCGAGGGCATCAAGGGCATCGAGGACCTCTGCGGCAAGACGGCCGCCGTGCAGCAGGGCACGACGTACGAGACGGCCCTGAAGGACCAGTCCAAGAAGTGCACGGACGCCGGCAAGAAGGCCATCAACATCGAGGCGTTCGGGAACGACACCGAGGCCCAGACCCGGGTGAAGTCCGGCGGCGCGGTGGCCGGCATCAACGACTACCCGGTGGCGGTCGACCTGGCCAACAAGGCCGACGGCGGCAAGGCCTACGAGGTCATCAACAAGCAGTACGACGCCGGCCCGTTCGGCATGGTCCTGAACAAGAAGAACACCCAGCTCCGTGACGCGCTGAAGGAGGCCGTCGACGCGATCATCAAGGACGGGTCGTACCAGAAGGTCCTGGAGAAGTGGGGCGCCCAGTCCGGCGCGATCGAGCAGTCCGCGATCAACGGCGGCAAGTAGGCCGAGCGCACCACTGAAGGGCAGTCACGTGACTGACAAATTCGACAAGACCCCCGCGGACGCCCCGCCCCCCGGCGACACGGTGACCAAGAGCGTGGCCTCCGGGCCGTCCCCGGAGACCATCAAGGCGATCCCCGTCCGGCACTACGGCCGGTGGGTCAGCGGCGTCATCGTCGTCGCGCTGCTGCTGGCGCTCGGCGTCGCGTTCTCGCAGGGCAACATCCAGTGGCACACGGTCGGCGACCAGCTCTTCGTGTCCAGCGTCGTCCAGGGCGCCGGCCGCACGCTGCTGATCAGCGTCCTCGCCATGATCGTGGGTGTGGTGCTGGGCATCGTCCTCGCGGTGATGCGGCTCTCGAAGAACCCGGTGACCAGCACGGTCGCCTGGCTGTACATCTGGTTCTTCCGCGGCACCCCGGTCTACGTCCAGCTGCTGCTCTGGTTCAACCTGGCGCTGATCTTCCCCGTTCTGAATCTCGGTCCGATCTACAAGAACGAGATGACGGACGTCATGACTCCGTTCATGTGCGCCCTGCTGGGCCTCGGCCTGAACGAGGCCGCGTACATGGCCGAGATCTGCCGTGCCGGCCTGCTGGCCGTCGACGAGGGTCAGACGGAGGCCGCGCAGGCCCTGGGCATGAGCCACACCAAGACGCTGTTCCGGATCGTGATCCCGCAGGCCATGCGCGTGATCGTGCCGCCGACCGGCAACGAGTTCATCAACATGCTGAAGACCTCGTCGCTGGTGTACGCGGTCACGTACAACGAGCTCCTGCGCTCCACCTCGGCGATCGGCTCCACGTCGTACGCCGTGATGGAGATGCTGTTCGTCGCCTCCATCTGGTACCTGGCCATGACCAGCGTGTTCAGCGTCTTCCAGTACTACCTGGAGCGCTACTACGCACGGGGTTCCAGCCGTAGCCTGCCGCCGACCGTCTTCCAGAAGATCAAGGCGAACATGCTCGGCCTCGGCCGTGAGAGGGGCACCGCATGACCGCGATGGTGAAGTCCGAGGGCGTCCACAAGTCCTTCGGTCCGGTGGAGGTGCTCAAGGGCATCGACCTGGAGGTGAACACCGGCGAGGTGTTCTGCCTGATCGGCCCGTCCGGCTCCGGCAAGTCGACCTTCCTGAGGTGCATCAACCACCTGGAGAAGATCAACGCGGGCCGGCTGTACGTCGACGGCGACCTGGTCGGCTACCGCCAGAAGGGTGACAAGCTCTACGAGCTCAAGGACAGCGAAGTCGCCCTGAAGCGCCGGGACATCGGCATGGTCTTCCAGCGCTTCAACCTGTTCCCGCACATGACGGCCGTCGAGAACGTCATGGAAGCGCCGATCCAGGTGAAGGGCACGAAGAAGTCGGACGCCCAGAACCGCGCGATGGAGTTGCTCGAACGCGTCGGCCTGTCCGACAAGGCGCGCAACTACCCCTCGCAGCTCTCCGGCGGCCAGCAGCAGCGTGTGGCCATCGCCCGCGCGCTGGCGATGGACCCGAAGCTGATGCTCTTCGACGAGCCGACCTCGGCCCTGGACCCGGAGCTGGTCGGTGACGTCCTCGACGTCATGCGCGACCTCGCCGAGTCCGGTATGACGATGGTCGTCGTCACGCACGAGATGGGTTTCGCCCGCGAGGTCGGCGACAGCCTGGTCTTCATGGACGGCGGTGTCGTGGTCGAGTCCGGCAACCCGCGCGACGTCCTGACGGACCCGCAGCACGAGCGCACGAAGTCGTTCCTGTCGAAGGTGCTCTGAGGATTTCGGCAGACGGATGCCGCCCTCCCCGGAAGGGGTGGGCGGCATCCGTCGTTCCGGGTCCCTACAGGTTCAGCCAGGGGCTGCGCGGCGAGAGGTTGCCCTCGGTGCTGAGCCCCGTGGCCGGAAGCCACGCGGGACACGATCCCGCGCCGCCTCGGCCGCGGTACCCGCGGATCACCTGACCGCCAGCACCAACGCGTCCGAAGGTGACCGCCACACCGCCCGCGCCTCCGCGAACCCCTTCTCGCGCAGCACGCGCGCGTGCCAGTCGGCGGACGGGGTGTCGCCGTCGGCGTGCTCGCCGTAGATCTCGAAGCGGCGGGCGGTCGGCGTGGCGAGGACCGGGTCCTGCGCGGCCAGTTCCCACCACTCGGCCCAGTCCAGGACACCGCCCTCCTTGGCCCGGTCCATCCGGGCGTGCCGCTGCGCGCGTTCGGCCGCGTTGATCAGGGGCGTGGACTCGTCGATCATGTGGTCGGCGTTCATGAAGACGCCGCCGGCGCGGACGATGCCCGCGATCCGGCCGTAGAGGGCCGCGAGGGGTTCGCTGTGCAGCCAGTGCAGGGCCGTGGCCGTCAGCACGGCGTCGTAGGACCCGTACGGCAGCCGGGTCGTCCAGTGCGGGTCCTTCAGGTCGGCCGTGACGAAGGAGACCCGGTCGTCGCCCGCGAAGGTGCCCTCGGCGATGGTGAGCAGCGCGGGGTCGAGGTCGACGCCGGTGCTGGTGGCGCGCGGGAGCCGGGCGAGGAGCCGGGCGGTGACGGTGCCGGTGCCGCACGCGAGGTCGAGGACCCGCGGCGCGGGGCCGACGAGGGCCTCGACCATGTCGAGCATCACCCGGAAGCGCTCCTCGCGGTCCGGCATGTACCACTCCTGCTGCCGGTCCCAGCTCTCCTGCCAGGCCCGCCAGTCGGTTCCACCGCTGTGCGTCCCGGTGTGGTCGGTTCCGGTGCTGACGGTCATGGAAGCCCCTTCTTCACTCGTCTTCACTCACCCGCGTAATACCCTGGAAGCGCAATCGGCCGTTACCTGACCGCACGCATGACGATAGAGCGCCTCCGTAAGGACTACAAGTGGAATTGGCCTATTACTCGGACTACGCGGTCCGTCTCGTCAACAGCGAGGAACCGCTCCGGGGCAAGGACGCGCTCACCTCGGTCGAGGCCGTCCGCGACCTCTTCGTGGGGAACGCCTCGGCGGCGCGCCGCGCCACGGACGCCGACGTGACACGCTTCCGTTCGGTCCGCGCCCGGCTGCGCGCCGTGTTCGAGGCGGCGGACGGCGGCGACGAGACCCTCGCGGTCGACCTGCTGAACTCGCTGCTCCTGGAGTTCCCCGTCAGCCCGCAGATCTCCGGGCACGACTTCCGGGACGACGACGGACGCCCGCTGTGGCACATGCACCTCGCGGACCACCCGTCGAACGTGACCGCGGGCTACGCGGCGATCGCCGCCATGGGGCTCGCCTTCCACCTCACCTCGTACGGCGTGGACCGGCTGGGCCTGTGCGAGGCCGCGCCGTGCCGCAACGCCTACCTGGACACGTCGACGAACCGCTCCCGGCGCTACTGCTCGGACCGCTGCGCGACCCGCGCCAACGTGGCCGCCTACCGGGCCCGCAAGCGCCTGGAGGCGGACCGGTCGGAGAGCACCGGCCTGACGGCCGACAGCGCCCAGCGGACCAGCGCGAACGGCGAACGCTGACCGTCCTTGGGGGGCCGGTACCGGAACCGCACCTTCCCTAGGACGAGTTCCTCGGGCACGGCGCCGTAGTCGGTGCTGTCCCCGCCGGCGAAGGCGTTGTCACCCAGCACCCACCAGCCCGCCTCCCGCCGCTGCGCCGCGCGTTTCACGACGAGCAGGTCCTGCTGGAACGGATGACGCAGCACGACCACGTCACCGGGCCTGACCCGGGCCCCGTACTGCACGACGAGCCGATCCCCGTGCTGGAGCGTGGGCACCATCGAGGGTCCCCGTACCTCGGCCGCCCCGAACGGCAGCACGGCCTTTCCACGTTCGCTCTCCTGTGACAGCTCCGGCATCACCGGCACCTCCCCGGTCCATCCTCCACCAGTCCCGGTCCCACGCCGGACTTTTGTCCTAAGCCCATGGGGGCACTCGCGAAATGACGTCTCCCACGGAGTAATGTCCCACCTGAGAAGACGATCACGAGGAAGGACAGTTCCATGCTCTCCCGCCTGTTTGCCCCCAAGGTGAAGGTCAGCGCGCACTGTGACCTGCCCTGCGGCGTGTACGACCCTGCCCAGGCCCGCATCGAGGCGGAGTCGGTGAAGGCCGTCCAGGAAAAGATGGCCGGTAACGACGACCCGCACTTCCAGGCCCGCGCCACCGTCATCAAGGAGCAGCGCGCCGAGCTCGCCAAGCACCACGTTTCGGTGCTCTGGAGCGACTACTTCAAGCCCCCGCACTTCGAGAAGTACCCCGAGCTGCACCAGCTGGTCAACGACGCCCTGAAGGCCCTCTCGGCCGCCAAGGCGTCCACCGACCCGGCCACGGGCCAGAAGGCGCTGGACTACATCGCCCAGATCGACAAGATCTTCTGGGAGACCAAGAAGGCCTGATCCGGGCCACGTTCGCCATGACCGGCGAGCGGTGCACCCTCGCAGGTCGACGGGCGTTCTGAAGGGGCCCCGGCCGGAATACGGGCCGGGCCCCGTGGGGGTTGGCGGGGCGTGGGGTTCGGGGGGGGGGGATAGGGGGGCCCCCCCCCCGGCGCCCCGCCCCGTGGGCGTCGGTCTTGC
>NZ_JBHWEL010000094.1:0-18917 GCF_042734135.1 Streptomyces sp. NPDC059668 | reverse complement strand
AAGACGCGCTCTCCCGGCCCACGGACCCCAGCCCGGGCGCGGGGCCAACCCACGCAGGACCCCGGCGTTTCTTAGGGGCCCGGGCGGGATTACCGGCCGGCCCCCTTCGGATGTGCGCGTCAGGTCGTGTCCGGTCGGCGGGAATCGTCGGACGCCGCCCGGGCGGCCCGGTGACGTCGTCCTACGGGCGGATGCCGTCGCAGGCGATCGACAGGTGGCGGGGGCCGCGCAGGACCGCGTTCTGCCGGTAGGGCGGAGGGTCCTCCACCAGACGGGGGTTCTCCAGCCTGCGGGCCAGCTCGCCGAGCGCGAGTTGCGCCTCCAGCCGGGCCAGCGGAGCGCCGAAGCAGCTGTGGATGCCGCTGCCGAAGCCCAGGTGCTGGATGTCCCCGCGGCCCGGGTCGAACCGGTCCGGGTTCTCGAACCGTTCGGGGTCACGGTTGCCCGCGGCCAGCACCAGCCACAGCGACGACCCCTTGGGGATGGTCACGCCGCGCACCTCGATGTCGGCGAGCGTGCTGCGCTGCGGCAACAGCTGGACCGGCGGCTCGAAGCGGAGCAGCTCCTCGACGACGGGGACGGCCAGCTTCGGGTCCTCGCGCAGCCGTCGCAGGATGTCCGGGTTGCGCAGCAGGGTCAGCATGCCGTTGGTGATGAGGTTCACCGTCGTCTCGTGACCGGCGATCAGCAGCAGCGCCGCGGTGCTCATCACCTCCATCGTCGTCATGGCGCCGTCCGGCCCCTGCGCGGTGGCCAGTTGCGACAGCATGTCCTCGCCCGGCTTCTTGCGGCGTTCCTCGATCAGCCCGGCCAGATACATGCCCAGCTCCGTACGGGCGTTGTTCGAGACCTTGGCGCGCTCGCCGGCGTCGGCGCCCGGGACGGGGTCCAGGCTGGCGGCGAGGACGTCCGCCCAGGTGTGGAAACGGGGCTCGTCCTCGCGCGGCACTCCGAGGAGCCGGCAGATCACGGTCACCGGGAAGGGGTACGAGAACTGGTCGACCAGGTCGATCCGTTCCGGGTCGCCGATCCCGTCGATGAGCCCGGAGACGATGTCCTTCAGCTCGCCGTGCATCTCGTGGACGCGCCGCGGGGAGTGCGGGGGCCCGAAGGGACGGTTGGTCATGCGCCGCAGCCGGTCGTGCTCGGGAGGGTCGAGCCGCAGGAACGCCGGCGGCAGCGCCGACTCCTCCTCCGTGTCGCCCAGCGGATCGCCCGCCGTCGCCTTCAGGTTGCGCGCGTCGGAGCTGACCCGCGGATCGTGCAGCAGGCTCTGGATGTCGTAGTACCTGCTGACGACGTAGGGCCCGTCCGCGTCGTGGTACACCGGGGTCTCGCGGAGTTCCTCGTACAGCGGATACGGGTTCGCGCGGTGCGCGTAGTCGATGATCTGCCGCAGGATGGCTTGCGTCATGATGCGTCCTCGTGAGCGTCGGATCAGTGCCCGGCAGGGGTGAACGTCATCCGCCGGTCGGCCGGCGAATATCCGGTCAGGGTGACGGTCGGGCCGCTCGTGGGCACTGACGGGTCGGGGAAGTCCGCGTCCACCGGGCGCTGCCCCTCGGGGCGGCGGTCCACGGTCGGGAAGGACGGCGGGAAGGGCGCTGTGGTCTCGATCAGCTGCTGGTAGAACTGCAGCCACTTCGTCTGGTCGAAGGTGACGGCGCCGATGACGCGCCCCTGGTACCCGTACACGCCGGTGAATCTGCGCTCGTTGAGGGCGCCCTGCGCGATGAGGATCTCCGTCCCCATCGACGGCACCCCCACCGATTTGATGTTCACGCCGAACTGCGAGGACCAGAAGGCGGGCACCCAGATGTGGGGGCGGCGGTCCACGCTGTCGCTCATCATGTTGTGCGCCGCGGTCTCGGCCTGCGCGACGGCGTTGCCCCAGTGTTCGAGGGACAGGAACTGGTAGCCGAACAGCGGATGGGGGGAGCGGGCCACGTCGCCGGCCACGTAGATGTCGTCGGTGACGATGCCGCGGATGTCGAAGGCCCGGCAGCCCGCGTCACAGGCGATGCCCCGGGGCCCCGCGCCCAGTCCGGATCCCGCGAGCCATTCGGTGTTGCGCATGGCGCCGAGGCACACGACCACCACATCGGCCTCGACGGTGTTCCCGTCGGAGAGATGGGCGGCGCGGACCCGGTTCGCGGCGTCGCCCTCCAGGCTGGTCACCATGATGCCGCAGCGCAGGTCGACCCCGTGCTCGCGCTGGATCTCGGCCGCGACCCGGCCGACGACCCCGCCGAGTGCGCCGACCAGGGGCGCTGCGGCCCGTTCGGCCACGGTGACCGCGATCCCGCGTTCCCGGCAGGCGGAGGCGATCTCCGAGCCGGTGAACCCGGCGCCGATGACGAGCACCCGGCGGGGGTTCTGCGCGAGCGCGCGCTCCAGCCCGGTCGCGTCGTCGCGGGTGCGCAGGACGAAGACCCCGTCGAGTTCCGCCTCGCTCTCCCTCGGCCAGGGCCTGGCCCGGACGCCGGTGGCGATCAGCAGCCGGTCGTACTCCACCTCGTCGCCGTCGGCCAGCCGGACCCGCCGGGCCGCCATGTCGAGGCCGGTGGCCGGGACCCCGAGACGCCACCGCGCGTCGATCGCCCGGCGGCGGGGCAGGGAGGTGTGGTCCGGCGTCGCCCGGCCCAGCAGGACCTGCTTGGACAGCGGGGGCCGGTCGTAGGGCTCGTAGGGCTCGTCCCCGATCATCGTCAGGGAGCCGGTGAACCCCTCCTCGCGCAGGGTCTCCGCGGCCCGCAGTCCCGCGAGCGAGGCGCCCACGACGACGACCCGTCCCTCGCGCTTGAGCCGGTCGAGGATTCCGTCACTGCTCACCGGTGACCTCCCGGTCGGTTCCGGGGTCCGCGACCGCGTGGTCTGCGGGGTCCGCGTCCACGATGATGGCCTGGACGGGGCAGGCGGCGACGGCACGGGCCACGTCGTCGCGCCGCTTCTCGTCGGCCTCGGGGTTGTAGAGCAGGGCTTCGTCGCCGTGCATGGCGAACACGTCGGGAGCGAGGAACGCGCACTGCGCGTACCCCTGGCAGCGGTTGAGATCGACGACAAGTCGCACCGAGGAACAGCCTTTCCGTGACCCCGTCCCGCCCCCTCGCCCTTCAGCATGCGTGAGCGGTCGCGGACCCGCTCGCCGGAGCGTCCGATGGGACGACGGGGTCACCACGGGCTCCGGGACCGGCGCGGTTCGCGCAGTCCGACGCGGAGGATGTGGAGGCTGACGACCAGCGCCCAGGCCGGGAAGACCAGTTCGGACCAGGGCAGGGTGGACCCCGCGGCGAGCAGCACCAGGCCCACCAGGTATCCGAGGAGGGCGAGGGGCCGTGGCAGGACACCGAGGCGGTGTCCGATGGTCGAGGTCGTGAAGACGAACACGGCCGCCATCCGGAGCGCGTACGTCGTCATCATCGTGTAGGCGAAGTAGCGCCCGAAGTCGGAGGACCGGACCTCGTCCAGGACGGTGCCCGCCGCGGCACCCGCCCCGAACATCGTGGCGACGAACACCAGTCCGCTGCCCAGGAAGACGGTGGCGACGAACCTGTCCTCGGCGTCGCCGACCTGCGCGCGCACGGCCCCCATGAACCACAGGAAGAAGATGCCCGCGAAGGGAAGGATCTCCAGCGCGGTCTGCACCGCCCACCGCTTGTCCGGATCGATCTTCGCGCCGGGCGGGTTCCCGGCGGGCACGGCGATCCGCACCAGCACGATCGCCGCCGCCAGCAGCACCGCGAACACCGCCCCGGCCATGCCCGCCGCCCGCGGTGTCCGCAGCCGCTCGTCGTTCGGCTCCATCGTCGCCCGCCGTCCTTCCCGGTTCCCCTCTTGGTCCAGCAAGCAGGCACGCGTGCCCGGACGCCACCGGGGGCACCCGCGGGGGTGACGGCCCTCCCCGCTGTCGGTGGCCCGTGTCATCCTGGAGCGATGACCGTGGAGGACCTGGTCCGGCTGCGCCGGACACGCGACCGGATGGACCGTGAGTACGCGGAGCCGCTGGACATCGCCGCGCTCGCCCGTACGGCGCTGATGTCCCCCGGCCACTTCCAGCGCAGTTTCCGCGCGGCGTACGGGGAGACGCCGTACGGCTATCTGATGACCCGCCGGATCGAGCGGGCCAAGGCCCTGCTGCGGCGGGGCGACCTGACGGTCACGGAGGTCTGCCTGGCCGTGGGCTGCACCTCGCTCGGCTCCTTCAGCTCCCGCTTCACGGAGCTGGTCGGCGAGACCCCGAGCGCGTACCGGGCCCGCCCGCACGACCACGGCGCCCCCATCCCGCCCTGCGTGACCCGCCGGCTGACCCGCCCGTCCCGCCACCGCAGGCCGGACGAGGGGGAACCGGGGACGCGCCTGTAGACCCCGTCCGCAGGGCGGACAGCCCCCGGCACGGCCTAGCCTGGGGACCATGGACCTGAAACTCTCCCAGTGCTTCATCGCCGTGGACGACCACGACAAGGCGCTCGCCTTCTACCGGGACGTCCTGGGCCTGGAAGTGCGCAACGACGTCGGGTTCGAGGGAATGCGCTGGGTGACGCTCAGCCCGCCGCTCCAGCCGGACGTCGAGATCGTCCTGGAGCCCCCGGACGCGAGCCCGGACGCCTCCCCCGCCGACAAGCGGGCCATGGCCGAGCTGCTCGCCAAGGGCATCCTGCGCGGGGTGATCTTCTCGACCACCGACTGCGACGCCCTCTACGAACGGGTCCGCACCTCCGGCGCCGAGGTCCTCCAGGAGCCGACGGACCAGCCGTGGGGTGCCCGCGACTGCGCGTTCCGCGACCCGGCCGGCAACCTCCTCCGGTTCAAGGAGCGCCCCTCCGTCTGACCCCGATAGGAAACCGGGCCCCGCCGCCCGTCCCCCGGGTGCCCGTCCCCGGGAATCCGCCTCCGGTTACCGTTGCGTCGGCCCCGCCGCCCCGCTCACCACCGGAGACACCCATGCCGTCCGCGCGCTCCCGCGTCCTCTACGTCAGCGACCTGGCCTATCCGGCGAAGGGGCGGCGGTACGGCGACGAGGACGTGTTCCTCACCTCCCGGCTGCGCGAGGACTTCGACGTCGCCGTGTGCCACCCGCTGGACGCGGCCGCGCTGATGACCGGCTTCGACGCCGTGGTCGTCCGCAACAGCGGGCCGGTGCTGCACTACCAGGCGCAGTACGACGCCTTCCGGCAGCGGGCGCTCGCGGAGGGGGTCCGCGTGTACAACCAGCTTTCCGGCAAGGGGGACATGGCCGGCAAGCAGTACCTGCTCGACCTCACCGCGGCCGGCTTCCCGGTCATCCCCACCATCGACCGCGCCGGGGATCTGCACCGGCTGCCGGACGTCGGCACGTACGTCGTGAAGCCGAAGCTGGGGGCGGACTCGATAGGCCTGGAGTTCGTCCCGCGCGACCGGCTCACCGAACTGTCGTACGACGACCGTCTCGTCCAGCCGCGTGTCGACTTCCGCTACGAGGTGTCCTTCTACTTCGTCGACCGCACCTTCCAGTACGCCCTGTACGCACCCCGCCCGGACCGGCGGTGGGACCTGGAGCCGTACGAAGCGACCGAGCGGGACCGGGAGTTCGCGCAGCGGTTCGTCGACTGGAACGACATCGCGTACGGCATCCAGCGCGTCGACGCCTGCCGGGCACCGGACGGCGAGCTGCTCCTCGTCGAGCTGGAGGACCTCAACCCGTATCTGTCGCTGGACGTCCTCTCCCCCGCCGCGCGGGACGCCTTCGTCGCGCGGGTGAGAACGTCGTTGCGCGGTCTGATCGGACAGGAGACGGTACGGAGCGCCGGAGGAACCGTCTGAGGCGACCGAGCGGTCCGAGGTGACCGAACCGTCCGAGGTGACCGAGCCGTCGACGTGACCGAGCCGTCCGAACCGTCCGACAGGGGAACCGCGCCATGTCCGAAACGATCCGCGGGACCGAACCGATCCGGTGGACCCACGCCTTCGTCGACCGGCCCAGGAAGGACTTCGGGCCGGCCCTCGCCTTCTGGACCGCCGTCACGGGGACCGTGCCGTCCGCGCCGCGTGGCGGGCAGGACGAGTTCGTGACCCTGCTGCCGGACGGGTCCGACGCCTGTCTGAAGGCGCAGGGCGTCGAGGAGGGCGGGGGCGGCGCGCATCTCGACCTGTCCGTCGAGGACGTGGCGGCGCTGGTGGAGTCCGCCCTGCGGCTCGGAGCCCGCGTCGTGTCCGACAACGGGATCGCCGACGCCGGGATCGCCGACGACGGGGGATGGGCCGTGCTGCGCTCCCCCGGCGGCCTGCTGTTCTGCGCGGTCCCGTGGCAGGGCGAATCGGTACGGCCGCCGGTGGTCGAGCGGCCCGCCGGCGTCACCAGCCGCCTCGACCAGGTGTGCGTCGACGTGGCGCCCTCCCGCTACGAGGCGGAGGTCGCGTTCTGGAGCGGGCTCACCGGATGGGAGTCCCACCCCGGGGCGCTGCCGGAGTTCCATGTGATCAGGCCGCCCGCCGCCCTGCCCGTCCGCGTCCTCCTGCAACGCCTCGGCACCGAGCGCCCCGCCTCGGCCCACCTCGACCTCGCCTGCTCGGACATCGAGGCCGTCCGCGCCCACCACGAGGACCTCGGCGCCACCCTCGTCGGCCGCGGCACGCACTGGGCCGTGATGCGGGACCCGGCCGGCGGCACGTACTGCCTGACGGGCCGCGACCCTGCCACCGGCGGCCTCCCGGTACGGGCGGACGCCCGCGCCTGACGGACGCCCGGCCTCCGGGAGCGGTACCGCTAGACCGGCTCCCACACCTCCACGTCCACCACCGCCGCGACCGGGATCGGCCCGTAGACGTGCGGGAACTCCTCACCGCCGGGCTTCACGGCCTCGTACCGCACCGGCACCTCCAGCCGTCCGGCGTCGACGACCAGGACCACCAGGTCGTCGGGACCCTCGTAGGTCCCGTACAGGAAGGAGGCGATCCGCGGGAGTTGGGCCCGCGTCGAGCAGTGGATGAAGCCCTCCTCCCCGAGGGTGCGGCCACGGGTGGACATCTCGTACGCGCCGGACGCGCGGGCCGCGTCCCACAACGAACGCTCGGTGATGTGCAACAGGAGTTCGGACATGCCTCAACGCTACGGCGTCGGGCGTACGGCGTAGGGCCCCGGCTTCCCCCTCCTTCCCCCTCCGTCCGTCCCGCCGCTCGCCGCTCGCCGGCCTACCGGCCCCGCGGACGCGCTCCCGCACCGCGCGGGGGCACGTTCACGACCGGTCCGGTCAGGCCGCGTTGCCTGCGCTGTCGGTGGCGGCGAAGTAGTGGCCCTTGTCGAGGTCCTCCAGCAGACCGGGGTGGATCGGCTCCCAGCCCACCAGCTCGCGGGTGAGGTCGTTGGACGCCGGGGAGTCGAGGCCGAGGAAGGGCGCCAGCCAGGCGAAGTGCCCGGCCGCGTCCTCGGGCGCCACGGCGGTCACCGGCACGTCGAGGTGACGGCCGATCACCTCGGCGACGTCACGGATCGCGACGCCCGGCTCCGCGACGCCGTGCAGCACCGATCCGGCGGGGGCCTTCTCGACCGCCAGGCGGAACAGGCGTGCCGCGTCCAGACGGTGGACGGCCGGCCAGCGGTTGGTGCCGTCGCCGAGGTAGCCGGAGACGCCCTTGGCGCGGGCGATGGCGACCAGGGCCGCCATGAAGCCGTTGTCCCCGTCGCCGTGGCAGGTCGGGGAGAGCCGCACCACCGACGAGCGCACCCCGCGCGAGGCCAGCGCGAGCACCGCCTGGGCGGTGGTCATCCGGATCGAGATCGGCGAGCCGTCCACGGTCGGCATGTCCCGTTCGGTGGCCGACCGCCCGGGCGCGAGGCCGACCACGCCGGAGGCGAGGGCGAAGGGGCGGTCGGTGCCCGCGAGCGCGTCGCCGAGGGCGTCGACGGCGCGGCGGTCGGCTTCGGCGGCGCCCTGGAAGCCGCCGGCGAAGGCGATGTCGTGCTTGAAGGCCAGGTGGATCACCCCGTCCGACGCGGCGGCCGCGTCCCGGAGCACGTCGAGGTCGTCGATGGTGCCGCGGACGACTTCCGCTCCGGCCGCGGTGAGCGCGTCGGCGGAGGCCTCGGAGCGGGCGAGTCCGACGACCTGGTGTCCGGCCCCGGTCAGCTCGGGAACGACGGCGGAACCGATCCAGCCGGACGCGCCGGTCACGAAGATGCGCATGGAGAAACCCCAAACCGTTGATGTCAGTAACTGTCATCAACGCTAGCACCTGATGTCAGGGACTGTCATCACGTAGGATCTCCGCATGGGTAGATGGGAGCCGAACGCGCGCGGGCGCCTGGCGAAGGCGGCGTTGGAGCTCTACAGCGAGCGCGGCTTCGAACAGACCACGGTGGCGGAGATCGCCCGACGGGCCGGACTCACCGAGCGCACCTTCTTCCGGCACTACGCCGACAAGCGCGAGGTGCTGTTCGCCGGCTCCGGCCAGTTGCAGGAGCTGTTCGTACGGGCGGTCGCCGGGGCTCCGGAGTCCGCCGCGCCGATCGACGCGATGGCGGCGGGGCTCGACGCGGTCTCCGAGGTGTTCGCCGACCGCCACGACTTCGCGCGCGCACGGCAGGCCGTGATCATGGCGAACACGGAGCTCCAGGAGCGCGAGCTGATCAAGCTCGCCTCGCTGGCGGCCGCGCTCGCCGACGCCCTGCGCGGGCGTGGCGTCACGGAGCCGGCCGCGAGCCTGACCGCCGAGGCCGGAGTCGCCGTCTTCAAGGTCGGCTTCGAGCGCTGGATCGTGGCGCCCGAGGAACACGGGATGGCGCGGCTGATGCGGGAATCCCTGGCCGAGCTCAAGGCCGTGACCTCGGGCCGGTAGCCGTTGTCGTCCGGGTCCGGTGGACGCCGGGCGGAGAGCGGGGGCGGAGCGCGGGGGGGCAGAGCGCGGGGGGGGGTGGAGCGACGGCCGGAGAACGGGTCGCGATGATGTGGCGCCCCGTCCTCACCGCGGCTGCGGCTGCGGCTGCGGCAGACGGCGGTACTCCCCCGGCGTGTCACTTCCTGCGTGTCGCTCCGGAGCCGGCCTCCCGGGCGTGCGATCTGCTGAGACTTGCCCATGTCCGAAAGCTCCGCCGCCTCCGCACCCGACCCCGTCGACCGTGACGAGCTCCGCAGAACCGTGATCATGACGGTGCTCACCGTGGTCGCGGGAGCGGTCGACGCGATCACCTTCCTGACCATGGGCCGGGTGTTCGCCGCGCTCGAGACGGGCAACGTGCTGTTCCTGACCTTCGCGTGGGCCGGATCCGGCCAGGTCTCCGTGATCCGGCCCTCCGTCGCGCTCGTGACGTTCGCCGCCGGGGTGGCCGCGGCCACCTTCGCGATCCGCGCACTCGGCGCGCGGGGACACCGCTGGTTCCCGGCGGCGCTGGCTACCGAGGGGGTCCTGCTCGCGGTCGGGGGGACGCTGGACCTGCTGCGCCACGGGACGGGTTCGCCCGCTCACGATCCCGACCTGGTCGCCCTCGGGGCCGTGGCCCTCGCCATGGGAGTGAGGTCCGCCGTCGTACTGCGCGTGGCGGTGCCGGGCATGCCGACGCTCCTCATCCAGATGTCCCTGGTCCAGCTCGTGGCGGACGTGGCCACCACGCCACGGGTTCCGGACGGCGTGCAGGGGCAGCTGCGACGACTCGCGCGCACCCGTCTCACCGCGACCGTCTGCGGCATGTTCGCGGGCGGAACCCTGGGCACGCTCATGGCGCCCTGGGGCACGGGACGCGCGCTCCTCGTCGTCGCGGCGGTCGTCCTGGCGCTGGCGTTGTCAGGAGTGCACGCCGACCCGCCCCACCACCGGCCGACCTCGGCCCCGGCCTCCTGAGGGGCCCGGCACCGCCGCCGCGAGCCGACCGGCGAACCCGGAGAAGACCGGAGAAGCCGCAGATGGAAGAGAGCGGATCGGCCTCCGGCACGGGCACACCCCATCGCCCCCGGTCTCGCCCACACCGGTCCGCACGGATCAGGAACCCTCCGTGGCCTCCGTGGTCCTGGCCTGTTCCGCCGCCGGCTGCCGGACCTCCGCGGCCTTCCCGGGATCACGGGGATCGCGGGGCCACCGGGCCGCGCCCGGCTCCCGAAGACCACGCGTCTGCGGGGAGGACGCGGACTCCACGCACGCCTCGCACCGTGGGTTGTGGCAGGGGCCGGGACCCCAGACGGGGACGAAGGCTCCCAGCGTCTTGCGGCGCCGCACGACCGTGTCGACCGGCTGCTTGCAGGCGGGGCAGACATGCTCATCGATGCCCATGCCTTCAGAGTAGGGCGGCACCCGCACCGGCGCCCCCGCACGGCCGGGCGCGAGAACGGCCGGGACCGGCGGCCGCCCCGCGCGGGCTTACGCCCCGGTTGCCGAGCCCGGCCGCGGCTCGCGCCACATCGGCCACATCCGCGGGCCGTCCGGCAGGTCGAGGGGGCGGTCGGCGTGATCGAACCCGAGCCGCTCGTAGAGCGCGCGGCTGCGTTCGTTGCTGGCCTCCAGATAGGCGGGGACGCCCTCCTGGTCACAGCGGTCGAGGACCGCCCGGACGAGCGCGCTGCCGAGGCCCTCGCCCTGGCGCTCCGGTGCCACGGCGATCATCCACAGGTACTCGTGGGCGCGGCCCGCGGGGTGCACGGCCGCGGTGAGCCGGCCCACCAGCTCGACCCGTACGTTGTCGGGGTCCACGGCCTCGCGCAGCTGGGCCGGACCGTCCTCGTCCGCGTGGTCGTCGGCGGGCACCGACAGCCACAGCGCGCAGGCCGCGCCGTCCTCCGTGATGTCGACACGGCCCTCGGCGAACACGATGTCGGCGAACACCGCCATCAGCCGGGGATGCCGGTCACGGCGGTGCGCCGGGTCCGGAAAGACCCAGCCGCTCACCGGGTCGTCCTGAAACGCCTCGTCGAGCAACTGGACGACCCGCTCGCGATCGCCCTCGCCCGCCGTCCTGATCGCCACGCCCATGTCCCGCCCCTTCGCCTCAACCGCCCCTGGCCGTACGGCCGTCGCAGCCTAGCGGGGATCACACGCGGCGGAGGGGCGGGCCCCGCGCACCGTGGGGATGCGCGGGATCCACCCCGGCCGGAGCCCCGGGACCGTACGGAGGTCAGGTGCCGTACGGTCCCGGTGGCCCCGGGGTCTTCAACCGCTCCTCGGCGGCTTCAGTTACTGCGTCGCGTGACAAACTCCGCCAGTGCGAGGAGACCGCCCGCGGCCTCCGGGTCGGGGATGGCCCGGGACAGTGCGTGCATCGCCCGGGACATCCGGTCGGCTGCCTGGACCTGTGCCCAGTCGCGGCCCCCCGCCCGCTCCACGGCCAGCACCGTGCGCTCCAACTCCCCTTCCTCGTAGGGGACTCCGTACAGTTCGGCGAGTTCCTTCGCCGCCGGGGTGCCGGAGCCGAGCGCGGCCACCACGGGCAGGGACTTCTTGCGGGCGACGAGGTCCGCCCCGGCCGGCTTGCCGGTGCGGCTCGGGTCCCCCCAGATCCCGATCACGTCGTCGATGAGCTGGAAGGCGAGCCCGGCCTCCCGGCCGAACGCGTCCAGTGCCTCGACGTCCTCGTCGTCCGCTCCCGCGTAGAGCCCGCCGATCGCGCAGGCGCAGCCGATCAACGCGCCCGTCTTCGCCTCGGCCATGGCGAGGCACTCGTCGAGGGTGACCTCGCCGGGGCCGCGTTTCTCCATGGCCGTGTCGGTGTGCTGCCCCTCGCACAGCTCGACGACGCAGGACGCGAGCCGGGCGGCGGCGGCCGTGGACGCCGGATGAGGGTCCTCGGCCAGCAGCCGCTGGGCGAGCGCCTGCAGGGCGTCCCCTCCGAGGATCGCGGCGGCGTCGCCGAACACGGTCCACGCGGTGGGCCGGTGTCTGCGGGTGGTGTCCCGGTCCATGACGTCGTCGTGCAGCAGGGTGAAGTTGTGGATCAACTCCACCGCGGCGGCGGCCCGTACGGCCGACGCGTGCTGTCCGCCGAGCGCCCCCGCGGCGGTGAGTACGAGGGCGGGGCGGATCGCCTTGCCCGCGTTGCCCGCCGCCGGGGTGCCGTCCGCGTGCTCCCAGCCGAAGTGGTAGAGCGCGACCCGGCGCATCGAACCCGGCAGCGAGTCGATGGCCCTGCGCAGCTCGGGGTCGACGGACGCCCGCGCGCGCTCCAGGATGCCCGCCGCCTCCTGCCCGTCGGCCGGCACGGGCGGAACCTGTTGGTGCATGGGCCTCCCGTCCATGGGTCCCCCCAGAGGACTCCGCCCGTCGAGGGACTCGGCCGCGCTCCGCGGGGCCTTCGGTCTGCCCGCCCGGTCGGGCGGGAAGACGGTGGCCGGTGTCGGGGAGGTCACCGCCAGCGGCCGATCTCGACGTTCTCCAGGATGCCGAGGGCGTCCGGGACGAGGACCGCGGCCGAGTAGTACGCCGTCACCAGGTAGGAGATGATCGCCTGTTCGTTGATGCCCATGAAGCGCACCGACATGCTCGGCTCGATCTCGTCCGGGATGCCCGCCTGCTGGAGCCCGATGACGCCCTGCTCGGCCTCGCCGGTACGCAGGGCGATGATCGAGGTCGTCCGGGCGTCGGTGACCGGGATCTTGTTGCACGGGAAGATCGGGACGCCGCGCCAGGTCGGGATGCGGTTGCCCGCGATCTCGACGCTCTCCGGGACGAGTCCGCGCTTGTTGCACTCGCGGCCGATCGCGGAGATCGCGCGCGGGTGGGCGAGCAGCAGCTTGGTCCCGCGCCTGCGGCTGAGCAGTTCGTCGAGGTCGTCGGGGCTCGGAACGCCGTCGTGCGGTTGCAGCCGCTGGTCGTACTCGCAGTTGTTGAGCAGTCCGAACTCCCGGTTGTTGATGAGCTCGTGCTCCTGGCGCTCCTTGAGTGCCTCGACGGTGAGGCGGAGCTGTTGCTCGGTCTGGTTCATCGGCTGGTTGTAGAGATCGGCCACGCGTGTGTGCAGGCGCAGCACGGTCTGGGCGATGCTCAGTTCGTACTCGCGCGGCGCGGCCTCGTAGTCCACGAAGGTGCCGGGGATGTCCTCCTCTCCGGTGTGGCCGGCCGCGAGGTCGATCTCCTTCTCGCCGTACTTGTTGGTGCGCTGTTCAGGGATCGCCCGCAGGTGCTGGAGGTGGGTGCGCAGGGACTCGGCGCGTTCCGCGACCTGCTCCAGGTCCTGGCGGGGCAGCGCGAGCACGGTGACCGCGGTGACGGCGCGGGCCGTGTACTCCCAGATGGCGTCCGGGTCGATGAGCGCCTGCTCGCCGAAGTACGCGCCGTCGGCGAGGACGCCGAGTACCGCGTCGTCGCCGTAGGGACCCGTACCGATCTTCTCGACCTTGCCGTGCGCGAGCAGGAACACCTCGTCGGACGGGCTGCCGAACGAGGCGAGCACCTCGCCCGGCGCGAACTCCCGCTGCTGGCAGCGCTGGGCGAGCTCGCCGAGCACCTCCTGGTCCTCGTAGGACCGCAGGACGGTCAGCTCGCCGAGCTCGGCGGGGATGACCTGGACGCGGTCACCCGTCTTCACGAACGTCACCCTGCCGTCGCCCACGGAGTAGCTGAGCCGCCGGTTCACGCGGTACGTGCCACCCTGCACGTTCACCCACGGGAGCATGCGCAGCAGCCACCGTGAACTGATCTCCTGCATCTGGGGTGCGGACTTGGTGGTGGTGGCCAGGTTCCGCGCGGCGGATGTGCCGAGACTCTGCTGCGGCTTGCCCTGACCCGAACGGACCTCTTCGCCTACCGACATGAAAATTGCCCTCCCGGTCATGCGCTGATCTGCGTCGCTCAGCCTTCCATCACGGAGCGTGCCGGTGCTATTACACGAATGAGGGGGAATGGATCACGTCGGATTGGGCAGAGACGCGCACTTTGTCGAGCGGCCACGCCGTGCGGAACTCCTCCGTCCGGAATCACCGCGCCGCGATATCGAACATCCGGGGTCCGTCGTGTCGAACAGCCTCGCGCCGTCGTGCCCGGGAACTCCAAGATCCGGCCAACCGTTTGACGCTTCGACGGACGATGACAGGAGACGGCGATGGCAGGCTTCCTGGACCGCGCCAAGGAACAGGCGCAGCGAGGGCTCACGCAGGGCAAGCAGAAGCTGGACGAGGTACAGGCCCAGCGCCTCGGTGGCGACCTCCTCAAGAGACTCGGCGCGGCGTACTACGCGGAGCGGCGCGGCAGCGGGTCCCCCGAGGCCACCCAGCAGGCCCTCCAGGCCCTGGAGAGCCACATCGCGGCGAACGGAGACGCGTTCCTGCGCTCCTGAGCGGCGCCCGGCCGACGCCCCGCCGACGCGTGGCCGGCCCTGACCGGACCGCCGTCCCGACCGGACCGCGACCCTGACCGGATCGGCTCGCACGCTGTACGAACGGCCGACCCGGAGCACCCGGTTCCGGGTAGAAGCGGCGGTACGAGACGGCCGCGCACGGTGGCCGGCGTACAGCGCGAAGGAGGCGGTCATGGCTCCACCCATGTCCGCGGCCCGTTTCCTGGACCGGCTCAGGCGGGAAGGCGTCACCGTGGTCGAGGTCGGCGAATGGGAGCATCACAACCGCAACCACAAGGGGCCGTGGGGCCCGGTGCACGGGGTGATGATCCACCACACCGCGTCCGCGGGCGACGAGCACACGATCGGCCTCTGCCGCACGGGCCGCGCCGACCTGCCGGGGCCGCTGTGCCACGGCGTCATCACCAAGGACGGCGTGGTGCATCTCGTGGGCTACGGCCGGGTCAACCACGCGGGCCTGGGCGACGACGACGTGCTGCGCGCCGTGATCGCGGAGAAGGCGCTCCCCCCGGACAACGAGGCGAACACCGACGGCAACCGCCACTTCTACGGCTTCGAGTGCGAGAACCTCGGCAACGGCGAGGACCCCTGGCCCGAGGTCCAGCTGGAGGCGATCGAGAGGGTCGCGGCCGCGATCTGCCGCCATCACGGCTGGACGGAGCGCTCGGTCATCGGTCACCTGGAGTGGCAGCCAGGCAAGGTCGACCCGCGCGGCTTCACGATGACATCGATGAGGGGGCGTGTCCGCGACCGCCTGAAGTGACGCACGGGTGTTCGTGGGTCGCCCGGATTCCCGGACGTCTGTCCGACAATGGTCGGGTGACCAGCCCCGACGACCCCGGCATCCCGGGCACCCGCTCCGCGCCCGAGGCCCCGGACGGCACCGAATCGCTCGACCCGACCGGTCTGCGGCCCCGGCTGCCCTCGCCGCTGTGCCCGGTCGCGGACGGGCGCTTCGCGCGCCACGGCGTCCGGCTGCTGCTCAAGCGGGACGATCTGATCCACCCGGAACTGATCGGCAACAAGTGGCGCAAGCTGGCCCCGAACCTGCGCGCCGCGGCCGGCCGCACGCTCCTCACCTTCGGCGGCGCGTACTCGAACCATCTGCGGGCCACCGCCGCCGCGGGCCGACTCCTCGGGCTTCCGACCGTCGGCGTGGTCCGTGGCGACGAGTTGGCCCACCGCCCCCTCAACCCCTCCCTGGCCCGGTGCGCGGCCGACGGCATGCGCCTGCACTTCGTCGACAGGTCGACGTATCGCCGCAAGACGGAACCGCGGACGCTGGCCGCGATCCTGTGCGCGGCGGACGCCCGGGACGCGTACGTCGTGCCCGAGGGCGGCAGCAACGCCCTCGCCGTCCGCGGCTGCCGGGAACTCGGCGCGGAGCTGCGCGGCCACGCCGACGTCGCCGCCCTCGCCTGCGGGACCGGCGGCACCCTCGCGGGCCTGGCCGCCGGCCTCGCCCCCGGCCAGCGGGCGCTGGGCGTCCCCGTGCTCAGGGGCGGCTTCCTGGAGGCCGACGTCCGGGCCCTCCAGGACTCCGCCTTCGGCGGCCGCCGTGGCGCCTGGTCCCTCGACGACCGCTTCCACTTCGGCGGCTACGCGCGCACCACGCCCGAACTCGATCTGTTCGCCGCGGACTTCGAGCAGCGCCACGGCCTGCCCGTCGAACGTCTCTATGTCGCCAAGATGCTGTACGCACTTGTCGCCCTGGCCGGAGAGGGTGCCTTCGCACCGGGGACGACCGTGGCCGCGGTGATCACCGGAGCGCCGCTCGGGTGAACCGGTTGCCGGCGCCGCGTGGCTCTCACGCCGCCTCCCGGTAGGCCGCCGCCTCCTCCAGGTCCAGCCGCCTGAGCAGGGTGCGCAGCATCTCGTCGTCGATGTAGCGGTGGTCGCGGAGGCGCACGAAGACCTCGCGCTCGGCGCTGATCATCTTGCGGGAGAGCCTGCGGTAGGTGTCGTCGGCGGTCTCCCCGGTCACCGGGTTGACGGCGCCGAGCCGCTCCCAGACCGCGTTGCGGCGGCGCTCCAGGACCGAGCGCAGCCGGTCGGCGAGCGGCGGGGGCAGCGCGTTGCGCTCGTCGGCCAGGAGTTCGTCCAGGCGCTGTTCGGCGGCCCGGGACGCCTGGGCCTGGGCGTTGGCCTCGGCGAGCGTCTCGGCCTGGGTGTCGCGGCCGGGCAGCTTCAGGAGGCGGATCAGCGGAGGCAGCGTCAGCCCCTGCACGACCAGGGTGGCGATGACGGTGGTGAAGGTGAGGAAGAGCAGGAGGTTGCGCTCGGGGAAGCGCTCGCCGCCGTCCACGGTGAGCGGGATCGAGAAGGCGATCGCGAGCGACACCACGCCCCGCATCCCGGCCCAGCCGATGACGAACGGACCCTTCCAGGAGGGGTTCTCCTCGCGCCCCCGGATGCGCGAGGACAGGATCCGCGGCAGGAAGGTGGCGGGATACACCCACACGAACCGGGCCGCGACCACCACCAGGAAGACGAGCACCGCGTACCAGGCGGCGCTGACACCCTCGTACGGGCCGAGCCCCTTGAGCACGACCGGCAGTTGCAGGCCGATCAGCGCGAACACGGCCGACTCCAGGACGAACGCGACCATCTTCCAGACGGCCTCCTCCTGGAGCCGGGTCGCGAAGTCCACCTCCCAGGCGCGGTGTCCGAGGTAGAGCGCGACGACGACCACCGCGAGCACCCCGGAGGCGTGCACCTGCTCGGCGATCCCGTACGCCACGAACGGGATCAGCAGGGAGAGGGTGTTCTGCAGGAGCGCCTCGTTCAGGTGGGTGCGCAGCCAGTGGATCGGCATCATCAGGACGAGACCGACCACCACGCCGCCGACCGCTGCGAGCAGGAACTCACGGATGCCGCCCGACCAGGTCGCGCCCTCGCCGACCGCGGCGGCGAGAGCCACCTTGTAGGCGGTGATCGCGGTGGCGTCGTTCACCAGCGACTCTCCTTGCAGGATCGTGGTGATCTGCGACGGCAGCCCCACCCGGCGCGCCACCGCAGTGGCCGCGACCGCGTCCGGCGGCGCCACCACCGCCCCGAAGACCAGCGCCGCGGGCAGCGGCAGACCCGGCACGATCAGATAGGTGACCCAGCCGACGGCCAGCGTCGCGAAGAGCACGTACCCGACCGACAGCAGCGCGATGGGCCGCAGATGCGCCCGCAGATCGAGGTACGAACTGTCGGTGGCGGCCGTGTACAGCAGCGGGGGCAGCAGCAGCGGGAGGACGACCTCGGGGTCGAGTTCGTACCCGGGCACCCCGGGGACGTACGCGACCACCAGGCCCGCGGCGACGAGCAGCAGCGGCGCCGGTACCGGAGTACGGCGTGCCGCTCCGGCGACCGCGGCGCTTCCCGCGACCAGCAACAGCAGTGGCAATACGTGCATCCTCGTCCGCCCGCCCTCGTTTTCGCGCGGCATCCCGCACGCCCGACGTAACCTGGCAATCATGAAACAGTGCACGCATGCCGACGCGCTGCCTCACCCCGAACCAGAGCCCACGAGCGAGACGTGCCTGGAGTGTCTCGCCGCGGGCACACATCCGGTACAACTGCGGCTGTGCCTGGAATGCGGGCACCTCAGCTGCTGCGACTCCTCGCCGCTGCGGCACGCGACGGAGCATTTCAAGGAGACGGGACACCCCGTGATGCGGACCTTCGAGCCCGGTGAGAGCTGGCGCTGGTGCTTCGTCGACCACGTACTGGCGTGACCCGCCGTCCGGACGGTTCGACCGTCTGACGCCTGGGTACGTCAACCCGGCGCGCGCTCTTCCTATTTGGGCCCGCAGACCCCTAGCCACTGTCCGTACTCATAGGCTTACTATGAGTGACAGCACGGGAGCGGGGTCCCCAGGACAGGAAAGTCGGGAGCGCGGTAGCGTCACCGCTGAACCACCTAGCGCGTTACCCCGGGGGGCGACCCTCGGCCCCGAAAGAGCTCGAATGAGCTTGTACCACCTTGGAGGTGAGGGTGTCCCAGATCGCAGGCGAGCCCGCGACTAAGGACTTCGTGGAAGTCCGGCTGCCGGCCGCGGGTGCCTACCTGTCGGTGCTGCGCACGGCCACGGCCGGCCTCGCGGCCCGTTTGGACTTCACCCTCGACGAGATCGAGGACCTGCGCATCGCGGTGGACGAGGCCTGCGCCATCCTGCTGCAGCAGGCCGTCCCCGGTTCGGTGCTCAGTTGTGTCTTCCGGCTCATCGACGACTCGCTCGAGGTGACGGTCTCCGCTCCGACCACCGATGGTCACGCTCCGTCACGGGACACGTTCGCGTGGACCGTGCTCTCGGCGCTCGCGGGCAAGGTCGACTCCACCGTCGCCGAGGACAAGACCGTTTCGATCAGCCTCTACAAACAGCGCGGCGCGGGACCCGGGCCGGCGTGAGGGACGGGGACGGGCCGGTGCGGGACGAAGAGCGCGGCACACGGGAGCTTCCCGCCGGGCGCGCCGACGGCCTCGACGCGCCGCGGCGCGTGGCGGAGGGCGTCGACGGCATCCCCGAGCAGGCCCGGCCGCACCCGGACGACGGCACAGCCTCCCGGGCCGGGGCCCCCCCCCCCCCGGGGCCCCCCCCCCCCCGGGGGGGCCGCCCGGGCGCCCGTGCGCAGACGAGGAACTCCCCCGCCGGGACAGCCGGGCTCGCGTGCTCGCGGG
>NZ_JBHWEL010000093.1:29664-34580 GCF_042734135.1 Streptomyces sp. NPDC059668 | reverse complement strand
TCTCTCACCCCCGCTGTCTCCTGACTTCGGGGGGCTTGCCGGCGCCCCGGGGGCTACCCGGGCCGCCCCCCGCGCCCGGGGGGCCCGGGGCCCTACAGCGCTCCAGGAACACGAACAGTTCCTCCCACCTGCGCACGATCTCGTCCGTCGAGTAGCGCTGGATGTTGACGCGGGCCGCCTCGCCCATGCGGTCGCGCAGCCGCTTGTCGGACATCAGCGTGTCGAGACGGCGGGCGAGTTCCGCGGTGTTGCCGCGGGTGGCGAGCAGACCGTCCTCGCCGTCGCGGATGATCTCGTGGACGCCGGGCGCGCAGTCGAAGGCGGCGCACGGGAGGGCCGCCGCCATGGCCTCCATGACGGCGAGCGGGAAGCCCTCGCCCCGCGAGGACAGGACGAAGACGGAGCCGCCCCGCAGCGCGCCCGGCACGTCCGCGGTCGCCCCCATCCACTCCACCGAGCCGTCGAGGCCGAGGGACGTGCACTGCTTCCTGAGGATCTCCTCGTCCTCCCCCGAGCCGTAGATCCGCAGGCACCAGTCCGGGTGGCGCGGCGCGACCTCCGCCCAGGTGTCGAGGAGCATGTCGATGCCCTTCTGGTCGGTCAGCCGGCCGACGCTGACGACGACGTTCGCGGTGCGGGGCGAGGGCACCTCGGGCATGAACGGGATCGGGTTCGGCATGAAGGACGCGTTGTCGAGGCCCTGCCGGATCCACAGGTCGGCGTCCTCACGGGTGAGCGTCAGCATCCGGTCCACGCCCCGGTAGTGCCGCCGGACCCGGCCGAAGCGCGAGGTCACCCGCGAGTAGGCGAAGGACTCGTGGCTCATGCCGATCACGGTCCGGCCGCTGGTGTCGGCCAGTTTCACCCACTCCATCGCCCACACCTGCGTGACGATCACCACCGCCCCGGGGCGCGCGGCCCGGAACAGCACGCTCAGCTTGGCGGCCTGCTCGCGCATCCCCGCCGCCCGTTCGGCACGCAGCCTGCGCTCGGCCACGTTGAGCCGTCCCCTGACGCCGCGCGCGGGGCCGACCCGCGGCGGGTGGACGTCGTACAACGTGAAGGTGGGGTACGGGAGTTCGCCGAGCTCCTGGGGGACCTCGGGATCGGTGATGCCGATGACCTTCACGCGGTGGCCGCGCTCGGTGAACAGGCGGGCCATCTGGTGCGACCAGCTGGTCACCCCGCCCAGCTCGTCGACGCTGTTGGAGACGAAGAAGATGTCCCGTCGGGGGTCCGCGGTCATGTGCGCCTCCAGTGGGCGAAGAACTGGTCGACGACGCTCTCCGCGGCGTTCCCCCGGTCGAACTCGCTGAAGTCGGTGACGAACCGCTCGCGCCGGGCCGCGTACTTCACCCTCTGGTCCTCCAGCGACCCGAGGACGGCATGGAGTTCGTCCTCGGTGCGGACCACCGGCCCGGGGGCCCGTTCGACCAGGTCGAAGTAGGTGCCGCGGTCCTCGTGCACGTACTCCTCGTAGTCGTAGGCGAAGAAGAACATCGGGCGGTCGAGGAGGGAGTAGTCGAACATCACCGACGAGTAGTCGGTGATCAGACCGTCGGCGAGGGCCAGCAGCGGGGTCACGTCGTGGTGGTCCGTGACGTCGATGACACGGCCGCGCACGGACGGCGGGAGCACCACGTGGTTGAGGTAGTGCGAGCGGACGAGGAGGACGTACCGGTCGCCGAAGGTGTCGGCGAAGCGCTCCACGTCGAAGGGCAGCTCGAACCGCTTCCGCTTGCCGCCGCGCTGCCGGAAGGTGGGCGCGTAGAGCAGCACCTCCTTGTCGGACGGAATGCCCAACTCGGCCGCCAGGAGGACCGGTTCGCGCTTGCCGCCGGACGCCTCCGCGCGCTTCCTGACCCGTACCAGCGCGTCGTTGCGCGGATAGCCCACCCGCAGCAGGGTCCGCTCCTGGAGTCTGAACGCCCGCGCGAGAGTGCGTACATCGTGTTCGGAACGGATCAGGAACCGGTCGAAGCGGTCGAGGGTGCGCTGCTGCGCGGCCTGCGCGGCGCGGGACCTGAGCTTCCACCCCGGCTCGTCGAAGCCCATGCGCTTGAGCGCGGACCCGTGCCAGGTCTGCAGATACGTGGTCCCCGGCCGTTTGGTGAGCTTCAGCGGGTAGCTCTGGTTGTCGACCCAGAACTCGGCCTGGGCGAGCGCCTTGAGGTACGGGAGCGACCAGCGGCGCACCAGTGTGGCGTCGGACGGGAAGCCGTCGGGACTGCCCGCGTACGCCCACACGGCCTCGAACTCCAGCCTCTGCCTGCGCATCTCCTCGTAGATGGCCTTGGGGCTGTCGCTGTACTGCCGGCCCAGGTGGCTCTCGAAGACGACGAGGCCCTTCCGGTGCGGGAGGCGGCTGAACACCTTGTGGTACACGCGGATCTTGGAGCGTCCCGAGGCGAGGTCCCTGCGCCGCGCCCTGGCCTTGCGGTAGCCGGACTTGGCGCGCCGTGCGGCCTTCCCGCGCATCCCGCGCCGGATCAGCTCGTCGGCCTTCTTGTCCGGGACGAGCCGGAAGGAGAGGTGTCCGCGCGCGGAGACCTCCGGCTCCATCCGGTCGGCGACCAGCCGGGTGAGGCGGGGCCGGACCGGCAGCCCGCCGGCCGGCGGTCCGGCTTCGGCGGCGGTGAGCCGGGTCGTGGTCCGGGCGCCGTCGACGTCGAGGTGGAGGCGTACGTCCCACACGGTGTCCACGACGCCGATGGGCCGCAGCCCCTTGGCGAGATCGGCCGAGGTCTCCCAGGCGATGGTCTCGCCCTCGTGTCTCACCTGGGCCACGGGGAAGCGGAAGGTCTGGAAGCGCACGCCCTTGCGGCGGGCGTAGAACTCCAGGTGGGCGGAGAGCCGGGCGCCGGGCGGGATCACCCCGAGCGGGTTGGTGACACGGCCGGCCAGCCGCACGGTGCCGGCGTGCTCCTCGTACCGGGACAGCGCGTTGCGCAGGAACATCCTCTCGACCGGCTTGGTGTGGTAGCCCAGGTCGGTGACGTCCAGGACGTGCCGCCCGAAGGCGTCGTCCTCGATGTGCTGGGCGCACCAGTACACGCGTCCGTCGCGCTCGACGAGCGGTGAGGAGATCTTGTCGCGGTTGATGAGCGTGTCCACCGCGGGCAGCAGGTTGTCCCAGTCGCTCGCGTGGAGGAGGTAGGCGCAGATCGCGTGGATCGGCTCGGCCTCGTCGAAGGCGGCGCGGTCGATCGACTCCAGGTACGCGCGGGCGATCGCGGCGAACTCCCGCCGGTAGGCCGCGTCCCGGAACGGCAGCTCACGCAGGTGCAGGACCAGATCGTGCTTGAGCCACTTGACGTCCTTGGCGAACTTCAGCTCCAGCAGGCCGTGTCGCGCGAGCAGCCGGTCCACGCGGCGGTGGATCTCCATGCGGTGCGCGAAGTTGGCGATCTCGTCACGCCGGTTGCTGATGGACCTCGCGGCCGTCACCTCCGGCCGGTCCACGATCCGCCAGTCGTAGACCCGATTGGGGATGAGGGTGATCCGGCGGGCGGCCACGTACGCCTGGGCGGAGAAGAGCAGGTCCTCGTAGTGGATGCCGACCGGGAACTTCAGGCCCTCGTCCAGCAGGAACCGTCGGCGGTAGCACTTGTTGGTCGACAGGGTGTCGAAGACCAGCAGGTCGGGCAGTTCCGAGACGGACTCCAGGGTGCGGGTGCGCTCGTACAGCCACGGGTACCACTTGACCTCCTTGCGCGTGCGCGAGTCGACGTGCACCCGTACGCACAGCCCGGAGACGAGGTCGGCGCCGGTGTTCTCGGCGGCCTCCAGCATGTTGCGGCAGGCGTTGCGCTCCAGGACGTCGTCGCTGTCGAGGAAGAGGACGTAGTCGCCGCGGGCCTGCTGGACGCCGTGGTTGCGCGGGGCTCCGCAGCCGCCGCTGTTCTCCGGCAGCCGGAAGGCGCGGATCCGGTCCGGGTGGGCGGCGGCGAGCCGCTGCGCCACGGAGTACGAGCCATCGGTGCTCCGGTCGTCCACGATGACGACCTCGACGCTCCGCAGCGTCTGGTCGAGGACGGAGCGCACGGCCGTGGGCAGCCGGTTCTCGTCGTTGTAGACGATCACGACCACGGACACGGCGGGTACGGTTCCGGTTCCGGTGGGCCCGGTCCCGGATGCGTCGGGCGCGCAGCGCTGATCCACTTTCACCCTGTTAAGGGTAGACATTTCCTATGAAACTACACAGGTGACTGCTCCATTGGCGTGTCACCCGGGCAGCTGCGGGTCCCGGGCGAGCTCCTGGTGGTCGCGTTCGACCTGCCCGAACACCCACGTCCGGTACACCAGGAAACGGAAGGCCGAGGCCAGCACGATCGACAGCGCCTTGGCCAGGTTGGAGCCGAGCGGACCGTTCAGGCCCAGACCGTGGTAGCCGACGTAGAACAGCGCGCTCTCCATGACGACACCGATGCCGCTGAAGACGAAGAACAGGAGGATCTGCCGCCGGGTGCGCGAGGCCCGGTCGCGGTAGGCGAAGAAGCGGAAGCCGAGGTAGTTGGTGCCCATGGCGACACAGCTGGCGATGACCGTGGCGGCCATCGGGGCCCACTTCAGGCCGTGCAGAAGGAGATTGAAGACCAGGAAGTTGACCGCGACACCGCTGCCGCCGACGGCCGCGAACCTGACCACTTCGAGAGCGATGCGGCGGGTCCGGGCGAAGGGCCCGCGAGGGCCGGCGGGCGAGGACGGGGCGGGCGCCGGGGCCCGGCGCCGTGCACGGGCCCACCCCTCGGAGAGATTCACGGTCACAATTGTCCCTTTTATCAGCAATAGGTAAAATCCAGTTCCGGTTTTTCCGTGAGGTTCACGAGAGAGCGGCAAGAAAGACGGGGCGCCCCCCCCGCGGGGGGGGGGGGGGGCCGCCCCCGACGAAGGTGGGGCAAGCGCCCACGACGGGG
>NZ_JBHWEL010000093.1:0-29654 GCF_042734135.1 Streptomyces sp. NPDC059668 | reverse complement strand
ATTTTCAATATAATCTTTAATGAGTGCTGTCTCTTTTTCTCGGGGCGTGCGGCGCGGCGAGGGCTCCCGGGGGCCGCCCCCCGGGGCCGCGCGCCCCGCCCCCCCGCCCCAGGAACGTCTGGAACCTGCGGACTACGAGTGCGTCCGCAGCAGGGTCCGCATCGTGCGCATCGCCACCGACAGGTTGGCGAGGTCGAACGAGTCGGAGCCCTGGATCTCCTCCAGAGTGGTGCGGGCGCGGCCCAGGATCGCCGCGTTCTTCTCCTCCCAGGCCTTGAAGCGCTGCTCGGGGGTCGAGGTGCCGTTGCCGACGGCGAGGACGTCGGAGGTGAGCGAGGCGTGGGCCGCGTACAGGTCCTCACGGATCGAGGCGCGGGCCATGGACTGCCAGCGGTCGGCACGCGGGAGCTCGATGATGCGGTCCATGAGCTGGGTGATGCTCAGGCGGTCGGCGAGGTCGTAGTACACCTCGGCGACGGCCATCGGGTCCCTGCCCATGCGGTCGGCCACCGCGACGATGTCCAGCGTCGGGAAGGCCGAGGAGAACCCGGCCACCCGGGTCGCCAGCTCCTCCGGCACGCCCGCGCCCGACAGCTCGTCGAAGATCTGCTGGTACCACTCCAGATCCGCGCCGCGCAGCAGCTTGGGCAGCTCGCCCCAGACCTGCGCGACCCCCTCGCGGAAGAACGAGATGTTCTCGGCGAGCTGGAGCGGCTGCGGCCGGTTGTTGAGCAGCCAGCGCGTACCGCGCTCGACGAGCCGGCGGGAGTGCAGCCGGATCCGCGTCTGGACATCGGCGGCGACGACATTGTCGAGTGCCTCCACCGCGTCCCACACCGTGCTCGACTCGAAGATCGCGCGGGCCGCGGTCTGCGCCCGGACGATCTCGTCCAGGGAGGCACCGGTCTCCTCGCGCAGGCGGTGCAGGAAGCTCGTACCGCCCGTGTTGACCGTGTCGTTGACCAGCACGGTCGTCACGATCTCGCGGCGCAGCGCGTGTCCCTCGATCTGCTCGCGGAACTTCTCCCGCAGGGCCGTCGGGAAGTACGCGAACAGCAGGCTCTGCAGATACGGGTCGTCGGGCAGCGAGGTGGCGAGCAGTTCGTCGGAGACCGTGATCTTCGTGTACGCGAGCAGGACGGCCGTCTCCGGACCGGTCAGCCCCTGAGCGGAGTTGAGGCGCTCGCGGATCTGGCGGTCGGTCGGCAGGAACTCCAGGGCGCGGTCGAGGTGGCCCTCCCTGACCAGGTGGCGCAGGAAGCGCTGCTGGGCGTGGAGCATGCTCCCGGACTGGGCGAGCGCGTTGGAGATCGCCACGTTCTGCGCGTAGTTGTTGCGCAGCACCAGGTGGCCGACCTCGTCGGTCATCTGGGCGAGCAGCTTGTTGCGCTGCTTGACGGTCAGATCCCCGTTGGCCACCACGGCGTTGAGCAGGATCTTGATGTTCACCTCGTGGTCGGAGGTGTCCACGCCCGCGCTGTTGTCGATGGCGTCCGTGTTCATCTTGCCGCCGTGCTGCGCGAACTCGATCCGGCCCAGCTGCGTCAGGCCGAGGTTGCCGCCCTCGCCGACGACCTTGACGCGCAGGTCGGCGCCGTCGACGCGGATCGCGTCGTTGGCCTTGTCGCCGACGTCGGCGTGCGACTCGGTGGACGCCTTGACGTAGGTGCCGATGCCGCCGTTCCACAGCAGGTCGACCGGCGCCTGGAGGATCGCCTTCATCAGGTCGGCCGGGGTCATCTTCGCGACCCCGGCGTCGATGCCGAGGGCCTCGCGGACGTGGGCGTTGACCGGGATCGACTTGGCGGTCCGCGGGAAGACGCCGCCGCCGGCGGAGATCAGCGCGGTGTCGTAGTCGGCCCACGAGGAGCGGGGCAGCTCGAAGAGGCGGCGGCGCTCGGCGTACGAGGTCTCCGCGACCGGGGTCGGGTCGAGGAAGATGTGCCGGTGGTCGAAGGCGGCGACCAGCCTGATGTGCTCACTGAGCAGCATGCCGTTGCCGAACACGTCACCGGACATGTCACCGACGCCGACGACGGTGAAGTCCTCGGTCTGGGTGTTCACCCCCAGCTCCCGGAACTGCCGCTTGACGGACTCCCAGGCACCGCGGGCGGTGATGCCCATCTTCTTGTGGTCGTAACCGGCCGAACCGCCGGAGGCGAAGGCGTCCCCGAGCCAGAAGTCGTAGCTCTCGGCGACCTCGTTGGCGATGTCCGAGAAGGTGGCGGTGCCCTTGTCGGCGGCGACCACCAGATAGGTGTCGTCCCCGTCGTGGCGGACCACGTCCGCCGGGGGCACGATCTCACCGGCGACCATGTTGTCGGTGATGTCGAGCAGGGCGGAGATGAAGGTCCGGTAGCTGCGGATGCCCTCCGCGAGCCACGCGTCGCGGTCCACGGACGGGTCGGGCAGCTGCTTGGCGACGAAGCCGCCCTTGGCACCGACCGGCACGATGACGGTGTTCTTCACCATCTGCGCCTTGACCAGTCCGAGGATCTCCGTCCGGAAGTCCTCCCTCCGGTCGGACCAGCGCAGGCCTCCGCGCGCGACCTTGCCGAAGCGCAGGTGCACACCCTCCACCTTCGGCGAGTACACCCAGATCTCGTAGGCGGGGCGCGGCGCCGGCAGGTCCGGGATGGCCTGCGGGTCGAACTTCATGGAGACGTACTCGTGCGGCTTGCCGCCCACCGCCTTCTGGAAGAAGTTGGTGCGCAGCGTCGCCTTGATGACCGTGAGGAAGGACCGCAGGATCCGGTCCTCGTCGAGCGAGGCGACCTGGTCGAGGGCGGCGTCCAGCTCCTCCATCAGGGCGTCCGTCAGCTCGACACCGGCGTGCTGGCGCTCCGGCGACATCCGCGCCTCGAAGAGCGAGACGAGCAGCCGGGTGGTGTGGACGTTGTTGCGGAGGGTGTCCTCCATGTAGTCCTGGCTGAAGGTCGAACCGGCCTGGCGCAGGTACTTGGCGTAGGCGCGCAGCACCATCGCCTGCCGCCAGGTCAGCCCGGCGCCCAGCACGAGGGCGTTGAAGCCGTCGTTCTCGGCCTCGCCCATCCAGGTGGCGGCGAACGCCTCCTGGAAGCGCTCGCGGCCGTCGTCGCCGAGGTAGTCGCCGTTGCCGTTCAGGAACTTGGGCAGCCGCAGCCCGAAGTCGTAGATCCACGCCGTCGTACGGTCCGAGCAGCGCAGCTCGTAGGGGCGCTCGTCGGTGACCTCGACGCCGAGGCGGTTGAGGGCCGGCAGCACCGCGGAGAGGGAGACCTGCTCGCCGGTGCGGTAGATCTTGAAGCGGCGCTCACCGGGACCGGCGCCCACCGGCTCGTACAGGCTGAGCGCGAAGTCCTTGGTGTCGTCGTCGGTGAGCTTCTCCAGGTGGACCAGGTCGGCGACGGCGGCGCGCGGGGTGTGGTCGGCCTTGTAGCCCTCGGGGAAGGCGGCTCCGTAGCGGCGCAGCAGCTCGGCCGCGCGCTCCTCACCGCACTCGGCGTTCAGCGCCTCGGCGAACCCGTCGGCCCAGGAGCGGGCGGCCTCGACGAGCCGCACCTCCAGCCTGTCCTTGTCGGCGTCGCTGAGCTGCGCCAGCTCGGTGCCCTGCGGGACCCGGACCACGAAGTGCAGCCGGGAGAGGATCGACTCGGTGTTCCAGGCCGTGAAGTCGACGCTGCTGCCGCCGAGTTCCTCCTTCAGGATGTCGATGAGCCGAAGGCGTACGCCGGTGGTGTAGCGGTCGCGCGGGAGGTAGACGAGCGCCGAGTAGTAGCGCCCGTACTCGTCCTGGCGCAGGTAGAGCCGCAGCCGCCGCCGCTCCTGGAGGTAGAGCACGGAGGTGACGATGGAGCGCAGCTCGTCGGGGGGCGTCTGGAAGAGCTCGTCGCGGGGGTACGTCTCCAGGATCTGCAGCAGGTCGCGGCCGTCGTGGCTGTTGGGCGAGAAGCCCGCGCCCCTGAGGACCTCCTCCACCTTGCGGCGGACGACGGGGACACGCCGTACGGACTCGGTGTAGGCGGCCGAGGAGAACAGTCCGAGGAAGCGCCGCTCGCCGACGACGTTGCCGGCGGCGTCGAACTTCTTCACACCGATGTAGTCGAGGTAGGACGGCCGGTGCACGGTGGCACGGCTGTTGGCCTTGGTGAGCACCAGGAGCTTGTGCTCGCGGGCCTTCGCCCGGGCGTCGGCGGGCAGCCGCTCGAAGGAGGGGCTGACGGGGTGGCTGTCGTCGCCGCCGTGCTGCGGGTCGGAGCGCAGGATGCCGAGCCCGG
The DNA here is from genome assembly GCF_042734135.1 of Streptomyces sp. NPDC059668. NCBI lineage: Bacteria > Bacillati > Actinomycetota > Actinomycetes > Kitasatosporales > Streptomycetaceae > Streptomyces > Streptomyces sp. NPDC059668. The sequence continues at coordinate 25,398 of NZ_JBHWEL010000093.1, read as the reverse complement.
TCCCGGGCACCGCCGCCAGCACGTCGTCGTCGCGCAGCTCGTACTCCCGGTACCCGAGGAAGGTGAAGTGGTCGTCCGAGAGCCAGCGCAGCAGCTCACGGGCCTCTTCGACCTCACGGTCGCGCAGGTCGCCCGCGGTCGGCTCGGCGGGCAGTTCCTCGGCGATGCGCAGCGAGGCGTCGCGCATCTTCTCCCAGTCCTCGACGGCCTCGCGGACGTCGGACAGGACCCGCAGCAGATCGGCGGTGATCTGCTTCAGGTCGGCCCGGTCGGTCTCGCGGTCGATCTCGACGTGGATCCAGGACTCGATGTGCGCGTCGTGCGACAGCTCGTCGGCGACGGGCCGGCCGGGCAGCACCTCGATGAGCTCGCCGGTCACGTCACGCCGTACGACGACCTGCGGGTGGATGACGAGGTGGATGCCGCGCCCCTGCCGGGACAGCTCGTTGGTGACCGAGTCGACGAGGAAGGGCATGTCGTCGGTCACGACCTCGACGACGGAGTGACTGCAGGTCCAGCCGTTCTCCTCGACGGTGGGCGTGTGCACGCGGACGCTGGCCGTGCCCTGGGGGCGGTTCTCGGCCAGTCGGTAGTGCGAGAAGGCGGCTCCGAAGACGTCGACCGGGTCACGGTCGGTCAGGTCCTCCGGGGCGGTGTGCAGGTAGTAGCGCTGGAGGAACGCGAGCACGGTCTCCCGGTCGGGGGTGCCCGTGCCCGTCTTCACGGTCGGTAGGTGCCCCCCGACCGGACTGTTCTCAGCTACCCGGGCGGCCCGTTCGAGCAGCTCGGCCTTTGCTTCGTCCAGCTTGGTCTGCATTGTCCTCTGGCTCCTGTCGCGCGCCGTTGCGTGACGTAGAAGGAAGTACGGTCTCTTCTCCGACGTGACGCCGTGACGCGGGGTGTCCGGTCTGGTCCGACGCTATGCCGCATGGAGAGATGAGCGGGGGGATATCGGCCATGTTCGGCACCCCCGGAGACTGTGACGCTGCTCTCGGCGACGTCCGTCCACGGGGTGTCATCGGCATACGGAGTGCGCTTGCCGCTCCGTCCCGCCCGCGAAGGTCAGCGACTGACGCCCGGTCACGGATGTCGTCCGTGGTCTCCGGGCGCGGGGCAGGGGCGACGGCGCCCCCGCGAGATATCGCGCTGATCACGTCACCAGGCTATCGCTCCTCACCCCGGACTCGTCATGAGCCGTATGTGTACAAAAGCGGGGGGCGAACTTTGACAGTCTGCACAGGGACGAAAGGGACGGTAACGTGCAGTGCGGGCCATGGGGCGGCTCGCACGGTCCTCGCCGGGCTGCGGACGCGGTCCGCGCGGCCCCTGTGAGCACGGGGAACACCGCCACCGGCACGACAGGCGCACCGCCCGCGCACCCCGCGAACGGCCGCTCCGGGTGTCCGCATGCCGCACGCCCCCTTGGCAAGTCCCTCCCGCGGGAGCACGTTGCCCAGGACGGCTGACGAAGACACCCACGGCTGACAGAGCGGAGCGACATGGCAGCGAAGATCCTGATCGTCACCGGTGACGCGGCGGAGTCACTGGAGGTCCTGTACCCGTACCAGCGCCTGCGCGAGGAGGGCTACGAGGTCCACATCGCGGCCCCCAGCCGCAAGAAGCTCCAGTTCGTGGTCCACGACTTCGAACCCGGATTCGACACGTACACCGAGAAGCCCGGTTACACCTGGCCCGCCGATCTCGCCTTCAGCGAGGTCGATCCCGGCCAGTACGCGGCCCTGGTGATCCCCGGCGGGCGCGCTCCCGAGTACCTGCGGGGCGACCCCGAACTCCGCAAGATCCTCAGGTCCTTCTTCGAGACGGACAAGCCCGTGGCCCAGATCTGCCACGGACCGCTCCTGACCGCCTCCGTCGACGCCCTGCGCGGGCGCCGCGTCACGGCGTATCCGGCCCTGGAGCCGGACATGCAGACGGCCGGCGCGACCTTCCAGGACGCGGAGACGGTGGTAGACGGCACACTCGTCTCGGCACGCGCCTGGCCGGACCACCCCGGTTGGATGCGCGAGTTCCTCACGGTACTGCGCGCGAAGGCACCGGTGACCTGACGGCGGGGAGGTGGTGGCGGGGAGGCGGTGGCGGGGAGGTGGTGGCGGGGAGCCGGTGGCGGGGAGCCGGTGGCGGGGAGCCGGTGGCGGGGAGCCGGTGGCGGGGAGCCGGTGGCGGGGAGCCGGTGGCGGGGAGGCGTTCGCGGTGAGCATGTCGCGGGGAGCCGGTCGCCGTGAGCTGTTCGCGGGGAGCCGGTGGCGGTGAGCCGGTCGCCGTGAGCCGTTCGAGGGGAGCCGGTCGCCGTGAGCCGTTCGCGGGGAGCCGGTGACGGGGACGCGCCGTCGGCCACAGGTGGGACTCCGGTGCTTCCAGGCGCAGGCCCGCACCTCCAGCCCGTCCGGCGTTTGAGGACGAGCCTTTCAGGCGAAACGGGGGTCCAGGGGGCGGAGCCCCTTGGCAGGGTGCGGAGGCGGAGAGCCCTACCGGAGTCCCCGTAGGCACAGCCACCGGCAGGAGGCCGTACGAGGCGGCCCTGACGCCCGTACGACCCCCTCCCGGCGTACCAGCCACCCGTACCGGCCGGCCGCGGTCAGACCACCGTCCGGACCAATCGCTCGGCTTCCTCGACCGCCTCGGCCAGGCTGTCCACCACGGGCACGCCCACCACCTCGAGGCTCGCCCGACCGTGCGATCCACCGGTGTAGAGCACGGCCCGGGCCCCCACGTGCAGTGCCGCGACCGCGTCGTCGGCGGCGTCCCCGATCACCACCGTGCGCAGCGGGTCCACCCCGGCGAGCGCGCCGATGTGCCGCACCATGTGCTCCGCCTTGCTGCCGCCGGAGGGCCCCGTCCGCCCGTCCACCCGTACGAAGTGCGGCTCGATACCGAAGTCTCTGACCAGCGGGACCAGCTCGTCGTGGCCGTACATGCTCAGCAGTGACTGGCTGTGGCCCGCCGACCGCCACCCGGCGAGCAGCGCCGCCGCCCCCTCGGTCAGCTCGCAGGCCGTGCGGTGCTGCGTGTAGTACCGGTGGAAGGTCTCGTCCATGATCTCCCACTCGGCGTCCGTCGGCAGCCTCCCCATCAGCCGCTCGTAGAACCTGGGCACCGGGACGCAGTACAGCTCCCGGTACCGCTCCAGCGTGATCGGTTCCAGTCCCAGTTCGGCGAACGCCGCGTTCGTCGCGCCGATGATCGCGGCGTTGTCGTGGAACAGAGTCCCGTTCCAGTCCCACACGATGTGCGCTGCTGCTCCGTTCTTCCCCATGGCAAGAACGTACCCGGCCCCACCGACATCGTTGCGCCGGGCCGGTGCGCCGGACCGCCGGACCGGGCGGGCGCCTCAGTCCCCGAGCCCCACCAGGTTGGGGATCTCCTGCGTCGCGAACCAGAGCAGCTCGTGGTCCTCGGCCCCGTCCACGACGAACTGCGCGTCGTCGTCACCGTGATCGGCCGCCCCGAGCGCCCCCACGGCGGCCGACACGTCCTCCTCGGCGTCGTCGGCGTCGACGTGCACCGCGGCCGCCTTGGCCAGCGGCACCGGCCCGGACACCCGCACCTCTCCGAGCGCCACCGGATCGAGCCCCCGGTCGGGATCGGCGACCGCCGCGCGGTCGGGGACGTCGACGGCCACGACCACCCGGCGCCGCACGGTGTCCCGCTCGCCCGCGAGCAGCCGGAGCGAGGCCAGCGCGGCCCGGTTCAGCGCGGCGTACTCGAGCTCCTCGATGTCGTCGGAGAGATACCACTCGCGCAGGGCGGGCGTGACCGCGTACGCCACGAACGGCCCCGATCCCAGTTCCCCCGTCTTGTGCGCCTCGGCGAGACCGGAGAGGGTCAGAGGGACGTAGACGCGCATGGTGGGCCGCTTTCGTAGTCGGAGAGCTCCTGGTCGGTCGCAGAGCTGCCCGGGAGGGCTGTCCCGCGCCTCCCGGGAGGGCCTTCAGGATACGTGCGGGCGTCCTCTTTCGGGTCCCGGACCCTGTCGCCCGCGACGTCCACACCGGTCCGGAGATTCACCCGGTACGCCCCTTTCGTACCAAGGTCGGCGCACCCGCCGGCCACCCTGATAGGTGAATCCCGCGGCGGCCGCCACGCGCGCCGGACATCCTTGCGAGCCCCCGCTCCCACCTCGTACAAGATCTCCGACACGAAAGTTACCGCCCGGTACCGACCGGGCCGCAACGAGCGGGGACGACGCATGAACAAGGTGATGACCAGGACGCAGCGCCGCCCGGGCACCCGCCCTCCCGGCCGCCAGGACTCGCGGCGCCCGGGCACCACCCCGCCCCGCGCCCCGGGCGGCGGCGCTCCCCGTACGGCCCCCGCGGGCAGCCCGCCGCCGTCACCGCCGCGTACGACGCCCGTCCCGGCCCCCTGCCCGGGCGGAACCCGGCAGGCCCCCGCTCCGCAGCCCCGGCCCACCGATCTCTTCGCCGACCGCCTGCTCGCCGTGCTGAGCGGTCAGCGCCCCGTCCACTGCATGCTGCGCCACACCGCGGGCCGCGCCTACGACGAGCTCGCCTGGCTCGCCGAACGCGGCCGGCTGCGCACCCGCGGCACCCGGCCGGTCGTCCGCGACATCGGCTACTACGTCCCCCGCCCCGGCGCGATCGAGGCCTTCGCCCGCATCGGCGCGGGCGACCGGATCCGCGCCATGGCCTTCCGTCTGGAACAGGGCCCCGACCTCCGCTGGCGGTGCACGGCGGTGGAGCTGGGCGGCCCCCGTATGCCCCGCGCCGCCGACGACGGCTGAACAGGGCGAGGGGCCGGACACCAGAGGTGTCCGGCCCCTCGGCCGTCAGCGCGTCACGGAGCGGCCCTGCCGGGCCCAGCCGTCACTTCTTGCGGCGGCGGCTGCTGCTCTTCTGCTGCTTGCGGCGCTCCGCGCGCGTGAGGCCGTCCGCCTCGGAGCGCACGGGCTCGTCGTCGTTGGCGAAGTCGCCCTCGACCACGCCGCCCTCGCCGTCCACGGTGGGCGCGGAGAAGTGCAGCCGGTCGGGACGCTGCGGAGCGTCGAGGCCCTTGGCGCGGATCTCGGGACGCGCGCCCGCGGGGACGACGTCCTCCTTGTTCAGCGACGGCGCGGCGTCCTCGACCGGGACCTCCTCGACCTGCTGCTCGACCTGGACCTCCAGGTTGAACAGGTAGCCGACGGACTCCTCCTTGATGCCGTCCATCATGGCGCCGAACATGTCGAAGCCCTCGCGCTGGTACTCGACGAGCGGGTCCTTCTGCGCCATGGCGCGCAGACCGATGCCCTCCTGGAGGTAGTCCATCTCGTAGAGGTGCTCGCGCCACTTGCGGTCCAGCACGGAGAGCACGACCCGGCGCTCCAGCTCGCGCATGATCTCGGAGCCGAGCTGCTCCTCGCGCGCCGCGTACTGGTCGTGGATGTCGTCCTTGACGGACTCGGAGATGAACTCGGCGGTCAGACCGGCGCGGTCACCGGCCGCCTCCTCCAGCTCGTCGACGGTGGCCTTCACCGGGTAGAGCTGCCGGAAGGCGCCCCACAGACGGTCGAGGTCCCACTCCTCGGCGAAGCCCTCGGCGGTCTCGGCCCCGATGTACGCGTCGATCGTGTCGTCCATGAAGTGCTGGATCTGCTCCTGCAGGTCCTCGCCCTCCAGGACACGGCGGCGCTCGCCGTAGATGACCTCGCGCTGGCGGTTGAGCACCTCGTCGTACTTCAGGACGTTCTTGCGGGTCTCGAAGTTCTGCTGCTCGACCTGCGACTGGGCGGACGCGATCGCGCGCGTGACCATCTTGTTCTCGATCGGCACGTCGTCCGGCACGTTCGCCATCGACATCACGCGCTCGACCATCTGGGCCTTGAAGAGGCGCATCAGGTCGTCACCGAGGGAGAGGTAGAAGCGGGACTCGCCCGGGTCGCCCTGACGGCCGGAGCGGCCGCGCAGCTGGTTGTCGATACGCCGGGACTCGTGGCGCTCGGTGCCCAGGACGTAGAGCCCGCCGAGGTCCTTGACCTCCTCGTTCTCCGCCCTGACGGCCTGCTCGGCCTTCTCCAGGGCGGCGGGCAGGGCGGCGGCCCACTCCTCGATGTGCTCCTCGGGGTCGAGGCCGCGCTGACGCAGCTCGGCCTCGGCGAGGTCCTCGGGGTTGCCACCGAGCTTGATGTCGGTGCCTCGGCCGGCCATGTTCGTGGCGACGGTCACCGCGCCCCGGCGGCCCGCCTGGGCGACGATCGTGGCCTCGCGGTCGTGCTGCTTGGCGTTCAGCACCTCGTGCTGGATGCCGCGCTTGGAGAGCTGCTGCGAGAGGTACTCGGACTTCTCGACCGACGTCGTACCGACGAGGATCGGCTGGCCCTTCTCGTGCTTCTCCGCGATGTCGTCCACCACCGCGTCGAACTTGGCCACCTCGGTGCGGTAGATCAGGTCCGACTGGTCCTTGCGGACCATGGGCTTGTTGGTCGGGATCGGGACGACGCCGAGCTTGTAGATCTGGTGGAACTCGGCGGCCTCGGTCATCGCCGTACCGGTCATGCCGGAGAGCTTGCTGTAGAGGCGGAAGAAGTTCTGGAGGGTGATCGTGGCGAGGGTCTGGTTCTCGTCCTTGATGTCCACCCCTTCCTTCGCCTCGATCGCCTGGTGCATGCCCTCGTTGTAGCGGCGGCCGGCGAGGATACGGCCGGTGTGCTCGTCGACGATCATGACTTCGCCGTCGATGACGACGTAGTCCTTGTCCTTCTTGAAGAGTTCCTTGGCCTTGATGGCGTTGTTCAGGTAACCGACGAGCGGGGTGTTGACCGACTCGTACAGGTTGTCGATACCCAGCCAGTCCTCGACCTTGGCCACACCGGGCTCGTGGATGGCGACGGTGCGCTTCTTCTCGTCGACCTCGTAGTCGCCGGTCTCCTCGATGCCCTTGAGCGGGTTGCCGGCCTCGCCCTTCTTCAGGCGGGTGACCAGCTTGGCGAAGTCGCCGTACCACTTGGTGGCCTGGTCGGCCGGGCCGGAGATGATCAGCGGCGTACGGGCCTCGTCGACGAGGATGGAGTCGACCTCGTCGACGATCGCGAAGTTGTGACCGCGCTGGACGAGTTCGTCCTGGGCCCACGCCATGTTGTCGCGCAGGTAGTCGAAGCCGAACTCGTTGTTCGTGCCGTAGGTGATGTCGCACGCGTACTGCTCGCGGCGCTGGGCCGGCGTCATGTTGGCCAGGATGCAGCCGACGGTCAGGCCCAGGAACTTGTGGACGCGGCCCATCATTTCGGAGTCGCGCTCGGCCAGGTAGTCGTTGACCGTGATCAGGTGGACGCCGTCTCCGGAGAGGGCGTTCAGATACGCGGGCAGCGTGCCGACCAGGGTCTTGCCCTCACCGGTCTTCATCTCCGCGACGTAGCCGAGGTGGAGCGCGGCGCCACCCATCATCTGCACGTCGTAGTGGCGTTGGCCGAGGACGCGCTTGGCGGCCTCGCGGACCGTGGCGAACGCCTCGGGCAGCAGGTCGTCGAGGCTCTCGCCGTCGGCGTACCGCTGCTTGTACTCATCGGTGAGGGCCCGCAGCTCGGCGTCGGAGAGGTCGACGAAGTCCTCTTCGATGGAGTTGACCTGGTCCGCGATGCGGTGCAGCTTGCGCAGGATCTTGCCTTCGCCTGCACGCATGATCTTCGAGAGGACGGACACGGGGGTTTGTCTCCTTGCCGGTCGGGCCTGGGACGGTCGGTTTGAATGGCGGTGTCAAGAGCAGCTTGAGCAACGGCCATCGTAAGCGAGGACCCCACCGCACCGGGAGGTCTGCCCACGACAGCCACTAGGACAACGGACAGGGGTTGCGTAAGGTGCCGCGTCCACGCAGCGAAAAGTAACCGAAGCATCACCCACGGCAAAGGAATGGCGCCCTTACGGCAGCCCGAGCAGAATCGCCCGATGGACCCCGTCACGCTCACCACCGCCCGTCTGCTCCTGCGCACCGTGGGATCGCACGACACCGACGCCGTGTTCGACGCCGTCCAGGATCCCGACATCCAGCGCTGGACCACGATCCCGTCGCCCTATCTCCACGAGCACGCGGCGGGGTTCACCGACCAGATGGTGCCCGACGGCTGGGCGGACGGCTCCATGTTCACCTTCGGAGTCTTCCTTCCTTCCGGGGAACTGGCCGGCATGCTCGGCATCACCATGCGCTCCCTGGGTGTCGGCGAGGTCGGCTTCTGGGCCACCAAGGAGCACCGCGGCAACGGCTATCTCACCGAAGCCACCGTCGCCGCCTCCCGCTGGGCGTTCACCAGCCTCGCCGTCGACCGCGTCGAATGGCGCGCCGAGGTCGGCAACCAGGCCTCCCGCGCGGTGGCCGAACGGGCCGGCTTCACCATCGAGGGCACCCTCCGCTCCGCCATCAACAACAAGGGCGTACGCCGCGACTGCTGGATCGGCTCCCTGCTCCCCTCGGACCTGGGCCTGCCCTCGACGGCGCCGTACCTCCCGGCCCCCTCCGGTCCGCCGGCCACCTGAGACCGGGCCGCCCCGCGCCGAGACCGGGACAGCCGACGCTGAGACCGGGACAGCCGGCGGGACACCGACCCGCGCGCCCGTCCGGCCGCCGCGCGCGGCCCGCCGGCGAAGCCCCCCGGGCCTGCGGACCCCGGGCCCGGCGGCCACTGTCAGTGCCACCGCCTATCGTGCGGGCATGACGAGTCTCCCGCGTCCCGCCACCGACCTCTCCGCCGACGAGGCCCGCCGCATCGCCCTGCGCGCCCAGGGTTTCCTGGGCGCCCCGGACCGCAGGTCCGGCGTCCGCGGAGTCCTGCGGCACCTCGGCGCGGTCCAGCTCGACACGATCTCCGTCCTCGCCCGCTCCCACGAACTCATCCCGTACGCCCGGCTCGGCGCGGTGGGCCGCAGGACGGTGGACGAGGCGTACTGGACGCCGGGCGCCGACGGCGCAGCGCACGCCTTCGAGTACTGGTCCCACGCGGCCTGCATCCTCCCCATCGAGGAGTGGCCCCACTTCGCCTTCCGCCGCCGCGCCTACCGCGCCCGCCCGCACTGGAACCACGCCCTGCCGGACGGTGTCTACGACCAGGTCGTCAAGCAGCTGCGCGCCGAAGGCCCGCTCACGGCGACGGACTTGGGCGGCGCGAAGAGGACCAGCGAGTGGTGGGACTGGTCGGGCACGAAGGTCGCCGTCGAGCGCGCGCTGATGTACGGCGAGGTGGTGTGCACCGAGCGCCGCGGCTGGAAGCGGGTGTACGACCTCGCGGAGCGCGCCGTCCCCGAGGCCCTGCTCCACGACGAGCTGGACGACGCGGAGTGCCTGCGCCGCCTGGTCCGCCTCGCGGGCCAGTCCCTGGGCGTCGGCACCCGCGCGGACATCGCCGACTACCACCGTCTCAGGGGCGAGCAGGTCGACGCGGTGATCGCGGACTCGGGGCTGGTCCCGGTAGCCGTGGAGGGCTGGGGCAAGCCGGCGTGGGCCGATCCGGCGGCCCTGGAGACGGCTCCGCGCGGCCGTCACCGTACGACGCTGCTGTCCCCGTTCGACTCGCTCGTCTGGGAGCGGGCCCGGACGGAGCGCATCTTCGGCTTCACCCACCGCCTGGAGGCGTACACGCCCAAGGCCAAGCGGATCCACGGCTATTTCGCGATGCCGGTCCTCGCCGGCGGCCGCCTGGTCGGCCGGGTGGATCCGGCCCGGGAGGGGCGCACCCTGGTCGCCAAGCAGGTCACCCTGGACGGCGCCAAGGCGGTCCCCGCGGTGGCCCAGGCCCTGGTGGAGGCGGCGAGCTGGGTGGACTGCACGAGCGTGCGCGTGGAGCGGGTGGACGCGCCCGAGCTGCGCGACCCGCTGACGAGGGAGCTGGCGCGCACCCTCGGGTGACCCCACCGGACCGGCCACCCGCGTGGCGACGCGCCGTCCCGGCCCACGTCCTGACCTCAGCCCCGGCCCCCGCCCCTGTGCCGGGCGGACGCCGGGCGTGGGCGGCGCCGGACCGCCCTCGACACGCCCTGCCCCGCGGTGCGGTGGGGGGAGCGCGGTGGGGCTAGCGGATCTCGAGGATCTTCTCCCGCATCGCGTACACCACCGCTTCCATCCGGGAGTGCAGCTGGAGCTTCTCCAGGATGTTGCGCACGTGGTTCTTCACCGTGTTCTCGGAGATGAACAACTCCTTGGCGATGTCCCGGTTGTTCATTCCGGTCGCGACGAGCTTGAGAACTTCCAGTTCGCGTTCGGTGAGCCGCGGCGCGGGGACCAGCCGTCGCTCGTCGGTCCGCTGGATCATCGACTTGAACTCGGTGAGCAGTTTCGACGCCATCGAGGGGCTGATCTGCGACTGGCCGTCCGCCACCGCGCGGATGGCGGTGGCCACCTCGTCCGTGGAGATCTCCTTGAGGAGATATCCGGTCGCACCGGCCTTGATCGCGTCGTAGAGATCCGCCTCCTCGTCGCTGATCGTCAGCATGATGATCTTCGCGCTGGGGGCCACCTCCTTGATGGAGGTGCAGGCCTCGATGCCGCCCCGTTTCGGCATGCGTACGTCCATCAGCACGATGTCCGGGAGCAGGTCGGCCGCCTTGTCGACCGCCTCCGCCCCGTCCCCCGCCTCGCCGACGACCTGGATGTCCTCCTCGGCCGCGAGCACGATCTCCAGACCGCGGCGGAAGAGGGCGTGGTCGTCCACGACGAGGACACGGATGGGCTCCTTGCGTGTGGCGCCCGTGTCCGGGCTCATGCCGACCACACCGCCGTCGGCATCCTCGACACGCATGGGTCCGAAGCTGTCCGCCATCGTTCCTCCCCCTGAAGGCCGTGGCCCGTGTTCCTGTGCCATCGCCAACCCAAGGCAACGGCCCCCCGGTTGGGGCCGGTTCGGCCATGATTTCATGCCCGGACGACAGTGGGGTGACAGAGCGGGTCGCGAAGTGGTCGCACACCGGTGCCCCTGGGGGCGCACGCGCGCACACAGGGGCACCGGCTCAGTCGTCATCAGGGCGGGTCTAACCGCCGAGCGCACCGCCCGGCGCGTCCGTGCCGGCCTGGGTGACCATCGGGTCCGTACTGAGGTGGATCACGCCGTAGTCGTACGCGTGCCGCCGATAGACGACACTCGGCTCCTTGGTCTCGGAGTCGACGAACAGATAGAAGTCGTGCCCGACCAGTTCCATCTCGTAGAGCGCCTGGTCGAGCGTCATCGGGGCGGCCACGTGGGTCTTCTCCCGGACGACGAGGGGACCTTCTCCCATGACCTCGAGGGAGCCGATCTTCTTGGTCGGCACGCTGTCGGGTTCGTCCTCGCGGACAATGGTCCCGTTCCCGTTCAGTGTCGCGGCGCCCGGGACGTGGTCGGCGACCTCGGCGGCCGAGAGGCGGCCGTTGCCACGGCGGGTGTAGCGCTTGTCGTGCTGCTTGCGCAGCCGGGCCTCGAGCTTGTCCGCCGCCAGGTCGAGTGCTGCATACGGGTCGTTCGCCGCTGCCTCCGCCCGGATCACCGGACCGCGGGAGCGGAGCGTGATCTCCACCCGGTCACAACGGTCGGCCTGCCGGGGGTTGGGCTCCTTGGACACCTCGACGTCGAGGCTGATCACCTTGCCATCGAGCTTCTGGATCTTCTCCAGCTTCAGCTTCTCGGCCACGTGCTTGCGGAACCGCTCAGGCACCTCGGTCTTGCGGCCCTTGACGACGATGTCCACGCAGAACTCCGTTCCCGGATAGCCCCGCTCCACAGGCGGAGCATCTCCCTTTTGCACCAGATCCCGGTGAGCCCCGGAACCTCGGACTCGGTGACTTTCACCTCCTCCTCCCCCATGGGCAAGATCTACACCCCATGGCGGGCGGGTGATTCAGAAACCCGCAGCACGGCATTCGGATATACGAGGTGTGGCCAGCGCCAACGGCCTCACAACCGAACATATCTCGCCCGGACGGATGTCGTCACCCTCTACTGCGGCGTACCTCCGTTCAGGTGAATTGACCTGGTCATTACCAGCAACGATGGAAGTTCTCAGTCAGTTCCGGTTGATTTCGAAACCATCCGGCGAGGCCGCGACCACAGCCGCGCAGATCTTGGCGCCGACTTCGCTCGTGTCCGTCATTCCCGGGGTTGCCGGTTTCCGGTCCTCGCGCTCTGTCGTTGCCTCGGTCATCCGTTTCCCCACTCGTCTCCGTTCCCGTTCCCCCGTTGCTTCCCCGGCTTCCCGCCCGTATGCATCGGCGCCCGTCATCGCCACCCGTACGGTGCGCGCCGCCTCCGCCAGGGAGGCTCCCGTCGTCATCAGGTCGTCCACCAGCACCACCCGGCCGGCGCCCGCCAGCAGCCGGCCGCCTCCCGGGGCGACCTCCAGCGCGCCCGCGAGATTGTGCAGCCGCTGCCGGGAGTTGAGGCCCGCCTGGTCGGCCACGCCGCGTCGCTGCCGCAGCACGGTCAGCACCCGGACCGGCGCTCCCGTACGGCGCAGTTCCCCGGCGGCCGCGAGGGCGATCCGGCGTGCCGGGTCATGGCCGCGCGCCCGCACCGCCCGCCGCGAGGAGGGCACCGGAACCAGCAGCACGGGCTCCCGCCCACCGGCCCGCGCCGGCCATCCGCCGTCCCCGCTCAGAGGCCCGCCCGAGCCCGTCCGACGTCCGGGCGTGTCCGGGAGGCACCGGTGCCTCAGAGCCGCCCTCACAGCCCCCGCCAGGGCCGTTCCCAGTGGTGTCGCCAGTGTCAGTGCCCCCCGTTCCTTGTGCGCGAGGAGTGCCGCGCGTACTTCGTCCTGGTACACGGCCGCCGCGTGCACGACCGGCAGTCCCGGCGGCGCCGGCTCCGGACGGGCCCGGCGCGGTGGGGCCCCGCTCAGGGCGGCACGGCACTCCGGACAGAGCACCGTGCGAGCTCTCCCGCAGCCTCCGCACTCGGCCGGCAGCACCAGGTCGGTGAGGTCCTGCCACCACGCCCGCATGTCCACCACTGTGCCAACACCACGACCGACCGGCCACCCCTGTGGACAACCGCCTGTGGACAACCGGACACCCGTCACCCGTGGGACTGACCGTCAACCGGAACCCGACGGACCGACCCACGGATCCCCAAGGCCCGGGGAAAACCCGGAAGAACCGCGGGGAACGCGGACAGGGCCGCCCCGGAACCACGGGACGACCCCACCTCGACGTCGACCCGGCGGAGATCGGCGGAGAACCGACCTACCCGGGGTACACCGGCGCCGTGCCGTTCTTGACGACCTTCTGCCACTGCTCCCCGGACGACAGCCGCACGATCCCGTCCTCCTGCGAGTGCGCCACCAGCGGCAGCCGCTCGTCCTCGGACGCGGCGATCTCCTTCACCCCCGTCAGCGCGGAGGGCGCCGCGCCCACCGGCGTGGAGCCGTCGACCTGGACGTACCGCATCTGCAGCACCCCCTCGGACTCCCGCCCGACGACCACGAGCCGGCTGTCCCCGGCCCACGACATGGCCGTGACCTCCTCCAGCTGCGGTGCGACCGAGTGCAGTTCGAAGACCGAGACGCTGGGCCGCTCACCGGTCGTCGTGTCCTGGTCGATGCGCCCGATCTGCAGGGAGCTCTTGCCGTCCTTCTCGACGATCAGCGCGATCCGCACCCCGTCGGCGGCCACCCGCACCGCCTGGATCCGCCCGTCGAGTCCCGGCGTCGAGACCTGGAGCGGTTCGCCCGCGCCCTTCTCCAGCAGCAGCAACCGGGGTTTGGCGGGATCGCGGTCCGCCACCCACAGGTCGCCCCGCCCGTCCCAACTGGGCGTCGTCAGCCGGTCCTGCGCGGTCCTGCCCTGGCTGTGGAGCACCGCGTCCCCGAGCGAGGCGCCCGACACCAGCGAGCCGACGTACAGCGAACTCCCGTCGGCCGACACGCCGGCCGCGCTGTCCTCGTCGCGCGACACCGCGGCGGCCCGCAGTTTCCTGCCGCCGTCCCCCAGCGGGCCGGGCACCGGCTGGGGCTCCTTGTCGCCGTTGGCGCTGGACAGCCGTACGAGGCGCTGCTTGCCGTCGATGAAGTACTCGAACCCGGGGTGCTCGGCCGGGCCGTGCTCGGCGAGGGCCTCGGCGCCGCCCTCGCTGAGCATGCACAGCCGCGAACCGTTCGACCGTTGCAGCTCCACCTCGTCGACCCCGGTGGGCGTCAGGTCCCGGAAGGTGAGCAGGAGCTGGGCCGCCATCCTGTCGCACTGGGCCCCGTTGACCTGGTCGGCCTTGTGGTTCAGCGGGACCGTCACCCGGTTGCGGTCGTCGGGCGTCAGCGAGGTGACGCCCTCCTTCAGGTCCGTGCCGGAGGGGAAGCTCGACCTCACCACCGGGTCGAGCCAGCGCGTGGGCCCCTTCAGCAGCGCCCGGACCATCTCCGTCATCGGGTCCACCTTCTCGCGGACGTAGACCGGATCGGCGACGGTCCCCAGCTGTCCGCCCGACCCGGCGGTCGCGTTCGAGGCGAAGTAGTACTTGTTGACGGAGACGTAGTTGCGCTGGAAGTCGGAGTTGCCCATCACCACGCCCTGCGGCAGCCCGTCGATGCGCCACTGCTTGGTGTCCTTCTGCCGGGTGAGGTGCACCGTCGCGTGGTACGCGGCCGAGTCCGGCGTGTACGCGTGCTGGTCGTTGACCGTGGCGACCTTGGTCCCGGCCAGCACGTACGAGTAGCTGCCGCTGCCGTCGCTGTCCTGGGCGTTCACCGGCTGCTCCGACTTGGCGTCGGGCCCGTCGGTGAGGACGGTCGTGGAGCTGAAGGGGTCCCAGGTCTTGCGGGCGGTCGTCGTCAGGTACTTGAGCGCCGTCTTGTACTGCGCGTCGTCACTGGTCAGGGCCTCCAGAAAGCCCTGGACGATCTCGGCCGGCCGGGCGTCCTCGCGCGGCGGCAGCGCGAAGACGCGGACCTGCGAGTCCTGCCTCGGCGTGGACTCGACACCCCGCAGGTCCCCGCTGTCCGGCATCGACGCGCACCCCGTCAGCAGCAGCGCACCACAGCCGAGGTACACCCCCACGCGTACGGGACGCATCCGGCCGCTCCCTTCGCGGTCAGCGCCCACGGAATGTCTCCCCTTGTCCGAGCTCCTCGTGCTGCCCGAGCTCCTCGTGCGCGCCGCGGTCTTCCGCGGTCCGCTCCCCACCTGCTGCGGACGCGCCGTCCGGCCGTCGCACGGCCCCGGCGGGCCGCGGTACCACGCGCGCGCCGTTGCCCGGCAGCGCCGTCGGATCGGCCGTGGGCGACACCCCGGCCATCCGCGACTCCATGGACGTGCGCGGCGGCATCGGGGGCGGCGCGTTGCCGCCCGTGGACTGCGCCGGGACCGTGGCGAGCTTGCCGCCACCGCCGGAGGGCAGTCCCGCCTCGCTGAGTCCACGGTTGCGCCGTGAATCCTTGGGCTCCAGTGGTATCGGGGACCCCCGCAGCGGCTCGTCCGCCGTCCGCGGCAGCGTCAGCCGGAACTGCGAACCACCGCCCGGTTCGCCCCACGCCTGGAGCCAGCCGCCGTGCAGCCGGGCGTCCTCCAGGGCGATCGACAGCCCGAGTCCGGTACCGCCCGTGGTCCGCGCGCGGGCCGGGTCGGCGCGCCAGAAGCGGCTGAAGACCCGGGTCGCCTCGCCCGGCTTGAGGCCCACGCCGTAGTCGCGCACCGCGATCGCGACCGCTCCGCCCGCCGCGGCCAGCTTGACCACGACCTCCTTGCCGTCGCCGTGCTCCACGGCGTTGACGACGAGGTTGCGCAGCACCCGCTCCACCCGGCGGGCGTCCGCCTCGGCGATCACGGGCTGCGCGTCGCCGACGATCCGGATCGGGGAGCCCTTGCGCTCGGCCAGCGGCTCCGCGCCGCTGACCACCCTGCGTACGACCTCCCTGAGGTCGATCGCGTCGGCCTCCAGCGCCGCCGCGCCCGCGTCGAACCGGCTGATCTCCAGCAGGTCCGCGAGCAGCGTCTCGAAGCGGTCCAGCTGGTCGGCGAGCAGTTCGGCGGACCGGGCGGTCATCGGATCGAAGTCCACGCGCGCGTCGTGGATGACGTCGGCCGCCATCCGGACGGTCGTCAGCGGCGTACGCAGCTCGTGCGACACGTCCGACACGAAGCGGCGCTGCATCCGCGACAGGTCCTCCAGCTGCTGGATCTTCAGCTGGAGGTTCTGCGCCATCTTGTTGAAGGCCTCGCCGAGCCGCGCGATGTCGTCCTCGCCGGTGACCTTCATCCGTTCCTGCAGGTGGCCGGCGGACAGCCGCTCGGCGATTCCGGCCGCCATCCGCACCGGCGTGACGACCTGGCGCACCACGAGCCAGGCGATGGCCCCCAGCAGCACCACGACGAACAGCCCGGCCGTCGCGAGCGTCCCCTTGACGAGGCTCAGCGACTTCTCCTCCTGCGTCAGCGGGAAGAGGTAGTACAGCTGGTACGGATCTCCGTTGGGGTCGTTGACCTGCTTGCCGACGACCAGCGCGGGCTGCGACTGGGTGTCGTCCTTGTAGACGACACGGGTGTAGCTCTGGGCCGCCAGCGTGCTGCTGTCGACACGGGCCCGCAGGTTCTCCGGCACGCTCAGCGTCGGGTCGACGTCGCCCGAGGAGCGCGGCCCGAGCCCGGCGCCGCCGGAACCGGCCGCGGTGGAGGTGGAACTGAGCGTGACCACGTCGAAAGCGCCCTGGCCACCGCTGGAGAGGGACACCACGAGGTCGGTCATCCACTGGCTGACGTTCTTGGACAGGCGGTCGTCCGTGCCGGACCCCGCGTCGCCGTTCGCCGTGGCGGTCGCATCCGCCTTCTGCTTGGCCACCGCGAAACCGCCGGTCGCCTGGCTCTGCGACGCCTTCACCTTGGCGTCCAGCAGACCGTTGCGCACCTGCCCGATCACGACGAAGCCGAGCAGCAGGACGACGCCCAGCGACATCAGGAGCGTCGTGACGACGATCTTGAGCTGGATGTTGCGCCGCCACAGCCGCATCACCGGCAGCAGCGGACGGCGCACCCAGCGCATGAGCAGCCTGAGGACCGGGCTGCCCTTGACCCCGCCCTGGAGCAGCCCGCCCGCCATGAACCGCTCCCAGGCGGAGCCCGTCATGTTCCGGCCGACAGGCCGCTCCGCGCGGTTCCCCGGCTGTCCGGGCGCCGAAGCGGCACTGTCCCTGGACACGTCAGCTCGGTCCCGCCTTGTAACCGACTCCGCGGACGGTCACCACGATCTCCGGCCGCTCCGGGTCCTTCTCGACCTTGGAGCGCAGCCGCTGGACATGGACGTTCACCAGACGGGTGTCCGCCGCGTGCCGGTAGCCCCACACCTGCTCCAGGAGCACCTCACGCGTGAACACCTGCCAGGGCTTGCGCGCCAGCGCCACCAGGAGGTCGAACTCCAGCGGCGTCAGCGCGATCGACTGACCTTCCCGCTTCACGGAGTGACCGGCGACGTCGATCACGAGGTCGCCGATGGCCAGCTGCTCCGGCGCCGGCTCCTCGGAACGGCGCAGCCGCGCCCTGATCCGTGCCACCAGCTCTTTCGGCTTGAACGGCTTGACGATGTAGTCGTCGGCACCCGACTCGAGGCCCACCACGACGTCGACGGTGTCGCTCTTCGCCGTGAGCATCACGATCGGCACCCCGGACTCCGCCCTGATCAGGCGGCACACCTCGATGCCGTCCCGGCCGGGGAGCATCAGGTCCAGAAGCACCAGATCGGGCTTGGTCTCACGGAAAGCGGCCAGCGCCTTGTCGCCGTCGGCTACGAAAGACGGCTCAAAACCTTCACCACGCAACACGATGCCGAGCATCTCGGCCAGTGCGGTGTCGTCATCGACGACAAGGACTCGTCCCTTCATAAACGACATCATCCCATTCTCATAACGGTGAAGGAGGTGCAGGTGAGCAGGCTCACTGACCTGTGACGATAGTCGTACGGGACCGTCACTGTCTGCCCCCGTCCGTCGACGCCGGTGTCAGCAGCGGATGTCCGCCTGCCGGCCTGTGGGAGCCCACGGCCTTCCGACCGGGACCCCTTGGGGAGGCGACGGAGGCCAACCTAGTGCCGCGGGGCGAGATCAGGAACCGGAGAGGCGCCGGGCCGGCCCGTGGGACGACCCCTGCCGTCCGGCACCACCTGCGGTGTCTCCCCGGTGCACGTGCCCCTTGCGGTCGGCACCGATCCGCAGTTCGTGCACCGGCCCGCCCTCGACGGCCGACCCTGATCCGGTCGTACGGGTGACGAAGACCGGCCAGGTACCGCGGGTGCCCCGGCTCTCGTCGGCGCCCCGGCGCGGACCGCTTTCGGGCCCTGCGCCCGCAAGGCCGGGCCGGCGAGCCGGAGACGACCTCACCACGAGGGATGTCCGGTGACCGAGGACGCCGATGTCACGGCCCCCCTCCCTGCCAACCGTCGCGGGTCGAGGGGCCCTGTGCGTCCACGCGTCCGTCAGCGCGACATCAGCCCGTCGACCGGACCGACACCTGGCGCGACCTGGCGCACAGCTCGGCAAGCGCCTCGGCCGTCACCGGCGAGACGACACCCTCCTCGGTCACGATCGCCGTCACCAACTCGGGCGGCGTCACATCGAACGCCGGGTTGTACGCCTGGGTTCCCAGGGGTGCCACGGGTATCCCGCCCCCCGCTTCCAGCCCCACCACCGGCACCTGCGGCGCCGTGAGCTCGGTCACCTCATGACCGGGGCGCTGCTCGACCTCGATGGACGCTCCGTCCGGGGTGTCCGGATCCACCGTCGTCACCGGCGCCACCACGATGAACGGCACATGGTGGTACCGGGCCAGCACCGCGAGCGGATAGCTCCCCACCTTGTTCGCCACCGAACCGTCGGCGGCGATCCGATCGGCCCCGATGAGCACCGCGTCCACCTCACCCGCCGCGAACAGGGATCCCGCCGCGTTGTCCGTGAGCAAGGTGTACGCCATTCCGTTGCGCGCCGCTTCGTAGGCCGTCAGGCGAGCCCCTTGCAGCAACGGACGCGTCTCGTCCACCCACAGCCGCCGCAACTGCCCCACCCGATGCGCCGCGAGGGCCACCGCGAACGCCGTGCCCTCCCCTCCGGACACCAGCGCCCCGGAGTTGCAGTGGGTCAGGATGCGGTGGCCGCCGCCCGGCAGCAGCTCGTCCAGCAGCGCCAGCCCGTGCACGGCCATCCGGGCACTGGCCCGGGCGTCCTCCTGGTGCAGCGCCCGCGCCGCGGCGAGCGCCGCCGCTCCCGCCGCCCGCTGGTCACCGCCCTCGGACAACGCTCCCCGGTACGCCGCCTGCGCCCGGCGCACACCCACGGCGAGGTTCACCGCCGTCGGCCGGGCCCCGGCCAGCGAACGGGCGGCGTCCTCGACGTCGAAGCCGCGCACGGCGGCGAGCGCGACACCGTACGCCCCGGCGATACCGAGCAGCGGCGCACCGCGCACGGCCAGCGTGCGGATCGCCTCCACCAGCGCCGGGGCATCCGTGCACACCAGCTCGACTTCCTCGGCCGGCAGCCGCGTCTGGTCGAGAAGGACCACTACAGGCCCTTCGGGCGGTTCCTCCCAGCGGATCGCCGGTATCTCCATCGGCCCGTCGTGCTCGCGGGATTGAGCGTCCTGATCAGCCATCCGCCCAGTCTGCCCCGTACCCGGCGGACAATTGAAGATGTGCAGCCCATACGGCGGCCGGTCCCCTCCCGGGCACACCGTGGCACGATGGCTGCCAACCTGCCGCCGCGCCCTGCGGACGGGCACCGTGAAGGAGCGACGATGAACGACTCTCCGGGCTGGGCCTCGCCCGGATCCGCCCCCTCCGACGGGCAGGAGCCGGACGCCTCCGGCACCGCACAGCCCACGGAGCGGCCCTCGGACCAGGGCGACACCAACCAGCCGGAGCCACCGTCGAAGTGGTCCAAGGCGCAGCCCCCGCCCGGCCAGTGGTCCGCTCCCACCCCCCAGGGCCCCGGCCCGACCCCGCCACCCCCGCCCGGCCCCGGCTGGGGCAACGGCCGCCCCCCCGGCGGCCCGGCGGGCCCGGGCGGCGGCCACGGAGCCTGGGGCGGCCCCGGAGGCGGACCAGGGGGTCCCGCCGGCTGGGGCGGCAACTGGGGCGGCCCGCCCCCCGCCGCCAAGCCCGGCGTCATCCCGCTGCGCCCGCTCGGCGTCGGCGAGATCCTCGACGGCGCGGTCTCCACCATGCGCACGTACTGGCGCACGGTGCTGGGCATCTCCCTGACCGTCGCCGTCGTCACGCAGATCGCGGTCATCCTGCTCCAGGGCTTCTTCCTCAACGACGACGCCGGCAGCGACGCCCTCAACGACCCGAGCGCCACCGTCGGCGAACTGAGCCACGCCCTGGGCGAAACCGCGCTCAGCTCGGGCGTCGTCCTGCTCATCACCCTGCTCGGCACCATCGTCGCGACGGCGCTGCTCACCTCCGTCACCAGCCGCGCGGTGCTCGGCAAGCCCGTCACCGCCACCGAGGCCTGGCGGGACGCCCGGCCTCAGCTGCTGAAGCTGTTCGGCCTGACCTTCCTGCTGCCGCTCCTCGCCTGCGCGATCATCGGCGTCGGTGTCCTGCCGGGTGTGATCATCGCCTTCGCCGGCGCGGGCGGCGCCGGCGCCGCGCTCGCCGTCCTGGGCGGACTCGGCGCGGGCGTCGTCGCCCTCTGGCTGATGATCCGCTTCTCGCTCGCCTCGCCCGCCCTCATGCTGGAGAAGCAGGGCGTCCTCAAGTCGATGAGCCGCTCCGCGAAGCTCGTCCGCGGCTCCTGGTGGCGGATCTTCGGCATCCAGCTGCTCGCCACGATCATCGCCAACATCGTCGCGTCGATCGTCGTCATCCCGTTCGCCGTCCTCGCCGCCGCCCTCAGCGGCGACGGCATCAGCGGCTTCCTCAACAGCGGCAGCGGCAGCCTCGGTTGGACGTTCCTCGTCATCAGCGGGATCGGCTCGGTCATCGGGTCCATGCTCACCTTCCCGATCACCGCGGGCGTCACCGTGCTCCTCTACATCGACCAGCGCATCCGCCGCGAGGCCCTCGACCTCGACCTGGCCCGCGCCGCCGGCGTGGACGACCACGGACCCCACGCCCCCGGCACCCCCGCGGGGAGCTGACGGAGTGAGTCCGGCGGGGGGAGTTCTCACGGCGCTGCGCGCGCTGCCGCACACCGGCGCCACGGCCGTTCTCGCGCTGCCGCGGGGCGGTGACGAACCACCGGTGACGATCCCGCGCGACCCCGCACGGGAGGCGGCCAGGCGCGAACTGTCCAAGCGCATGTACCACGAGAACGAACCCAGCCTGGTCCAACGCGCCCTGAACGCCTTCTGGGACTGGGTCGACAAACTGTTCGGCGCCGCTTCCTCGGCGACCCCCGGCGGCACCCTCGGACTGCTCGTGATCGTGCTGGCCGTACTCGCCGTCGTCGCCGCCCTCTGGTGGCGCCTCGGCACCCCGCACCGCACGCCCACCTCGTCCGCCGCGCTCTTCGACGACCGCCCCCGCAGCGCCGCCGAACACCGCGCGGCGGCCGAGGCCCACGCCGCCCAGGGCCACTGGAACCAGGCCGTCCAGGAACGCATGCGCGCCATCGTCCGCTCCCTGGAGGAACGCACCCTCCTCGACCCGCGCCCCGGCCGCACCGCGGACGAGGCGGCCGCCGAGGCCGGCCGCACCCTGCCCGGACACACCGACCGACTGCGCGCCGCCGCCAACGACTTCGACGACGTCACGTACGGCGGACGGGCCGCCGACGCCGGCACGTACGGCCGCCTCACCGAGCTCGACCGGGACCTGGAGCGCAGCAGACCCGTACTCACCGGCGGCGCCCACTCCACCGGCCACGGGGCCGCCTCATGACCGGGGCCGCCCTCACCTCCACCTCGGTCTCGCCCACCGCCCGCCAGCTGTGGACGCGATCCCGGGGAATCACCCTCGCGGTCCTGATCCTGCTGGCCGCCGCCGTGGCGATCGCCGCGATCCGCTCCGGCGCCCAGCACGGCCGCCTCGACCCGCGCTCCGCCGACCCCTACGGCAGCCGCGCCACCGCCGAACTCCTGGGCGAACGCGGCGTCTCCACCCGCGTGGTCACCACCCTGGACGAGGCCCGCGCGGCGGCCGGCCCCGACACCACCCTGCTCGTCACCGCCCCCGACCTGCTCACGGACGGCCAGCAGACCGACCTCCACCGGGCCACCGCGAACTCCGGCGGCCGCACGATCCTGATCGCCCCCGACGCTCCTTCCCTCGGCACCCTCGCCCCCGGCGTCACCGCCGACCCCGCGATCAGCTTCGACTCGACGCTCTCCCCCGACTGCGACCTGCCGGCCGCCCGGCGCGCGGGCAGCGCCGACACCGGCGGCATCCGCTACACCACCACCGACCTCGACGCCGACTCCTGCTACCCCAGCGACGGCCTGCCCACCCTGCTGCGCATCCCGGCAGCCTCCGGCAACGGCGACACAGTCGTCCTCGGCGCCCCCGACGTCCTCTACAACACCCGTCTCGACAAGCAGGGCAACGCCTCGCTCGCCCTCCAACTGCTCGGTTCCCGCCCCCACCTGGTCTGGTACCTCCCCTCGCTCTCCGACACCTCGGCGACCGACGCGGGCCGCAAGAGCTTCCTCGACCTGCTGCCCTCGGGCTGGCTCTGGGGCACCCTTCAGCTCTTCATCGCCGCGGGCCTGGCCGCCTTCTGGCGAGCACGCCGACTCGGGCCCCTCGTACCCGAACGCCTGCCCGTCGCGATCCGCGCCTCCGAGACCGTCGAGGGCCGCGCCCGCCTCTACCGCAAGGCCAACGCCCGCGACCGGGCCGCCGGCGCCCTGCGCTCCACCACCCGCACCCGCCTCGCTCCCCTCGTCGGCGTGTCCCCCGCCCAGGCGCACGCGCCCGAGGCCCTGCTCCCCGCCCTGTCCGCCCAGCTCCCGGGCGACGGGCAGTCCTCCCTGCACTCCCTCCTCTTCGGGCCGCCGCCCCGCGACGACGCGGCCCTCGTCTCCCTCGCCGACCAACTAGACGCCCTCGAAAGAGAGGTACGCCGTTCATGATGGACCCGACCACTGACAACGCCGGGTACACCGGGGATCCGGGCGCCGCCCGCTCCTCCCTGGAAGCCCTGCGCGCCGAGATCGCCAAAGCCGTGGTCGGCCAGGACCCCGCCGTGACCGGCCTCGTCGTCGCCCTCCTGTGCCGCGGACACGTACTCCTCGAGGGCGTCCCCGGAGTCGCCAAGACGCTGCTCGTCCGCGCCCTGGCCTCGGCCCTGGAACTCGACACCAAACGCGTCCAGTTCACCCCCGACCTGATGCCGAGCGACATCACCGGCTCACTCGTCTACGACGCCCGCACCGCCGAGTTCTCCTTCCAGCCCGGCCCGGTCTTCACCAACCTGCTGCTGGCCGACGAGATCAACCGCACCCCGCCGAAGACGCAGTCGTCGCTCCTCGAGGCGATGGAGGAACGCCAGGTCACGGTCGACGGCACGCCCCGGCTGCTCCCGGAGCCCTTCCTCGTCGCCGCCACCCAGAACCCGGTCGAGTACGAGGGCACGTACCCCCTCCCGGAAGCCCAACTGGACCGCTTCCTCCTCAAGCTGACGATCCCCCTCCCCTCCCGCGCGGACGAGATCGACGTCCTCACCCGGCACGCCGAGGGCTTCAACCCGCGCGACCTGCGCGCCGCCGGCGTACGCCCCGTGGCGGGTCCGGCCGACCTGGAGGCCGCGCGCGCCGCCGTCGCCAAGACGACGGTCTCCCCCGAGATCACCGGCTACGTGGTGGACATCTGCCGCGCCACCCGTGAATCGCCGTCCCTCTCCCTCGGCGTCTCCCCGCGCGGCGCGACGGCCCTCCTCTCGACGGCCCGCGCCTGGGCCTGGCTGACCGGCCGCGACTACGTCATCCCGGACGATGTGAAGGCCCTGGCCCTCCCCACGCTCCGGCATCGCATCCAGCTCCGCCCCGAAGCCGAGATGGAGGGCGTGACCACCGACTCGGTCATCAACGCGATCCTCGCCCACGTCCCCGTCCCCCGCTGATGGCGCTCACCGGACGCGCCGCTCTTCTGGCGGCCCTGGGCACCGTCCCCATCGGCATCTGGGCACCGAGCTGGGCGGGCATCCTCGCCGTGAACGCGCCCCTGGCGCTGGCCTGCGCCTGCGACGCCGCCCTGGCCGCGCCCGTACGCCGTCTCGGTCTGACCCGCTCCGGCGACACCTCGGTGCGTCTGGGCGAGACCGCCGACGTCACCCTGACCGTCACGAACCCCTCGGGCCGCCCGCTGCGCGCCCGCCTCCGCGACGCCTGGCCCCCGAGCAGCTGGGAACCGGGAACGGAGGTGGCCGCGTCCCGCCACCGTCTGACGGTCCCGCCCGGCGAGCGCCGCCGGCTGACGACCCGTCTGCGCCCCACCCGCCGCGGCGACCGACACGCCGACCGCGTCACGATCCGCTCGTACGGCCCACTCGGTCTGTTCTCCCGCCAGGGCAGCCACAGGGTCCCGTGGACGGTGCGCGTCCTGCCCCCGTTCACCAGCCGCAAGCACCTCCCGTCCAAACTGGCCCGGCTCCGTGAACTCGACGGCCGCACCAGTGTCCTGACCCGCGGAGAGGGCACCGAGTTCGACAGTCTGCGCGAGTACGTCGCGGGTGACGACACCCGGTCCATCGACTGGCGTGCCACGGCCCGCCACTCCACGGTCGCCGTCCGCACCTGGCGACCCGAACGCGACCGCCACATCCTCCTGGTCCTCGACACGGGCCGCACCTCGGCGGGCCGTGTGGGTGACGCCCCACGCCTCGACGCGTCCCTGGACGCGGCCCTGCTCCTCGCGGCGCTGGCCTCGCGGGCCGGCGACCGTGTGGACCTCCTCGCCTACGACCGCCGGGTACGCGCCCTCGTCCAGGGCCGCTCGGCGGGCGACGTACTGCCCTCCCTGGTCGCCGCGATGGCCACCCTGGAGCCGGAGCTCGTCGAGACCGACGCACGCGGCCTGACGGCCACCGCACTCCGGACGGCCCCACGACGCTCCCTGATCGTCCTGCTGACGACACTCGACGCCGCCCCGGTCGAGGAGGGCCTGCTCCCCGTCCTGTCCCGTCTCACACAGCGCCATACGGTCCTGGTGGCCTCGGTCGCCGATCCGTACATCGCCCGTATGGCGAAGGCCCGTGGGAACCCCGAGGCCGTGTACGAGGCGGCGGCCGCGGCCCACGCCCAGGCGGAACGCCACCGCACGGCCGAACAGTTGATGCGTCATGGAGTCACGGTCGTCGACGCGACTCCTGACGACCTGCCCCCCGCTCTCGCGGACGCCTATCTGGCCCTCAAGGCGGCAGGACGCCTGTAGGCCGGCACAAAAAAGGGGCCTCTTGTTTCAAGAGGCCCCACGGACAAAAAGATCCTGAACGCAGAAAACCCCCGTACCGATTTCCCGGTACGGGGGTTTCCCTCAAAATTTGTTCGGCGGCGTCCTACTCTCCCACAGGGTCCCCCCTGCAG
>NZ_JBHWEL010000092.1:25359-35897 GCF_042734135.1 Streptomyces sp. NPDC059668 | reverse complement strand
GGCCGAGGCTCAGTCGGCCGGACCGGCGTCGCCCCACATTCTCCACCGTCGCGATGAGCCGCGCGGCCGGTTGGCCCACTTCGTACGGCTCCGTCACCTACTTCGCGCGGTAGCGGCGCATCTTGGCGCGCGCGCCGCAGACCGACATCGAGCACCAGCGGCCGCGGCCGGCCGGGGAGCGGTCGTAGTACGCCCAGTGGCAGGTCGACGCCTCGCAGGCCTTCAGCCGGGCCCAGGTGCCCTCGACGAGCGACTCCGCGATGGCCGCGGCGACGCGGGAGGCGAGGGGCACGCTCACGGCGGACGACGGGGCGACGAGGACCGGGGGCGCGGCCGGCGCCGGGGTGACCGTCAGGGCGGTGGCGGCGAAGCCCGCGCCGCCGTCCCGCCCGTCGACCGTGACGTACAGGGGCGCCCCGGCCAGCAGTTCACCGAGCGGGGTGACCTCCCGGTGCGGCGGATGGTCGGCGTGCGCCAGGCACACCACGCGCAGCGACTCGCGCAGCTCGCGTGCCGCCTCCGTGCCGGCCTGCGCGAGGCCGAACGCGGCCCGGCCCTCGGTGGTGTCCAGCAGGTCCGCGCCCGATTCGAGGTCGAGGGTGTTCACCAGCGACTGGATCAGGGCCAGTCCTCCGGGTGCGGGAGCGCGGTCGTTCATGGTTGCGATGTTACCTCCAGTGCGGGAGCATGCAGTAACTGTTACCCCATACGGGGGTCGACAGGTAACCATTCTCTCCGTAGGAGGAGTCATGGCTCTCGCCAAGCTCGGCGTCGTCGTCCTGGACTGTCCCGACCCGCACGCGCTGGCCGGGTTCTACGCCGAGGTGCTGGGCGGCACCGTCGTGCCCGGGGAAGGAGACCCGGGAGCCGGCGACTGGGTGGATCTGACGGTGCCCGGCGGACCGTCGATGGCGTTCCAGGCCGCCCCCGGGCACGTACCGCCGCGGTGGCCGGCGCCCGAGGGCTCGCAGCAGTTCCACCTGGACCTGACCGTCGACGACCTGGACGTGGCCGAGAAGGGTGTGCTCGCGCTCGGTGCGCGGCCCCTGGACGCGGAGGACCGTTCGCGGGGCTGGCGGGTCTACGCCGACCCCGCGGGGCACCCGTTCTGCCTCTGCGCCTGCTGACCGGGGCGGCCCCTGGTCCGGGCGGCCGGATCAGCCGTCCAGGTCGGCGATCCTGGCCGTGGACGGCTCGCGGCGCTGCTGGGCCGCCCGCGCTGTGAAGTCCGCACTGCGCACGATGCGCTGGACGTTCCCCCAGGTCAGCAGGGCGAGGTCGGCCTCGGACCAGCCGCGGGCGAAGAGTTCGGCGATCAGGTGCGGATAGCAGGACGCGTCGGCGAGGTCCTGCGGGTGCGCGGCCCCGGAGTCGTACGTCCCCGAGACGCCGACGCACTCCGGGCCCGCGACGGCCCGCACGTGGTCGAGGTGGTCGGCGACGTCCCGGACGGTCGGGCCCGCCTGCTCGGCGGTGAGCGGGACCAGACACACCCCCTTGGCCGCGCCCAGTGCGGCGAGGACGTCGTCGGAGAGGTTCGCCGGGTGGGGACGGAGCGCCCGGGCGGCGGAGCGGGTGAACAGGACCGGGGCCTTGGAGGCCGCCAGGGTGCGGGCGATGGTGGCGTCCGAGGTCCCGGAGAGGTCGGCGATCACACCCAGCCGGTTCATCTCGCGCAGCACTTCCTCACCGAACCTGGTCAGGCCCGCCTGGCTCGCCCAGGAGGCACCCGCGAGGGTGAGGACCCGCAGGCCGAGCGAGCGCAGGGCCCGCAGGATGCCGAGGGAGTCGCCGAGCGCGGCGGCACCGGCGGGGCCCAGCAGAACGGCCACCCGGCCGCAGTGCCGGGCGTCGTTGACCTCGGAGGCGGTGTGCGCCATCCGCAGCCCCTGGGGGTGCGCCTGGACCACCGTGCGCACCAGGTCCAGCTGCTCCAGGGTGGCGCCGACGGCCCGGTCCCCGGCCAGCCCCTCGGGCAGGTGCAGCGACCAGAACAGCGCGCCGACATGTCCTTCCCTGAGCCGGGGCACGTCCGTGTCCACCGCGCTCTCGCCCACCTCCAGGTCGTACCAGGGCAGATGGCGCAGCGCCCAGGGCAGACCGCTGTAGCCGTCGGCGACGGGATGACCGGCGAGGAAACTGCGCGCCCGCTCCAGGGGATCGGTGTCCCCGGCCGTCTCCCGCGCCGCCGCCGGCACGGGCTCCGGGACACCCAGGTCCGCCGTCCCGGACTCCGGCCCGGCCTCCGCCCAGGCAGCGGGCCGGTCGAGCTCCGCCACCTCGGGGGTGGGGTGCAGTTCTTCCTGCAGGTCTGCCATGACGTGGCTCCGTTGGGTGGACGGTGATCGCAGTACCGTCACCGTCGCACGGGGCCCCGGGCAGCTTCCTGGTGGACGGGGCGTTCGGGGGTACGGCCCCCGCCCACCGGGAAGCGGCCGCGGCCGTCAGCCGTCCAGCTGTCGCAACGTCGCGTTCGACGGGCCGCGCGTCGCCCGCAGGTCCCGGGCCACGTCCTCGGCCGCGCCCAGCACCCGCACCGCGTTCTGCCAGGTCAGCTTGGCGAGGTCGGCACGGGACCAGCCGCGGGTGAACAGCTCCGCGATCAGGTTCGGATAGCCGGAGACGTCGCCGAGGCCCTCGGGCGTGAACGCCGTGCCGTCGTAGTCGCCGCCGATGCCGAGGTGGTCGACGCCCGCGACCTCGCGCATGTGGTCGAGATGGTCCGCCACCGTCGACACCGTGGCGACGGGCCGCGGATTGGTCTCCTCGAAGGCCCGGTGGACCTTCATCCCCTCGGGGGTGGTGTCGAGGTGGTGGAGGCCGTGCGCGCGCATGTTCTCGTCGGCCGCGGCGGTCCAGTCGACCGCCGCCTGCAGGACGAACTTCGGCACGAACGTCACCATCGCCACTCCCCCGTTGGCGGGCAGCCGCTCCAGGACGTCGTCCGGGATGTTGCGCGGGTGGTCGCAGACCGCGCGCGCGGAGGAGTGCGAGAAGATCACCGGCGCGGCCGAGGTGTCCAGCGCGTCCCGCATGGTCGTCGCGGCGACGTGCGAGAGGTCGACCAGCATGCCCTCGCGGTTCATCTCCCGGACGACCTCGCGGCCGAAGGCCGACAGACCGCCGACGGCGGGGACGTCCGTCGCGGAGTCCGCCCAGGCGATGTTGTCGTTGTGGGTGAGCGTCATGTAGCGCACACCCAGCGCGTACAACCCCCGCAGTGCCGCGAGGGAGTTGTCGATGGAGTGACCGCCCTCCGCGCCCATGAGCGAGGCGATACGGCCCTCAGCCCGCGCCGCCGTCATGTCCGCCGCCGTCAGCGCGGCACGCAGGTCGGCCGGGTGACGGTCGATCAACTGCCTGACGCAGTCGATCTGTTCGAGCGTCATGGTGAGCGCGTCGGGCAGGTCCGAGCGGACGTACACCGACCAGTACTGCGCGCCGACGCCGCCCGCGCGCAGCCGCGCCAGGTCGGTGTGCAGATGGGCGCTCTGGTCGGCGGCGATGTCACGGGCGTCGAGGTCGTAGCGGACCTGTTCGCGCAGGGCCCAGGGGAGGTCGTTGTGCCCGTCGACCACGGGGAACTCCCGCAGCAGGTCCCGGGCTTCGTCGAGGGATGCCATCCGCGTCACTTCCCGAAGCCGAAGCCGCCGACGGCGCCCTCGACCTTGGCCCGCAGCCGCTTGCCCTTCTCGGTGGCCTGGTCGTTCAGCTCCTGCTGGAAGTCCCGCATGCGGGTGAGGAGTTCCTCGTCGTGCGCGGCGAGCATCCGGGCCGCCAGCAGGCCCGCGTTGCGCGCGCCGCCGACGGAGACGGTCGCGACGGGGACGCCGGCCGGCATCTGCACGATCGACAGCAGCGAGTCCATGCCGTCGAGGTACTTCAGCGGGACCGGTACGCCGATGACGGGCAGCGGGGTGACGGAGGCGAGCATGCCGGGCAGGTGGGCGGCGCCGCCGGCACCCGCGATGATCGCCTTGAGACCACGCCCGGCGGCCTGCTCGCCGTACGCGATCATCTCGTGCGGCATGCGGTGCGCGGAGACGACGTCGACCTCGTAGGGGATCTCGAACTCGTGGAGGGCCTGGGCGGCGGCCTCCATGACGGGCCAGTCGGAGTCCGACCCCATGACGATGCCTACAACTGGGCTCATTCGGTGATCGTGCCTCTCAGGTAACCGGCTGCGTGGCGGGCGCGATCGAGGACGTCGTCCAGGTCGTCGCCGTAGGTGTTGACGTGGCCGACCTTGCGGCCGGGCTTCACGTCCTTGCCGTACATGTGGATCTTCAGCTGGGGGTCGCGGGCCATGCAGTGCAGGTACGCGGAGTACATGTCCGGGTAGTCGCCGCCGAGCACGTTGACCATGACCGTCCACCTGGCGCGCGGGCGCGGGTCGCCGAGGGGGAGGTCGAGGACCGCGCGGACGTGGTTGGCGAACTGGGAGGTGATCGCGCCGTCCTGGCTCCAGTGGCCCGAGTTGTGCGGGCGCATGGCCAGTTCGTTGACGAGGATGCCGGGCGTCCCGTCGGGCTCGCGGATCTCGAACAGTTCGACGGCCAGGTGGCCCACGACGCCGAGCTCCTTCGCGATGCGCAGGGCGAGCTCCTCGGCCCTCAGCGCCAGCTCGTCCGAGATCCCGGGCGCGGGGGCGATCACCGTGTCGCAGACGCCGCCGACCTGCTGGGACTCGACGACCGGGTACGCGACCGCCTGGCCGTGCGGTGAGCGGACGACGTTCGCCGCCAGCTCCCGTACGAAGTCGACCTTCTCCTCGGCCAGCACGGGGACTCCGGCGCGGAAGGGTTCGGCCGCGTCCGCCAGGGAGCGTACGAACCAGACCCCCTTGCCGTCGTAGCCGCCGCGGACGGTCTTCAGGATCACCGGGAAACCGTCGCCCTCGGCGCCGGGCGCGAGGCCCTCGGCCGCGAAGGCGGCGACGTCGTCGACGTCGCTCACGATCCGGTGCCGGGGACAGGGCACGCCGATCGCGTCGAGCTTCGCGCGCATCACGCCCTTGTCCTGGGCGTGCACGAGCGCGTCGGGTCCCGGGCGGACGGGGATGCCCTCCGCCTCCAAGGCGCGCAGGTGCTCGCCGGGTACGTGTTCGTGATCGAAGGTGATCACGTCGCAGCCCCGTGCGAAGTCGCGCAGCGTGTCCAGGTCGCGGTAGTCGCCGATGACGACATCACCGACCACCTGCGCCGCGGAATCCTGCGGGGTGTCACTGAGGAGCTTGAATCTGATGCCGAGCGGGATGCCCGCCTCGTGTGTCATACGAGCGAGCTGACCCCCGCCGACCATGCCGACTACCGGGAACGTCACACTCCAAGAGTATCGGCCGCGCCGCGGCGACCGGATCCCGCTCTTCGCGCCCCTGCCGCGCGCCCCGGAACCGCCCCCGTCGGTGACCCGCTTTTTCCGCACCGGTGAGCCTGCCCACAGGCAGGACACGGAGCCGCTGGTTAGCATGGCCGGGTTGAAATAACCGAGAGACGACCGACCGACGACCGATCGACGGGGGCTGGCGACACCATGGGCAGTGCTTCTTCGGGGCTTCATACGAGGCCCCGCAGCGCGGTTCGCCGCCGGTTCGACCAGCTTCTGCGCGAGGTCGCCAAGTTCGGCGCGGTCGGCGGAGCGGGCCTGCTCGTCAACCTGGTGACCTTCAACCTGGTCCGGCACGCCACCGGGCTGCAGGTCGTACGGGCCAGTGTCATCGCCACGATCGTCGCCATCGTCTTCAACTACGTCGGGTTCCGCTACTTCACCTACCGGGACCGCGACCGCGGCGGCCGTACCCGCGAGATGACCCTCTTCGTGCTGTTCAGCGCGGTGGGACTGGTGATCGAGAACGGCGTGCTGTACGTGGCGACGTACGGCTTCGGCTGGGACAGCCAGCTCCAGAGTAACGTCTTCAAGTTCGTCGGCATCGGCGTCGCGACCCTGTTCCGCTTCTGGTCGTACCGCACCTGGGTGTTCCGCACACAGCCGGCCGAGGAGCCCGCGGCCGGGCCGGAGCCCGAGGCGGTGCTCACGCGGGCCGTCCTCGACACGGCGGAGCCGCGGACCGGCCACGAACGGACGCCGGCCAGGGCACGGGCCAACTAGGGCGGGACCTTCGGGACACGCCCCGGCCGACGCCCCTCGCGTGCCGGCCGCGGAGCCTTCCGCAGTGTCGGAGCCCCGCGCTAGCGGACCGTCGGCTCGTCGTCGTCCACCACCAGCGGCGGCCTCTTCAGCGGCGTACGTGACAGGAACAGCCCGAACACCGGCGGCTGCGCCTGGAGCATCTCCAGCCGGCCCCCGTCGGCCTCCGCGAGGTCGCGGGCGACCGCGAGGCCGATGCCGGTGGAGTTGCGGCCGCTGATCGTGCGCTCGAAGATGCGGGCGCCCAGGTCGGTGGGGACCCCGGGGCCCTCGTCCGTGACCTCGACGACGGCCTGGTTGCCGGTGACCCGGGTCCGCAGGGCGACGGTGCCGCCGCCGTGCATGAGCGAGTTCTCGATGAGCGCGGCCAGCACCTGGGCGACCGCGCCCGGGGTGCCGACCGCCCGCAGGTGCCGCTTGCCCGAGCTGACGATGGCGCGGCCCGCGCTGCGGTAGGCGGGGCGCCACTCCTCCAGCTGCTGCTTGATGACCTCGTCGAGGTCGAAGGAGACGGCGGAGCCCGTACGGGGGTCGCGGGCGTTGGTCAGCAGCCGCTCCACGACGTCCGTGAGCCGCTCGACCTGGGTGAGCGCGATCGTCGCCTCCTCCTTCACGATGTCCGGGTCGTCCGTGAGGGTGATTTCCTCCAGCCGCATCGACAGGGCGGTAAGGGGCGTACGGAGCTGGTGGGAGGCGTCGGCGGCGAGGCGGCGCTCGGCGGTCAGCATCCGTGCGATGCGCTCCGCGCTGCCGTCCAGGACGTCCGCGACGCGGTCCAGCTCCGGGACGCCGTAGCGCTTGTGGCGGGGGCGGGGGTCGCCGGAGCCGAGCCGCTCCGCGGTCTCCGCGAGGTCGGTGAGCGGGGAGGCCAGACGGTTGGCCTGGCGTACGGCGAGCAGGACGGCGGCGATGATCGCGAGCAGGGCGACCGCCGCGATGATCAGGAGCGTGCGGCCGACCTCGCGGGTCACGGCCGAGCGGGGCTCCTGGACGACGACCGTCTCGCCCTCCTCGCCCTTGGCCGTGGAGTGGATGACGTCGCCGCTGGGCTGGATCCCGACCTCGATGGGGGTCTGGCCGGGGACCCGGATCACGGCGTAGCGGTCCTCCGCGACCTGGTTCTTGAGGATCTCCGCGTTGATGTGTTCCTCGCCGAGGATGCGGCTGTCCACGATGCTCGCGAGGCGCAGGGCCTCGGAGTCCACGCGTTCCTGGGCGCTGTTGCTGATGGTGCGGGTCTCGACGATCACGAGGGAGACGCCGAACACGGCGATCACCACGAGGACGACGGCGAGGGTGGACTGGATGAGGCGGCGACGCACGGGGCCCTCCGGGCGGGTGGCTGTACGGGGACCAGTGTGCACTGTCGCGGTGACGGACGGGTTCTCCCCGGGGGCTCCGCCCCGGACCCCGCCAAGGGGCTGCGCCCCCTGGACCCCGCATCGCCCGAAGGGCTCGTCCTCAAACGCCGGACGGGCTGAAAAGCATGGCCCTGGCGCCAGCCTTCAGCACCCTGATGACGCAGGCCCGCACCATCAGCCCGTCCGGCGATTGAGGACAAGGCCCTCAAGGCCGGACGGGGGTCTGGGGGCGGAGCCCCCAGGGACAGGACGGCGCGCGTCAGCTCTTCTCGAAGCGGAAACCGACACCCCGTACCGTCGCGATGTACCGGGGATTCGCCGCATCGTCACCGAGCTTCTTGCGCAGCCAGGAGATGTGCATGTCGAGGGTCTTGGTGGACGACCACCACGTGGTGTCCCACACCTCGCGCATGAGCTGGTCCCGGGTGACGACCCGCCCCGCGTCCCGGACCAGCACCCTCAGCAGGTCGAACTCCTTTGCCGTGAGCTGGAGTTCCTCGTCACCCATCCAGGCCCGGTGCGACTCGACGTCGATCCGCACCCCGTGCGTGGCGGGCGGCTGCTGCGGCTCCGCGGAGCCACGCCGGAGCAGCGCCCGGACGCGGGCGAGCAGTTCGGCGAGGCGGAACGGCTTGGTCACGTAGTCGTCGGCGCCCGCGTCGAGTCCGACGACGGTGTCCACCTCGTCGGCGCGCGCGGTCAGGATGAGGATGGGGACGGTGTGGCCTTCGGCACGGAGTCGGCGGGCCACTTCCAGGCCGTCCATTCCGGGCAGCCCCAGGTCCAGGACGACCAGGTCGACGCCGCCCTGCATTCCGGCGTCGAGCGCGGTGGGTCCGTCCTCGCGCACTTCGACCTCGTAACCCTCCCGGCGCAGGGCGCGGGCCAGCGGCTCCGAGATGGACGCGTCGTCCTCGGCGAGCAGTACACGGGTCATGGGGTGATGGTAGTCCGCCGCGGACAGCACCTGTGGTGTGATCGGCGACCGGGATTCTTACCTACGACCGCCCGGAGAGCCGCCTTCGGCTGTGGGGCGCGACCTCGATCGGGGCCTTCGAATACGCTTCCGTGGTTCCATTATTACCTGTGATCCATCTCTCAAGTCCTTCCATATGCGGCATTGACATGTCGTATGGTGACCAGACGCCTGTTGCACTACACGGGGACCTTTGGCGCGTTACGTGACGCTGAGGGTCTCTTTTGTGTGCGGGCCGGTGTTCTCGCCGGCCTCGAAAGGAATGACCTGTGGCCGGGCCCGAGCGCATCGACGCGTGACGGGCGTGGATCCCGGTGGTCGCCGTGCACCGCTTCGCAATCCGGAGCGGACTCCCCGTGGGCGTGGGGTGGACGGGTCGGACCTCGCCGGTGCCGGCCGCCCCCCACCGGGCGCGCCACGCTCCAGCAGCGCGTCCCGACCAGCAAGGAACGACCATGGCGTCCAGCCTGACGAAGGACTCGGTCACACCGGGCACCCCCGGTTCCGAGAAGACCTTCTTCGGCCACCCCCGCGGACTGGCCACTCTCTTCATGACCGAGATGTGGGAGCGTTTCTCCTACTACGGCATGAAGGCTCTGCTCCCGCTGTACCTGGTGGCACCGGGCGGCCTGCACATGAGCGCGGCCACCGCGACCGCGATCTACTCCGTGTACCTGTCCCTGGTGTACCTGCTCGCCCTGCCGGGCGGCTGGTTCGCCGACCGTGTCCTCGGCCCCCGCAAGACGGTCGCCGTCGCGGGCCTGATCATCATGATCGGCCACCTCACGCTCGCCCTGCCCACCTCCGGCACGTTCTTCGCGGGCCTCGGCCTCGTGGCCGTCGGTTCCGGTCTGCTCAAGGCCAACATCTCCACGATGGTCGGCCACCTCTACAACGGCCCGGACGACGCGCGCCGCGACGGTGGCTTCACGCTCTTCTACATCGGGATCAACCTGGGCGCCTTCATCGCGCCGCTGGTCATCGGCACCGTCGGCGAGAACGTGAACTGGCACCTTGGCTTCGCGATCGCCGCGCTCGGCATGGCCCTGGGTCTGGCCCAGTACCTGCTCGGCGGCCGTCACCTGAGCCCCCGCTCGCAGGAGGTCCCCACGCCCCTGTCTGCCGAGGAGAAGTCCGCGACGCTGCGCAAGTCGGCGTTCTGGGCGGCCGTCGCCGTCGTCTTCTACGCGATCGTCGGCTTCTCGGGCCACTACACGCTGAACTGGCTGCTGGTCCCGATCACGGTCGCCGGTCTGGTCATCCCGGTCATGGTCATCGGCCGTATCAAGCGGGACAAGGGCCTGAACCGCGCCGAGCAGTCGAAGATGTCCGCGTACATCTGGTTCTTCGTCGCCGCGGCCGTCTTCTGGATGATCTACGACCAGGGCGGCTCGACCATGTCGATCTTCGCCGACTCGTCCGCCAAGAACACCATCTTCGGCTGGGACTTCCCGGTCTCCTGGTACCAGTCGGTCAACCCGGTCATGATCATGGCGCTGGCCCCGGTCTTCGCCTGGGCGTGGCTGGCGCTGAACAAGCGCGGCAAGGAGCCGAGCACGGCCACGAAGTTCGCCTCCGGTCTGATCCTGGTCGGTGCGTCGTTCTTCCTCTTCCTGGCCCCGCTGACGATCGCCGAGGGCGGTCACAAGGCGGCGGCGATGTGGCTGGTGGCGATCTACTTCGTGCAGACCGTCGGCGAGCTGACGCTCTCTCCGGTGGGTCTGTCGGTCACGACGAAGATGGCTCCCGCGAAGTACGCCTCCCAGATGATGGGTGTGTGGTTCCTGGCGGTCACCGCCGGTGACGCCACGACCGGCCTCCTCTCCATCGCCGAGGTCGACCTCAACAAGACGGGCATCGTCGCGCTGGAGGCCACGCTCGCCGTGATCGCCGGCGTCGCGGTCTGGATGTACCGCAAGCGGGTCAAGGAACTGATGGGCGACGTCAACTGACGCACCCGCGCAGGGGGCTTCCCCCGGCCGACGCCTCGTACCCGGAGGGGGCGCGCCCCCCCCCCCCCCCGGGGGGGGCCCCCCCGGGGCGCCCCGCGCGGC
>NZ_JBHWEL010000092.1:0-25349 GCF_042734135.1 Streptomyces sp. NPDC059668 | reverse complement strand
CGTCCGACCGTGGCCGGGCGCACCCACCCCCGCCCCCCCGCCGCTGCGGACCCCCCGCCGCCCCCCCCCGCCCCCCCCCCCCCCCCCCCCCCCCGGGGGGGGGGGCCCCCCCCGGGCGTTCCCGCGCCCGGGCGCGGGGACGGTCAGTGCGGGTGGCGGCGGGGCAGGAAGGTGAAGACCGCTCCGCCGAGCAGGATCACCGTGCCGGCGACCAGTCCCAGCGCCTTGAGCGCGCCGTGGCTGTCGGAGCCCGTCTCCGCGAGGCCGCCGGACGTCGACGTGGACCCGGACGACGTACCGCCGGACGTGGAGGCGGACCCTCCTCCGCCGGACGCGCCGCCCTCCTGCCGCGTGGTGTCCAGGGTCAGCGAGACCTGTGACGTCTGCGGGGTGCAGGTCGTCGTGGTGCCGAGGGCCTTCACCGTCAGCACACCGGGTGCCAGGGTGGACTCACCGCTCGCGCCGGGCTTGTACGTACCCGTGAGGTCGGGCACCTCGATCGGGTCGCCGGACTTGATCGGCTGGGCGTTGGCCGGCCCCTCGACATGGACGGTGCCCTTGTCCGCACCGCCGAGGACCACCTCCATCGACGGCTTGACCGAGTCCGCCGGGATGTCGGCCGGACTGTCCATCACCGACTTCTTGAACCGGACCGTGAGGTCGAAGCTCCCGCCGTTCCTGCGTGCGTCGATCTGCACGGGGGAG
This sequence comes from Streptomyces sp. NPDC059668, assembly GCF_042734135.1. Lineage (NCBI taxonomy): Bacteria > Bacillati > Actinomycetota > Actinomycetes > Kitasatosporales > Streptomycetaceae > Streptomyces > Streptomyces sp. NPDC059668. The sequence goes on along the minus strand of NZ_JBHWEL010000092.1, from coordinate 24,644 downwards.
GTGGCGTTCTTGTCCCCGATCGGCGTCTTGCACGCGTAGGCGACGGAGACCTCCTTCCCGGTGAAGTCCGTCTGTCCCCCGCTGTCGCTGGGGCTCGCCGACGGCGATCCGGTGGGCTGCGTCGACGCCGTGCCGGAGGGGGTGGTCGAGGGCGTCGGTGTCGGTGACGGTGACGTCGGGGCGCCTGTCACCTCGATCGACGCCGCCGGCCTCACCGTCTCGGTCGGTGCGCACTTCGTGTCCGTCGAGAAGGCGTTGATGCTGTACGCGTCCGGGGTCAGCGTGACCGTGCCGGGCGCGGTCAGCTTGAGGGTGCCCTTCATGTCGGAGAGCACCATGGCCGCGCCCTTGGGTATGGCCGGGTTCTTACGGGGGCCCTGCATGGCGAGGTCCGCGGTCTGCGCACCGGCGGCCTTGAGGGTGCCGCTCGGCTGGACCGAGTCGGCCGGGAGGTCGATGAGGTCGGGGTTCTTCGACGCGGCCCGGGTGAACTTCCAGACCACCTCGACCTCGTCGCCCACGCTCGCCGTCGCGGGCGCGGTGATCTGCACCTCGGTGGTGCCCTCGACGGGGTCGAGGCCGGAGGCGGGAGGCGGAACGCACCGGGTCGCGTAGGACACCCCGGCGGCCTGTGCGGGGGCCGCCGCGACGCCCACCAGAAGGCCCGCGCCGGCGAGCATCAGCGCGAACCCGGCCGCGCTCGCCCGCCGGCCGCCCCCGGGGGCTGTTCTCCGTCCGTCCGAGGGGCCGCCTCTCCGCCCTCCCGTGGGCGCAACTCTCCATCGCGTACTCACGTGTTCCCCTTCGTCGTCGGACTGTTCTCTTGCGGTGCGGAGAGCTGACCGTTCGCGGTGCCACCGGGATCGCTGTCCGGCGTGAACCACGGCAGGGCCGGGGTCGTGGCGGTCTTCGGTACGGGGCCGCCCGCCGCGGCGGACTTCGCCGGCTCCGGCGCGGAACCCGGGGCGGGGGGTGGGGACGAGGGGGCGGGGGAACCGCCCCGCCACGGCAGCCCGAGGGTGAGGCCGGCCAGCCGCAGACCCCGGTGCCGGCCCGCACGGCGCGCCGACCGGCGCGGCCGCGCCCGGTCCACCACGGCCATCCCGATCCGGAACACCGCCGCCGGGACGACCACGCACAGCAGGATCCAGAAGAGCGTCACCCCCCAGGGCCGGCCCACGCCCCACGGCTGCTCGGCGAGCACCTTCCCGCCGTACCTCAGCGAGACCGTGTAGTCGCCGTGCGCCCCGGCCGCGAGCTCGACCGGGAGGGTGATCAGCGCCTTCCTGCCGGGCGCGACCGTGCCGCGCCACTGCTGTTCCTCCCACTGCGGCGCGAACACCCCGTGCGAGGTGCCGACCTGGAAGACGGGGTCCTTGACGGAGGCGGTGCCGACGTTTCCGACGGTGAAGACGAGGTCCCGGGCGGGCGGCGCGCCGAACCAGGTCAGCACTCCGCCGGAGCCGTCCAGCCGGGTGTCGGTGAGCACCGACAGGCGGCCGCCGCCCGACTCCTTCGGCAGCGGTGCGACGGGGTGTCCGGCGACCATGAAGACGGCGTCGGCCGCCGCCTGTCCGCCCGTGACCGTGGCGACGTGCACGACGCACGGACACGGCGCGGGCGGCTCGGTGACCGGCAGTCTCTTCTCGAAGTCCCCCTCCGCGTCGGTGGTGACGGCCCGACCGCCCGCGTTGGCACAGGAGTTGGTGCCGCCGATCACACCGCGGGACGGCACGGACCGCCCGCAGATCATCATCATCAGCAGCGTCCTCGGCCGCCATCCGCTGCCGGTCACGGTGACCGAACCGCCCGTCCCCGCCTCGGAGGCGGAAAGCCGCACCGCCGGGTTCCCGGCCGCGGACACGGCGGACACGGCGGACACGGCGAATGCAGATCCGGTGGACGCGGCGGATCCCGTGGCCGCGACGGACACGGCGGCCGTCCCCGTCACGGGGACCAGGAGCAGCGCGACCGCCGCCGCCCGCACCGCCGCGCGTGCCCTGTCACCGACGAAGCTCACGACACCGCTCCCGTCCACTCCGCGTCCGTCCACTCCGCCTCCGTACGCGGCGCCTCCGTACGCGGCGCCTCCGCACCCGGCGCTTCCTCGCGCGCCGGTGGGCACGCCCCGTCGTCCGCCCTGCGGCGCCCGCGCCGTCGTACGACGAGCAGCGCGGCGATCGCCGCGAGACCGCACCCGGCGCCCGTCACCGCGCCCCAGGGCACGAACCGCGCCCGTGTGGAGGCGGTGGCGCGCGCTCCTCCCGCCGCCGTCACCGTGAGCCGCACGTCGACCGCGTCCAGCGCCGGCGGGTCGCGCCACGGTTCGGTGAGCGTCACGCGGCGGCCCGGCGGGAGCTCGACCGGCAGCGCCCGCGGGGGGCGGTCGAGGACCCTGCCGAGGACACCGTCCGCGCGTACCGCGAGCTTCGGGCGGAGCAGCGTGTTGCCGCGGTTGACCACGTCGTACGAGACGTGTCCGTCGTGGAGGGCGACGTGCTCGACCGTGAGCGCCGCCAGCGTCGGTCCGCCGACGCGCAGCAGCACCCGTACCGCGCTGGAGCGGCCGCCGGCGCTCGCGACGATCGCCCCCGGATGGTCGCCGGGTGTCGCCCCCGGCGGAACACTCACGCTGAACGGCACGTCGGCGCGGGTGCGCGCGGGCACCCGGACGGAGGTCGCGCCGGCCGGCGTCCGGTGTCCCTCGCGCTCCTCGGCGAAGGCGATCCAGGCGCCCGTGTCCGTCGGTCTTCCGGTGGTGAGCACGGTGAGGCCGCCGCGCGCGGTGCGTTCGGCGTCCGTGCCGCGCAGCCGGACCGTCAGCGGCCTCGCGCCCGGGTTGAGCACGGACACGGTGTCCTGGAGGACCGTGCCGGGCGTTCCCTCCGCGTAGACGTACGGCCGCCCGGTGCCCGTGCCCGCGGACGGCACGACGGACCAGCCGGCCTCCCCCGCGGCGGCCGGGGGCACGGTCAGCGACAACAGCACGCCGACGGCGCAGCACAGAACACGGGCGTACGGCATCGGCGGCTCCTGGTCGTCTTCGGGTCGACGCGTCAGCGGCGTGCCGCCTGATGCCTGCGCGTCAGCCACAGCGCGCCCGCGGCGCCCGCGAGCAGCACGGTGCCGCCGAGCGTGCCGAGGGCGAGCGCCGAGTCGGCGGGGCCGGTCTGGGGGAGCTGTCCGCCGGAGTCGGAGCCGGTCTGGGAACCCGACCCGCCCGACCCGCCGGAACCGCCCGATCCACCGGAACCGCTCGATCCGCCCGACCCGGACCCGCCACCCGCGGCCGTGACGTCGAGGGTCAGCGAGGGCCCCGGATCGTTGGTGGGCGTGCAGGTGGTCGTCGTACCGAGCGCCTTGATGGTCAGGACGCCCGCCGTGAAGGTGACCTTGCCGCTCTTGGACGGGGTGTAGGTCCCGCTCAGGTCGCTGATCTTGATGGGGGTGTTGGCGGGGATCGCGGCCGCGTTGGCCGGGCCGCTCACCGCGACCGTGCCGCTGTCCGCGCCGCCCACCTTGATGACGGCGCTCGGGCTCATCGCGCCCTTGCCCAGCTCGACCGGGCTGGACGAGACGCCCTTCTGCCAGGACATGGTGAGCTTGTAGGCGCTGCCGCTCCTGACGCTCCTGATGTCGATGGGCGACACGGCGCTCTTGTCGCCGATCGGCGTCTTGCACTGGTAGTTGACGTCCACCACGGCGGCCTGGGCGACCGGGGCGGCCGTCAGCACCGCCGAGCCGGCCAGGGCCGCGGCGAGCGCGAGCGCGGCGGTTCGTTTCTGGTACGTCCGGTTCGGCACGGCCTGCCCCTCACTCCCGACAGATTCCTGACGGAACATCAGATCGGCCGTCAAGGTACGCCCGGCGCCTTGTGGAGGGAAGACAAAGCGCGCGCCGGATCTGAGGAGATCCAGCGCGCGTGCGCACCGTACGAGGAAGCGTTATGACCGCGGGTAACTCCTGGTGGGGGTCAGGCGGGTGCCCCGAGTTCCGCCCATACGGTCTTGCCGGCGACACCCGGAGCGCGGACGACTCCCCAGTCCAGGCACAGTCGTTGCACGATGAACATGCCGTGGCCGCCGGGCCGTCCGGCACGGTGCGGGGTGCGCGGGGCGGGCTGACCGGTACCCCGGTCGGAGACCTCGACGCGCAGCACCTTGTTGTCGCAGCTGATCCGGAGCTCCTCCGGACCCTCGGCATGCAGACAGGCGTTGGTGACCAGCTCGGAGACGACCAGCAGGACGTCCTCCGCGGCGGCTCGCCGGTCGGCGCCCGCGGCGGGCAGCCAGCCCCACGCGTGCAGCGCCTGACGGGCGAAGTCGCGGGCGAGCGGCACGACGCCGCTCTCGCCCTCGAAGCTCAGCCTGCGGGTCGACCGGCCGGCGGACGGGACGCCCGCGTCGCCCGCGGACACCGTCACGGACACGCCGTCGGCGGTCGGGGCCACCGGGCGCCCGGACACGCTCACGCCGTCTCCCGACACCCCGGAAGCGCCGCCTTCGCCCGACTCCGGGCCGCGGTCGCCCGGCGAGTAGGGCCGGGTGGTGCTCATCAGCGCTTCACCTCACCGATTCACCAGTATCACGATTCAAGACTCAGTACTCAGCATGTGGTACGCACACCAGGGGCTTCCGCACTCAGGGCATCCGGACACTTCCGCGTCCAGGACACCCGGGACGAATATCTGCAGCGCTTCTCTCCGACGTTCCCACCGATTGTGGCCGACAGGGTCAGGATGTCTCCTGCCCGACTGTCGCGCCGGAACACCCCCCTGGCCGTCCGGGAATGTGTGACGGACGTGACGCGGCGGCCACCCGGGGCGCGGCGGAGCGGCGCCCGGGCGTCCCGCCTAGTCGGCCAGCGCCGCATCGAGCGTCTCGTGAACGGTGAAGACGGCGTCCGCCCCGGTGATCTCGAAGACCCGGGCCACCACCGGCAGCATTCCCGCCAGGTGGACCCCGCCGCCCGCGGCCTCGGCCTTGAGCCGGGCGCCGAGCAGCACGTTGAGTCCGGTGGAGTCGCAGAACTCCAGCCGTGAACAGTCCACGACGAGTCGTGAATATCCCTTTTCGAGGCAGGCCTCGAGTGGCTCACGCAACAATTCGGCCGTGTGGTGATCCAACTCACCCGCGGGGGTCACGACGGCGCTAGAGCCCTCTTCCCGCACCTCGACAAGAAGCCGGCCAGACTGTGCGCTGCCGACCGTCCCGCGGTCCATGCCGTCTCTCTCCCGAGCGTCGTGAGTCCTGTTTACACACTCGAACACTACGCCTTCCCCACGATCTCCGACACCCGAACAACCCCCCGAAAATGGACATTTAGCAATGAAAGGCACTTGCGAGGGATACGCGAAAGCGGGTAGGGCTAGTAGAGACAGCTATTCGACACGGCCGGCTACGGAGGCGCCGCACACCGCAGTGCACGTATAGGCATCGGCGGCCATATGCCGAGAACGATGGAGGACACCATGTCACCCCGGCTCGACGCATCGCAGACCCAGAGGGCGACGTCGGCACCCTCTCCGGAACACCCGGACCACGACCCCGCCGACCACGGCGCGGACCTCGCGGGCCTGGAGGGGCTTCCGGAGATCCCCCCGTACGACGAGGTGGGGGCAGTGGACGCACGGGCCCTGTCCAAGACGCTCTTCGAGCGCCTGGAGTCCCTCGAAGAGGGCACCCACGACTACTCGTACGTCCGCAACACGCTCGTCGAACTCAACCTCGCGCTGGTGAAGTTCGCCGCCTCCCGCTTCCGCTCCCGCAGCGAGCCGATGGAGGACATCATCCAGGTCGGCACGATCGGCCTGATCAAGGCGATCGACCGCTTCGAGCTGAGCCGTGGCGTGGAATTCCCCACCTTCGCCATGCCGACCATCATCGGCGAGATCAAGCGCTTCTTCCGCGACACCTCCTGGTCCGTGCGGGTACCGCGCCGGCTCCAGGAACTCCGGCTCGACCTGGCCAAGGCCGGCGACGAACTCGCCCAGCGCCTCGACCGGTCGCCCACCGTCGGCGAGTTGGCGGAACGCCTGGGCATCACCAACGACGAGGTCGTCGAGGGCATGGCCGCCTCGAACGCCTACACGGCGAGCTCGCTGGACGCCCAGCCCGAGGAGGACGACTCCGAGGGCGCGCTCGCGGACCGCATCGGCTACGAGGACCACGGGCTCGAAGGCATCGAGTACGTGGAGTCCCTCAAGCCGCTGATCGCCGGCCTCCCGCAGCGCGACCGGCAGATCCTGTCGCTGCGCTTCGTCGCCAACATGACGCAGTCCGAGATCGGCGACGAACTCGGCATCTCGCAGATGCACGTGTCGCGGCTGCTGTCGCGGACGCTGGTGCGGCTCCGCAGGGGCCTGACGGTCGAGGAGTGACGGGGTCTCACCCCCACGAGCGGTCCCGGAACTCCCCCGCGCACTCCTGGTACCCCCAAGAGCGGTCCAGGAACTCCCCCGCGCGGTCCCGGTGGAAAGCGGTCCGGCCCTGACGGTGCCGGGCCGCTTCTTTCCGCTTCATCCGGTTCCTTCCGCGCGGTTCCTCTTCCCCGGCGGAAGTTACCCGGGGAAACCTCCTCTCCGACTCTTTCCCCGGAGGGTCACCCCTGCCACTGTGGGCACCCCCAAACTGGCCGGTACGTCAGGACGGGGCGAGCGACAGCACGGGGGACGAGGAGGCGGAGGGATGGCTCAGGGCGATCCGGCCGGCAAGGACGACGGGACCGGGGCCGAGGGCGGCGGGGCTCACGCCCGGACGCCCGACGCGCGCCTGACCGAACTGCTGCGCGCCGCCACCCCGACCGCGTACCCGGCACTCCAGGAACTCCGCGGCCGTCACCGCGCGTCGGTCCTCGCCTACGCCCGGCTCTGCACGGCCGGCGAGTCCGCGGCACGCCAGCTCGCGGCGCAGGCCTTCACCCTCGCGGCCCAGGAGACCGCCCGCGGCAGCGACCCCGGCGTCCCGTGGCGGCACCAGCTCCTGCTGCTGACCTCGCGGGTGGCCGTGTCCTGGGCCGCCGACGAGCGGGCCGCCGGCCTCGACGCCGGGCTGCTCCTGGTCCTGAACACGGCGGGACCCGAGGGCCCCGTCCCGCGGATGCTCCCGGCGTTCCAGTCCCTCCCGTCCCGGGCCCAGGGCCTGATCTGGTACGGACTGGTGGAACGGGAGCCCGAGGAGCGGACCGCGGTGCTGCTCGGTCTCACCCGTGAGGACGTGACGTACGGCACGGACCAGGCGCTGACCGCATTGGGCCAGGCCTGTCTGAAGGCCCGGCTGGCCGCCTCCGACGACCCCTCGTGCGGGGACTTCCGCCGGCTGATCGAGGAATCGCTGCGGCCCGACAGCCCCCGCTTCAGTTCCGACCTGGACGCCCACATGGCGCACTGCGCGCACTGCACGACGGCGTACGAGGAACTGTCCGCCCTGCGCGACCACCCGCGCGCCACCCTGGCCGAGGGCCTGCTGCCCTGGGCCGGCACGGCGTACACCATGAGCGGCGCCCACGAGCCGGCGCCCGGCGTCCGGGCGCCGTCCGGGCCCTGGCCGCCGTCCCGCCGCATGGTGCTGGCGTCGGCGGCCCTCGGCGTCGCCCTGGCGCCGCTGCTGCTCCTCCTGCTGTCGTCCGGCGGCTCACCGGCCCAGGACGCGGCGGGCACGGTCGGCACCCCCGCCAACCCGCCGTCGGTGACGGTCACGGCGACGGTCCCGGCGACCCCGTCCTCCTCCCCGTCCCCGTCCGGGGCGTCCGCCTCGGCGACCGGCGCCTCCGCGTCCGCCTCCCCGACGGCGTCCGCGTCCCCGTCGAGGTCCACGCGCCCCGAGCCCTCCCCCACGCCCACCCCGGCCGCTCCGCCGGGAGCCGCGTACGCCCAGGTGGTGAACGCCGCCTCGGGCCTGTGCCTGGACATCCGCGACGGTGACCTGGAGAAGGGCACGGACGTCGTCACCGCCCACTGCGGCTCCTCGTCCACCCAGCGCTGGCGCGTCGACGCCTCCCTCGGCGTCCTCCAGTCGTACGCCGACCCCGACTTCTGCCTGGACAGCCGCGGTTCCGTCGACAACGGCGTCGGCATCTGGGAGTGCTCCTCGGCCGAGGGCCGGCACGCCCGGAACCTGCGGTTCACCGTGGGCGACGACGGTGTCATCCGCCCCGCCGTCGCCATCGAGACCGGGCTCACCCCGGACGGCGGCGACGGCCTGGCGCTGCTCCCGCTGAACGGGGGCGCGGACCAGCGGTGGCGGGCGGGGGCGTCCTGACCGGCCCCGGCCCGGGGACGGTCAGGACCTGGCCACGGGAGGGCCGGGACGGGGGCCGGACGGTCAGACCTCGCGTACGCCGCCCCGCCAGACGCCGGTGACCAGCGGTACGCCTGGCCGGTAGGCGAGGTGCACGTGGCTCGGCGCGTCCAGGAGGGTCAGGTCCGCGCGGGCGCCGACGGTGAGGCGGCCGATGTCCTCGCGCCGCAGGGCCGCGGCGCCGCCCGCCGTGGCCGACCACACCGCCTCGTCCGGGGTCATCCCCATGTCCCGGACGGCGAGCGCGATGCAGAACGGGACGGACGAGGTGAAGGAGGAGCCCGGGTTGCAGTCGGTGGAGAGGGCGACGGTGACGCCCGCGTCCAGCAGGCGGCGGGCGTCCGGCCACTGGGCGCGGGTGGAGAACTCGGCGCCGGGCAGCAGCGTCGCCACGGTGTTCCCGCTCGCGAGCGCCGCCACGTCGGCGTCGGTCAGGTGCGTGCAGTGGTCGGCGCTCGCGGCGTCCAGTTCGACGGCGAGCTGCACGCCGGGGCCGTAGGTGAGCTGGTTGGCGTGGACGCGCGGGTGCAGGCCCTTCGCCTTTCCCGCGGTGAGGATCGCGCGGGCCTGGTCGCCGTCGAAGGCGCCCTTCTCGCAGAAGACGTCGATCCAACGGGCGTGCGGGGCGCAGGCGTCGAGCATCTCGCCGGTCACCAGGGCCACGTACGCGGCCGGGTCGTCGGCGTGTTCGGGGGCGACGATGTGCGCGCCGAGGTAGGTGACCTCGTCGGTGTGGCGGGCCGCGATCCGCAGGGCGCGGGCCTCGTCCTCGACGGTGAGTCCGTAGCCGGACTTCGTCTCGAAGGTCGTGGTGCCCTGGCGCAGGGCCTCGGCGAGGTAGTGCGTGAGGTTCCGCTCCAGGTCCTCGTCGCTCGCGGCGCGGGTCGCGGCGACGGTGGTGCGGATGCCGCCCGCCGTGTAACCGCGGCCGGACATCCGGGCGTTGAACTCCTCGGTGCGGTCGCCGGCGAAGACGAGGTGCGAGTGGGAGTCCACGAAGCCGGGGACGACGGCCCGGCCGCCGGCGTCGACCCGGTTGTCGGTGGCGGGTGCTTTCCTTGATTCACCGGTCCACACGACGCGGTCGCCGTCGATGACGACGGCCGCGTCCTGGATCGGACCGAGGGGTCCGTCGCCGAGGGAGGGATCGTTGGTGACCAGCGTGGCGATGTTGGTGATGACGGTGCTCATGGCGTCCTTGTCGGTGGTGAGCCTGTGGACGGGGTTCAGGCGCGCAGTGCTTCGACGGCGTCCGCGAGGGCCTTCGGCACATCCGGTACGAGGGTGTGCGCGCCGTCGCGTACGACGGGCCGGCCCGCCACGACGGTGTGGCGTACGTCGGCGGCCGTCGCGGCGAACACGGCCGACTCCGCGCCGAGTCGCGGCAGCGTGCCCGCCGTTCTGACCGAGTCGAGCGCGATCGTCGTGAAGTCGGCGCGCGCGCCGACCTCCAGGATGCCCACGTCGTCCCAGCCCAGGGCCGCGTGACCGTCCGCGGAGGCGGCGCGCAGCAGGGCGGCGGCCGTCCAGTGGCCGCGGGTGCGGGTGCGCAGGCGTTCGTTCAGCTCCATCGCGCGGGCCTCTTCGAGGAGGTCGATGACGGCGTGGCTGTCGGAGCCGAGGGAGAGGGGCGAGCCCGCGCGCTGCAGGGCGGCGGCGGGGCCGATGCCGTCCGCGAGGTCGCGTTCGGTGGTGGGACACATGCAGGTGCCGGTCGAGGAGCCGCCGAGCAGGGCGATGTCCTCGTCGGTGAGGTGGGTGTTGTGGACGCCCGTGGTGCGCGGGCCGAGCACCCCGTGGTCGGCGAGCAGCCGGGTGGGGGTGCAGCCGTGGTGCTGGAGGCAGGCGTCGTTCTCGGCGGTCTGCTCGGACAGATGGACGTGCAGCGGGGCGCGTCGCTCCTCGGCCCAGCGTGCCACCGTCGCCAGCTGTCCGGCGGGCACGGCCCGTACGGAGTGGACGGCGGCGCCGATGCGTGCGTGGTCGCGGTCCTTGAGGAGGGAGGAGCGTTCCGCCCAGGCGTCCGCGCTGCCGTCGGAGAAGCGCAGCTGGTGACGGTTGGGCGGCTGGCCGAAGCCCGAGGAGACGTACGCCGTGTCGAGCAGCGTGATCCTGATCCCGGCCTCCCGCGCGGCCTCGATCAGCGCCTCGCCCATCGCGTTCGGGTCGGCGTAGGGGGTGCCGCCGGGGGCGTGGTGCAGGTAGTGGAACTCGCCGACGGCCGTGACGCCCGCGAGCGCCATCTCGGCGTACACCGCGCGGGCGAGCGCGTGGTAGGTGTCCGGGGTCAGCCGGTCCGCGACCGAGTACATGGTCTCGCGCCAGGTCCAGAAGGTGCCGGAGCCCACCTGGACGGTGCCGCGCAGGGCTCGGTGGAAGGCGTGCGAGTGGGCGTCGGCGAGTCCGGGGAGGGTGAGTCCGCGCAGGATCTCGGCGCCCGGGGGCGGTGTGGGGACGCCCGTGCGCAGGGCGGTGATGCGGCCGTCCGCGCCGGCGGCGGAGCCGGCGGCCGACACGGTCAGGGCGACGCCCGGCTCGACGTGGGTGTCGAGCCAGGCGTGTTCCAGCCAGTACGTCTGCGTCACCTGCAGGCCAGCCCTTCGAGTACGTCGGCGAGTGCGGTCACCCCGGCCACGCAGTCGTCCTCGGCGGCGTACTCGGCCGGGGAGTGCGAGACACCCGTGGGGTTGCGTACGAACAGCATGGCGGTAGGGACGGTCCCGGAGAGGATTCCGGCGTCGTGTCCGGCGCCCGTCCCCAGCACGGGGACGGTGAGGTCGGCCGTGGTGGTGAGGATGCGGGCGAGTTCGTCGCGCAGGGCGTGCTCGAACTCGACGACGGGGGTGAACGACTCGCGCACGACGTCGAGTTCGACGCCCTGGGCCTGCGCGTACTCCCGGGCCGCCTTCTCGATGCCGGTGACGACGGTGTCGAGGGTCGGCTGGTCGGCGGCGCGGGAGTCCAGCCAGCCGCGCACCAGGGACGGGATGGCGTTCACGCCGTTCGGCTCGACGGAGATCTTGCCGAAGGTGGCGACGGCGCCCGTGATCAGGGCCTCGCGGCGGGCGGCGAGCACGGTCTCGGCGTACGGGAGCATCGGGTCGCGGCGGTCCACGAGCCGGGTGGTGCCCGCGTGGTTGGCCTCGCCGCGGAAGTCGAAGCGCCAGCGGCCGTGCGGCCAGATGGCGCTGGCGATGCCGACCCGGTCGCCGGACAGGTCGAGGGCCCGGCCCTGCTCGACGTGGAGTTCGACGAAGGCGCCGATGCGGGAGAGGCGTTCCGGGTCCGGTCCGATGGTGTCGGGGTCGTACCCGGCCCGCTCCATGGCCTGCGGGAGCGTGACCCCGTCGGCGTCCGTGAGCCGGTGGGCCTGCTCGACGGTGAGCTGTCCCGCGGCCAGCCGGGAGCCGACGCAGGCGAGTCCGAACCGGGCGCCCTCCTCGTCCCCGAAGTTGACGACGGCGAGGGGTCTGGTGAACCGGACCTGTCTGCCGCGCAGTTCGTCGAGGGCGGCGAAGGACGACACGACGCCGAGCGGGCCGTCGAAGGCGCCGCCGTCGGGCACGGAGTCCAGATGGGACCCGGTGACCACGGCGTCGCCCTCGGCGGGGTCGCCGAGCCAGGCCCACTGGTTCCCGTTGCGGTCGAGTTCGTAGCGCAGCCCGCGGGACTCGGCCTGCGACCGGAACCACGCCCGGCAGTCGGCGTCCGCCCCGGTCCAGGCGAACCGGCGGTATCCGCCGCTGTCCGCGTGGCGCCCGATGGGTTCGAGCTCCCGCCACATGGTGTGGAAGGAGGCCGGCACGGAGCCGCCCGGTGCCGCGGGCGCGCCCGGGGCGGCCGGGGACAGCGCCCCCGGCCCACCGTCGTGCTGGGTCACGCGGACTCGCCTTCCCGCATCGGGACGCGCACGCCGCGCTCGGCGGCGACGGACTCGGCGATGTCGTAGCCGGCGTCGACGTGGCGGATGACGCCCATGCCGGGGTCGTTGGTCAGGACGCGGCGGATCTTCTCGCCGGCCAGCGCGGTGCCGTCGGCGACGGTGACCTGGCCGGCGTGGATGGAGCGGCCCATGCCGACGCCGCCGCCGTGGTGGATGGAGACCCAGGAGGCGCCGGAGGCGACGTTCACCATGGCGTTGAGCAGCGGCCAGTCGGCGATCGCGTCGGAGCCGTCGAGCATGGCCTCGGTCTCGCGGTACGGGGAGGCGACGGAGCCGCAGTCGAGGTGGTCGCGGCCGATGGCCAGGGGCGCGGCGAGCTCGCCGGAGGCCACCATGTCGTTGAAGCGCTCGCCGGCCTTGTCGCGCTCGCCGTAGCCGAGCCAGCAGATGCGGGCGGGCAGGCCCTGGAAGTGGACGCGCTCGCCGGCCAGCTTGATCCAGCGGTGCAGGGACTCGTTCTCCGGGAAGAGGTCGAGGATCGCCTTGTCGGTCTTGGCGATGTCGGAGGCCTCGCCGGACAGGGCGGCCCAGCGGAAGGGGCCCTTGCCCTCGGAGAAGAGCGGGCGGATGTAGGCGGGGACGAAGCCGGGGAAGGCGAACGCCCGGTCGTATCCGGCGAGTTGTGCCTCGCCGCGGATCGAGTTGCCGTAGTCGAAGACCTCGGCGCCCGCGTCCATGAAGCCGACCATCGCCTCGACGTGCTTGGCCATGGACTCGCGGGCGCGGGTGGTGAAGCCCGCCGGGTCCTTGGCCGCGTACGAGGCCATGTCGTCGAAGTCGACGCCGACGGGGAGGTAGGCGAGCGGGTCGTGGGCCGAGGTCTGGTCGGTCACGATGTCGACGGGGGCGCCCTCGGCGAGCATCCGCGGCAGCAGTTCGGCGGCGTTGCCGAGCAGGCCGATGGAGAGCGGCCTGCGCTGGTCGCGGGCCTCGACGGCGAGCTGGAGGGCGTGCTCCAGGGAGTCGGCCTTCACGTCCAGGTAGCGGTGCTCGATGCGGCGCTCGATGGCGCGCGGGTCCACGTCGATGCAGATCGCGACGCCGTCGTTCATGGTCACGGCGAGGGGCTGGGCGCCGCCCATGCCGCCGAGGCCGGCGGTCAGCGTGATGGTGCCGGCGAGCGTGCCGCCGAACTTCTTGGCGGCGACGGCGGAGAAGGTCTCGTAGGTGCCCTGGAGGATGCCCTGGGTGCCGATGTAGATCCAGGAGCCGGCCGTCATCTGGCCGTACATGGTGAGGCCGAGCGCCTCCAGGCGCCGGAACTCCTCCCAGTTGGCCCAGTCGCCGACCAGGTTGGAGTTGGCGATGAGGACGCGCGGGGCCCACTCGTGGGTCTGCATGACGCCGACGGGACGGCCGGACTGGACGAGCATCGTCTCGTCCTGCTTGAGGGTCCGCAGGGTGCGCACCATGGCGTCGAAGGAGCGCCAGTCACGGGCGGCCTTGCCGGTGCCGCCGTAGACGACGAGCTTGTCGGGGTGCTCGGCGACCTCGGGGTCGAGGTTGTTCTGCAGCATCCGCAGGGCGGCTTCCTGCTGCCATCCCAGGGCACTCAGTTCCGTACCGCGCGGCGCTCGGACGGGGCGGGGTCCTGACATGGTCTGCCTCCTGTGCGGAACTGTTCCGGCTGATGCTGCAGCGAACTGTTGCAGCAGATATTCACATCCTGTCTTTTTGAATAGAGCTAGTCAATAGATGCGTAGGCCAGCGCGGGCGCGCCGCGGGTGTTTGGCTGGGATGTATGGGTTCAGACAGGGACAGGCCGGGGGATCCGATGCGCGGCGGGACGGGCGGGAACAGGGTGATGCCCCCGGGCGGCGCCAGGCATGCCGCCGCGGACGGCGGACACGGGTCGGACTCCGACCGGGTGGCGCGCCGCGACGAAGCGGTCCGGGCCGCCGTGGAGCAGGGGCTGCTGGGGCCCGAGTCCCCCATCATCGCGCTGCTCGACGTTCCCGGCATCAGGGCCTCGGCGGCGGCACTGCGGGCGGCCTTCGACGCCGTGACGGCGCCCGGCACACCCGTCCTGCACGCCTTCGCGGTGAAGGCGACCCCCCTCGTGCCCGTACTGCGGCTGCTGCACGAGCACGGCATCGGCGCCGAGGTGGCGAGCCCGGGCGAGCTGGCCCTCGCGCGGGCGGCCGGAGTACCGCCGTCCCGGACCGTGCTCGACTCCCCGGCCAAGACGACCGCCGAGCTGCGCGAGGCGCTGACGCTGGGCATCGCCGTCAACGCGGACAACCCCCAGGAGCTGGGGCGCCTCGACGCCCTGGTGGGGACCACGACCCCCGCGTCACCTCTCGGAATCCGGGTGAACCCGCAGGTCGGCGGGGGTTCCATCGAGGCGCTCTCGACCGCGACGGCGACCTCCAAGTTCGGCGTCGCCCTGCGCGACGAGGGCGCCAGGGAGTGGATCGTCCAGGCGTTCGCCGACCGCCCCTGGCTGACCCGGCTGCACGCGCACACCGGGTCGCAGGGCATCCCGCTCTCCCTGATGGCCCGGGGCATCGCCGAGACGTACGCGCTCGCCGAGGAGATCAACCGGCACGTCGGACGGCGGCAGATCGACACGCTCGACATCGGCGGCGGACTGCCGGTCGACTTCACCTCCGACGCCACCGCCCCGACCTACGCGCAGTACGCGCGGCTGCTCGCCGAGGCGGTGCCGGGGCTCTTCGACGGACGGTACGGACTGGTCACCGAGTTCGGGCGGTCGCTGCTGGCCAAACACGGAACCGTCGTCGCCCGGGTCGAGTACGCGAAGTCAGCCGGCGGCCGGCCCGTCGCGGTCACGCACGCCGGGGTGCAGATCGCGGCCCGCACGGTCTACGCGCCCGCGTCCTGGCCGCTGCGCATCGCCGCGTACGACGCGAAGGGGCGGCCCAAGCCGGGACCCGACGTGGTGCAGGACGTCGCGGGCCCCGCCTGCTTCGCGGGCGACCTGCTCGCCGAGGGACTCGCACTGCCCCTGCTCGAACAGGGCGACTACGCGGCGGCACTGGACACGGGCGCGTACTACTTCGCGCACCACTACGCGTACAACTCCCTGGCCCGCCCCGGCATCCACGGCTACGCGCCCGCCGGCGACGACGAACGGGACACGGGCGGACGCGGGAACACCGGGGTGCGCTTCGCGGTCGTACGGGAACCGCAGACCCTCTCCGAGATCGTCGCGGAGTCGGGCGGAGCCCAGCCGTCCGCGCTCTCGGGACTGTAGGACCGCGAGGCAGCGCGCGGAGGTCGGCCGCACGCCCCGGCGGGCTCACGGACGCCCCCGGGCGGGCCTTCGAACGGGCGCCCAGGCACCGGAAAATGTGGTCAGTCGACCCACCTTAGTCACCACCGGGCATGTTCCACAGGAAAATGCCATTTCCATCACCCGCCACGCACACGTTGCGTAACTTCGTCGTCACTCGGCCGAACCCTTTGGCGGGAGGGGATAAACGGTGCCCGGAATCGACGAGTGCCTACTGGAAGCCATGCGACTGCCCGGTGCCCGGGGTGCCGCGGTGGTCGACTGGACCAGCGGGCTGGCCCTGGGCACGGTCGGGGACGCGCCGGGCGGTGACCACGAGACGACCGCGGCCGAGGCCGCCGAGCTCGCCCGGCTCGCCGCCGAGCACAAGGCGTTCGCCCCGGCCGACGGTTCCGACTGGTCCGAGCAGGAGACACCGGTCGAGGACCTGATCATCAGCAACCGCGACAGCTACCACCTGCTGCGGTTCGTCAGGACCACCTTCGACAGCAGCGTCTTCCTGCACCTCTGGCTGGACCGGGCGGACGGCAACCTCGCTCTGGCCAGGATCAGGCTCGGCGAGATGGC
Source organism: Streptomyces sp. NPDC059668 (assembly GCF_042734135.1). Lineage (NCBI taxonomy): Bacteria > Bacillati > Actinomycetota > Actinomycetes > Kitasatosporales > Streptomycetaceae > Streptomyces > Streptomyces sp. NPDC059668. The sequence goes on along the minus strand of NZ_JBHWEL010000092.1, from coordinate 8,581 downwards.
GGGACGGCTGGTGCTGGGATGACCACGGTCAGAACACCGCCTCCGCTCGAACTTCCGGTGCGCGACAAGGGGGCGGGTCCCGTCAACGCCGTCTCGCCGATGCTCAGCCGGCTCGCCGCCGAGCGCGCCACCGGCGTACTCGTGCGCGAGCGGGGTGTGCTCTACCTCAGCGACGGAGACGTCGTGCACGCCGAGAGCCCCGCCACCCCCTCGCTCGACGTGCTGCTCACCGCACGCGGCGTGGTGGCGGCGGAGGCCTGGCGGGAGGCGGTCGCGGAGGCCGGCGCCCGCCGCCGGGTCGGCCGGTTCCTGGTGGAACGCGGCCGGATCGCCGAGGGCGCGCTCGAACTGTGCCACCTCGGCGCGCTGTACGACGCGGCGTACTTCGTGCTGGGGCCGAGCAGCACCCCGGCCCGGTTCCGGTACGGGGCCGCGCACTGGCTCGGCCCGGTACGCCCCGTACCGGTGGCCGCGCTGGAGCGCGAGACGGTGCGCCGCCGTGAACTGCTGCACCGCGTCTGGCCCGACGCCGCGACGGACACCGCTCCGCTGGCGCGCTCCCGGCGCTCCTGCGAACCGTCGGTCCCGCTCCGGCAGTGGTCCGTGCTCGGCCGGGTGGACGGCCTGCGTACGGCCTCGGACATCTCGCTCGCCCTGGGGCGGCCGGCCTTCCACACCCTGGTCGACGTCCGCCGGCTGGCCGCCGCCGGAGTCGTGACGGCGGCGACCCCGCCGGAGCGGGCCCCGGTGCCCACTGTGCTCACCCAGTCCTCCGCCGACCCCGACGTCGCGCTGCTGCGCCGGCTGCGAGACGCGCTGGAGGCGCTGTGACCCCGGAACGACGGGAGGCCCTGTGATCCGCGCGCTGCGACAGCGTGCCGAGAGGAGACTGCTGATGGCGGCGGAACCCGAAGTCCTCGACGAACTGCACCGGTTGAGGGCCCGCGTGCCCCAACTGACCGGTGCTCTGGCGGCCAGCGTCGACGGTCTCGTACTCGCCCACGACACGCCCGGAGTCGAACCCGAGGGCGTGGCCGCGCTCACCGCGGCCGCGCTGGGGGTCGCCGTGCGGATGGCGGACGCCACCGGGCAGGGCGACTTCCGCGAGCTGCTGGTGCGCGGCGTCGACGGCTACGTGGCGACGTACGCGGCGGGCACCTCCGCCGTACTGACGCTGCTGGCCCAGGACCGGGTCAACGTCGGCCGGCTGCATCTGGAGGGGCGGCGCTCCGGCACGCGGATCGGTGAGCTCGTGGAGGCCGCGACGGCGCGCGGTGAACCGGTCACCCCGGCGAGGGCTCCCACGCGGACCACCGCCCCGCTCCCCACGCGCGGCCGCCCGGCGCGCGGCGCATCCCGCACACCGACCACTTCTACACCCAACACCCCACGCACATCGGAAAGCTGAGAGGGAGAACCACACCATGACGAACACCGAAACCGCACTGAAAGAGGCGCTGGCGTCCATCGAGGGCGCGACCGGAGCGGCTCTCGTCGACTACACCAGCGGCATGGCGCTGGGCACGATCGGCGGGAGCAAGGGCTTCGACCTCACCGTCGCGGCGGCGGGCAACACCGACGTCGTCCGCGCCAAGCTGCGCACCATGGAACACCTCGGGCTGAAGGGCGAGATCGAGGACATCCTGATCACGCTGTCCGACCAGTACCACCTGATCCGGCTGATGAAAGGACGCGGCGGCAACGGGCTCTTCCTGTACCTGGTGCTCGACGCCAAGCGTGCCAACCTGGCGATGGCCAGGCACCAGCTGAAGAGGATCGAGGCGGACCTCGAGGTGTAACGGCCGGGCCGGTAGCCCGTCAGCGACGTCGCGCTCCTCCGGGCGCGGCGTCGCCGGCCGCCACACCGGTGGCCCGGCACGCCTTGACCGGCTTCCCGGCGGGGGCGCCCGAGCCCCGGCCGAGCCAGTCGACCCGTACCCAGATCAGCGCCTGCCCGGCGCGTTCGCGGCGCCCGAGCCAGCCGGCCTTCAGCCACAGGCCGACGCCCGCGCCGGCCAGCAGCATGCCGCCCGCGGCGGGCAGGGCGAAGGAGCCGCCCAGCGCGGCCACGAAGGCGAGCAGCAGCCACCAGCGGTGGCCGCGGCGCCAGTTGCGTATCGTCACGGCCCGGTCCTGAAGCACGTCGTGCTTGCCCGCCCGGGCCGCGGAGCGGATCAGCCCGGCGTACCGCTTCCTGCGGGTGTACGCCACCACGGCGGCGGCCAGGACGAACAGCGCGGCGCCGGCCAGGACGCCGATACGCCGCCCGGTCAGGCCCGGCACCAGCACTCCGACACCGGCCGCGAACACTCCGCTCCACCACAGCGGTGCGGCCCCGGCCCTCACGACGACGGCCACCCGAGCCAGTCCCTGCCCTCCGTGCGCCACCTTCCGCCTCCCTTTCGTCCGCCGTCAGCCTCTTCGGGCGGGCACGCTAACGAGCGAAGGTGAGACGAGTCTGAGAAGCGCGGCCGCCCGCCTTCGGCCCCGCGCGGGACCGGGCACCCCGAACCCCCGCACCGCCCGGCGCGATCGCCCTCCACAGGAGACGCGCGGACGCGTCCGGAGACGGGCCGCTCCCGGGAGGCGGGCCTTGCACGACGGCCGCCCCGGCCGACCACGGGGCCCGTTCGACGGCTACTCGACGAACAGTCCCCGGGCCGAGGCCCGTGCGTCGAACTCCTCCAGCCGCGCCTGGGCGTCCGGCAGGTCGTCGCACATCGCCTCCAGCAGGACCCGCCCGAGGAGCATGGGGGCGCAGGCCGTGTCGAAGGCGAGGCCGGTGCCGACGGCGGCGGGCAGCAGCAGGTCCGACACCTTCGCCACCGGCGCGAAGGCGGAGTCCGCGACCGTGACGACCGTCAGTCCCGCCTCCTTCGCGTAGCCGAGGGAGTCCACGACCTCGCGCGGGTGGCGGGGCAGCGCGAAGCAGAGCAGGGCGCTCGCTCCGGCGCGCACGGCGGCGTCGACGCGGTCGTGCAGCATGGTGCCGCCCTCGTGCAGCAGCCGTACGTCGGGGTGGACCTTGGCGGCGAAGTACGCGAAGCCGTAGGCCTGGGAGGCCGCGGCCCGCAGCCCGAGCACCGGGAGCGGGCGGGAGGCGGCCAGCAGCCGTCCCGCGCGCTGCACCGGGCGCGGGTCGGCGAGCACCGCGGCGAGGTGCTTCAGGTTCTCGATCTCGGCCTCCACGGCCTGCTGGTACTCGTTGTACGAGCCCGGGGCCGCGGCCTGTTCGGTGGGGGCGACCTCGCGCAGATGCCGGCGCAGGGCCGGGTAGCCGTCGAAGCCGAGCGCGACCGCGAAGCGGGTCACGGACGGCTGGCTGACGCCGGCGAGTTCGGCGAGTTCGACGCTCGACAGGAACGGCACGTCGGCGGCGCGCCGCACCATGCTGTGCGCGATGCGACGCTGGGTCGGTGTCAGCCGGTGCCCCTCGAAGAGCGCCTGAAGGCGCCCGGCCGGGCTGTCCGTCACGTTCATGTCCCTGTCCACGCTCATGATCCGCTCCCCCTCCAGATGTCCGTGAACCGGTCGAGCAGCGCGGCCGCCGCCGTCACGTCGTCGGTGAGCGGCCGGTCGGCCTGGTCGAGGCCGAGCACCGACTCGGCCAGTTCCAGCGCCCGTCCGACCGGCAGCTCCGGGTCGGGCCGCAGGTCGCGCTGGCGCAGCGCCCGTACGGCGGCGACCAGTTCACAGCCGACGACGAGACGGTAGGCACCGCACGCCCGCAGTGTCTGCCGTGCGGCGAGCGAGGCGAAGCTCGCCTGTTCCTCGACGCCCCGGGAGAGTACAGCGTGGCCGAGCGAGGCGGGGGCGGAGAAGGCCCGCAGGTCACCCAGGGCGGCACCGGCGGCGTATTCCAGGATCATCACGCCCGAGGACGCGGGCTCCTGGTCGGCGAGGAAGGGGCGCAGCCGGGTGTACGCGGGTTCGTTGAGGGTGGAGAGCCGCGAGGTGGACAGCCGGGCCACCTGGGTGACGGCGAGCCTGAAGTGGTCCAGGGCGAGGGCGAGTTGGGCCTGGTAGAAGCCGCCGTGGTGGTAGGCGGCCATGTCCTCGGCGGAGATCAGGGGGTTTTCGGCGGCGGCGTTGATCTCGACGGAGAGGACCTCGTCGAGCGCGTCCGCGGCGTCGTGCGCGGGCCCGTGGATCTGCGGAACGCACCGGAAGCCGTACGGGTCCTGGATCCGCCCGAGCGGCGGGGTGGGGCGGTCGGCGGCGCCGATCAGCTCCCGCATCCGCCGGGCCACCTCGACGGACCCGCGGTGCGGCCGGGCGGCGTGCACGGGGGCGGCGTACGCCTCGTGCGAACCGTCCACGGCCAGCAGCGACAGCGCGGCGACGACCTGGGTGGCTCCGATCAGCCCGCGCAGCTCGTGCAGGGCGAGGGCGGACTGTCCGAGGGTGAGCGCGTTGCTGCTGATCAGCGCGAGGGCGTCGTTGTTGTCGAGGGGCTGGGGTTCCGGAGCGCCCGTCCCCCTCCACCGGTGCTCCCCCACCAGCGCGAGTCCGAACTGGGCCAGGGCCGCGATGTCGCCGGTGCCGACCGATCCGAACTCGTTCACGACCGGGTACGCCCCGGTCTCCAGCGCCTCGCACAGGGCGGTGACGACGGTGGGGCGCAGGCCCGCTCCGCCCGCCAGCAGCTGGTTGGCGCGGACGGCGAGCATGGCCCGTACCTGCCGGGCGGGGAGCTCCTCGCCGATCGCCCCGGCGTGACTGCGCAGCAGCCGCAGACCGTGTTCGGCGGCGGCCTCGGTCGGCACGTCCTCGTTCCGGTTGGCGCCCACGCCGGTGGACCGGCCGTAGACCCGGCCGGTCGCGGCGATCTGCCGGGCGGCGTCCCAGGACACCTCGACGCGCTTCATCGCCTCGGTGCCGGGAACCGGGCGTGCGGTGCCGTCGGCGAGCCGGACGATGTCCTCGACACCGGTGCCGCACCCGTCCAGGACCACGAGCCCGGTCGTGACCGGTGCGTCCAGCGCGCCGAACGTGTCCATATTCCGAGACGACATAAGGCCCGAACTCCCCTCGATCCCGACATTGAATCTTGCCTGGCGGCCACAAGTAACCAGCGATTAACGCCGGACCGTTGACAACCTATTCAGATACAGAGAACTCTGCATGACGATATGCAGACCGGGCAAGGGACACCTCATGATCCAGTTCGACACGGTCCACAAGCGCTTCCCCAACGGCACCACCGCAGTCCACGACCTCTCCCTGGAGATGCCGGAAGGCGGCGTGACCGTCCTCGTCGGATCCTCCGGTTGCGGTAAGACCACCACCCTGAGGATGATCAACCGGATGGTCGATCCGACCTCCGGCACCATCCGTGTCGGCGGCAAGGACGTCCTGGAGCAGGACGCCGCCGAACTGCGCCGCTCCATCGGCTACGTCATCCAGCAGTCCGGCCTCTTCCCGCACCGCACGGTGCTCGACAACATCGCCACCGTGCCGCTGCTGCTGGGCTGGGGCCGCAGAAAGGCCCGCGCCCGGGCTGCCGAACTGCTGGAGACGGTCGGGCTGGCCGCCGACTCCGGCAAGCGCTACCCGCACCAGCTCTCCGGCGGCCAGCAGCAGCGCGTCGGCGTGGCCCGCGCACTCGCCGCCGACCCGCCCGTCCTGCTCATGGACGAACCCTTCGGCGCGGTCGACCCGGTGGTGCGCACCCAGCTCCAGGACGAACTGCTGCGGTTGCAGAAGGAGTTGAGCAAGACCATCGTCTTCGTCACGCACGACGTCGACGAGGCGGTCCGGCTCGGCGACCAGATCGCGATCTTCCGGACCGGCGGCCACCTGGTGCAGTGCGCGAGCCCCGCCGAACTGCTCGCCCGCCCGGCGGACGACTTCGTCGCCGACTTCCTGGGCGCCGAGCGCGGCCTGAAGCTCCTCTCGCTGGAGAACCTCGCCGACGTGCCGCAGGGCCCGGCCCCCGAGGGCGGTGCCTGGACCCTCGCCCTCGACGCGGACCGCCACCCGCTGAGCTGGCGCTCCGCCTCCGGCGACACCACCTTCCCCGTACGGCCGCTGCGGGACGGCGACTCCCTGCTCGCCGCCCTGAACGAGTCGATCGCCTCGCCGGCCGGCCTGGTGGCGCGGGTCGACGCACAGGGCGCGCTGACCGGCGTCACGTCCCGGGACGACATCCACGAGCACGCCGCCAGGGCCCACGGCACCGCGGGCGTCGCCATATGACCATCGACTGGTCCTGGCTGGGCGACCACACCGACGACCTGACCACCCTCACCCTCTCGCATCTGGAGGCCGCGCTCTCCGCCGTCCTCCTCGGCCTGCTGATCTCCCTCCCGCTGGCCGTCGTGGCCCACCGGGTGCGCGCCCTGCGCGGGGTGCTCCTCGGCCTCTCGAACGTCCTCTTCACGATCCCCTCGATCGCGATCTTCGTCCTCCTGCTCCCGGTGAGCGGCCTGACCCGCACCACCACGGTCATCGGCCTGACGATCTACTCCCTCGTCGTCCTGCTGCGGAACACCGTCGAAGGCCTCGACTCGGTCCCCGTGAAGACCAAGGAGGCCGCGAAGGCCATGGGCACCCGCCCCCTGCGCACCCTCCTCACCGTCGAGCTCCCGCTCGCCCTCCCGGTGATCATGGCGGGGGTCCGCATCGCGACGGTGATGTCGATCTCCCTGGTCTCCGTCGCCACCTACATCGGCGACGGCGGACTCGGCCAGCTCTTCACGGACGGGTTCCAGCGCAACTTCCCGACGCCCGTGATCGTGGGCGTCGTACTGACCCTGCTGCTGGCCCTGGTCGCGGACGGGCTGCTGGTCGCGATCCAGTACGTACTCACTCCGTGGACGAGGCGGCGAGCCTGACATGTACGAACTCTTCCGGAACCTCGCCAAGTGGCTGGTCAGCGGCGACCAGTGGGCCGGCACCGACGGCATCGCACACCGCATCGCCGAGCACCTGGAGTACTCGCTCCTCGCCACGCTCATCGCGGCCGCCATCGCGCTCCCGCTCGGCCTGCTGATCGGTCACACCGGCAGGGGCGCGTTCCTCGCCATCAACCTGTCCTCCTTCGGCCGCGCGCTGCCCACCGTGGGCCTGGTCGTCCTGGTCTTCCTGATCAGCGGCCTGTCGCTGTGGTCGGTGTACGTGGCCCTGGTCGTCCTCGCCGTACCGGCCATCGTCACCAACACCTACGCGGGCATGAGCGCCGTCGACCCGGACGTCAAGGACGCGGCCCGCGGCCAGGGCATGCGCGGCCACCAGGTCCTGTTCCAGGTGGAGATCCCGCTGGCCCTCCCCCTGATCATGACGGGCCTGCGCCTCTCCCTCATCCAGGTCGTGTCCACCGCCACGATCGCCGCGTACGTCAGCTTCGGCGGCCTGGGCCGGTACGTCTTCGACGGCCTGGCGCAGCGCGACCTCGTCCAGGTCCTCGGCGGCGCGGTCCTGGTGGCGGTCGTCGCCGTGGTGCTCGACCTCGCGCTGGCCGGACTCCAGCGCTACCTCTTCCGTCATCTCCGCACCGCCGACGCCCACTGAGGAGCCGAAGAACCATGAACCGTAGGACTCTGCTCGGGGGCCTGTTCGCCGCGGCCTCCGTCCCCGCCCTGGCCGCCTGCGGCGGCGGCATCACCTCGCTCGACAACTCGGGCGGCGGCAGCGGCGGCGGCTCCGGATCCAGCGCCGGCGGCCTGACCATCGGCACCGCCAACTTCACCGAGAACCAGATCCTCGGCTACCTGTACGCGGGCGTCCTGTCGGCCGCCGGCATCAAGGCCAAGGTCCGCCCCAACCTGGGCTCGCGCGAGATCGTCGTGCCCGCGCTGGAGGGCGGCGACATCGATTTGCTCCCCGAGTACCAGGGCAGCCTGCTCCTCTACCTGGACGCGAAGGCCACGGACACCGAGGCCGGCGCCATGCAGAACACGCTGACGACCGTGCTGCCCGCCGGTCTGGAGGTCCTGCCGTACGCGGCGGCCGAGGACCGTGACAGCTTCGCGGTCACCCGGGAGACCGCCGACAAGTACGGCCTCAAGAGCCTCGCCGACCTGCGCAAGGCCAACGGGAAGCTGGTCCTGGGCGCGGCGGCCGAGATGAAGAAGCGGGTCGTCGGCGCGGTGGGCCTCAAAGAGCGCTACGGCGTGGAGTTCAAGGAGTTCAAGTCCCTCGACTCCTCCGGGCCGTTGGTCAAGGGGGCCCTGAAGAAGGGGGACGTCGACGTCGCCAACGTCTTCACCACGGACGTGGACGTCATCGAGAACGGCTGGGTCGTCCTCACCGACCCGCTGAACCTGATCCCGTCCCAGCACATCGTCCCGCTCATCGCCTCCCGCAAGGCCGACGCCAAGGTCCGCAAGGCGCTGGCGTCCCTCGGCAACGTGCTCTCGTCCGAGGAGCTGACCAGGCTCAACCGGCTGGTGGACAAGGAGAGGAAGGATCCGGACGAGGTCGCGGACGCGTGGCTGAAGTCCAAGAACCTGACGTGACCGGCCTTTCCTTCGCCCCCGCCGCCCCTACCCGTCCCATCCCGTACCTGGGGGCTCCGCCCCCAGACCCCCGTCCGGCCTCAAGGGCCTTGTCCTCAAACGCCGGACAGGCTGAACTACCC
>NZ_JBHWEL010000091.1:30154-36111 GCF_042734135.1 Streptomyces sp. NPDC059668 | reverse complement strand
CGGCTGCGGCAGCACTCTTCCTCGCGTCCGACCAGAGCAGCTTTGTCACCGGAACCGAGCTCTACGTCGACGGTGGCCTCAACCAGATCTGAGTAATTCTCCATCCCGGAGTGGTGAGCGAAGAGGGGCCCCGCCTGCAGGATCCCAGGATGACCTCGTCGGCAGGCGCGAGCGCCGTGCCTCACCGCTATCAAGCAGGTTTGCTCGACCCAAGCTCCTCGCCCGGTAGGAGAGCTGCCCGAAAGAGTGGCCCTTGCTTCTTTGAGGGCTGGAGGAGCAGCCCTCCGGCCAGGCCATCCCCATTCCTACCCCAAGTACCCACTCGCATTTTCGATGTAACCAAGAACATTACATCGAGCGGTGGTGCCGGCCCGGTGATCCACCGGCCCCGGCGCTCGCCCCGTTCTCAGGTCACGCCGCTGTGACCCCTGCCGCTCCCATCCACGGCTGCGGCACAGCCGCCGCGCAACAACGCGGCACGGGCCACCCGCGGCCCCCGATCCTTCCAGGAGAGAAAAAGCATGAGTGACCACTCCAGCACGGCAACGGTCGCTGGTCGGCCGGAACCGCTACGAGCAGCAGCTCACGCCGCCCCCTCGCCGCAGAGCAACTGGCCGGCCGTCGCCTCGGTCGCCTTGATGTCCTTCGTCCTGGTGCTCTCGGAGTTCCTGCCGATCGGGCTCCTCCCCGTCATCGGATCCAGTCTCCACGTCTCCGTCGGCACCGTGGGCCTGGTCGTCGTCGTCCCCGGCCTGACGGCAGCGGTCACCGCGCCTCTGCTCACCATCGCCTCGGGAAAGCTCGACCGGCGCAACGTCCTGATCGCGCTCGCGGTGTCCTTCACCGTCTCCAACGTCGTGGCAGCTCTGGCCCCCAACATGCCGGTGATGGCAGTGGCCCGAATTCTGCTGGGCATCGCCGTCGGCGGATTCTGGGCGATGGGTGCCGGCGTCGCCGCCCGACTGGTGCCCGCCGAAGCGGTCAACCGCGCGAGTTCGCTGATCACCGCCGGAATCTCCGCCGGCACCGTGGTCAGCCTGCCGCTCGGCGCACTCGTAGGACATCTCGCCGGATGGCGGAGCGCGTTCTTCATCGCCGCGGGCGCCGCTCTGCTTGCTCTTGCGGCTCTGGCACTGCGTCTCCCCTCGCTGCCACCCACCGGCACGATACGCATGGCCACGCTCACGTCGTCCCTGCGCGTTCGCGGTGCCCGCATCGCCCTGCTGGCCACCGCTCTGATCTTCCTCGGACACTTCGCCGCCTACACGTACATCACCCCCTACCTGGAAGACCGGGCGCACTTCGGCTCATCCGCGGTCACCCTGGTCCTCCTCGGGTACGGCGCGGCAGGGCTGGCCGGCAACTTCGCCGCCGGCGCGATCATCGGCCGTAGCCTGCGCACGGTCTACAGCACCGCGGCCGTCCTGGTCGCCGCCACGGTCATCCTGCTCACCACGCTGACAGGCGACGCACCCGCGGTCGTCGTCCTCGTCATCCTCTGGGGTGCGGCCTTCGGCGCCGTGCCCCTGGCGCTGCAGACATGGATCCTGAACGCGACCCCCGACGCTCCCGAGAGTGGCCTGGCGCTCCTGGTCAGTGTGTTGCAGATCTCACTCGCCGCGGGATCACTCGTCGGCGGGCTGATCGTCGACGGATACGGCATCACGACCGGCTTCGCTCTCGGCGGCGTACTCGCCCTGCTCAGCGCGGCCACTCAGATCTTCCCGCGCCTGTCCCGCGGATGAATCCGGCCGCTACATGACGACCTGCGAGCAGATCGTCATCGGGCACCCGGACCGGCACGCTGCGCTCGACAGGGTTCAGCTGAACACGCGCGGGCCCACTCTGCGCTTCAACACAAGTCCCGGGTTCCGGAAGAAAGCGGACGGTACGGAAGAGTCTATGGGTGACGTTCTGTACATGTACACGACCCGCCGCTGAGAACAATTAGCAGCGGGAAGCGCAGGGATCCCAACCGCGCCTTAGATAAACTCCGTCAATCATGACCAGCCGAGGGCGATGAGCTGCAGGCCGCAGCCGCAATGGCCGAGGGAAGAATGGGGCGGCGCGGTTGTCCGCCGCACCCATCGAGGACATCGACACCACGGAGGCCGCCGAGGCCAAGGGACAGACCGTGGAGTCGACATTGACCTCCCACGTGATCAGCCCGGCCGCATCCGCCCGGGCTTGCAACCGGCTCAGCAGGACGGACCAGGTGCCGTCACGCTGCCAGCGGCGAAAGGGGCCGTAGACCGTCTGCCACGGACCGTGCTCCGACGACATATCCCGCCACGGAACGCCGGCTCGCACCCGCCACCGAATCCTGTCGATTGGCCTCCGCTAGTCCAGCGGCGGTCGCCCCAACATCACACCGGCAGCAACGGCTCCAGCATCGCCCACTGCTCGTCAGGAAGATCCCCTGGCCCATACCTGGATTTTTACGAAGCGAGACAAGGGGATCGAGCCACTTCCAAAACACGCCCTAGTCGATGTGACTGCCGTCGACGGTGTACCGGCCCGTGCAGGCGCTCTTCCGGCTGGCCCGGGCCTTGTCGTGACGTCCGTCGGGCAGCAGCTCCTGGCGGATGAATCCCTCCGCGGTCACCCACATGTCGACGTACGGGTGAGGTGCGGGGGGCGTGCCCTTCATACTCGCGTCCCCACGGTCCGCCGTCCGGCGCGGGGCGGCCAGGCCGCCGTACACCCAGGGTGTGACGCTCCGGGTGTGAGGCACCCGTCGTCGTGCCGGGGTCGCCTGCGGCCGCGTTCTGGAGCAGGAGAGCCAGGAACGCCGGGAGTTTCCTGGGTGCGTCAGGGCCACCCTCGAACCTCCCCTCGCCCCTGGTTGTCGCGGAGAATGACGGTATGAACCAGATCGTGGAGCTGGGAGAGTTCCTCCGTTCGTGCCGGGCCCGGCTCAGTCCCGCGGACGCGGGCATGCCGACGACCACCCGGCGCCGCGTCCCGGGACTGCGCCGTGAGGAGCTCGCCCAGGTGGCCGGCGTCAGCGTCGACTACTACACGCGCCTGGAACAGGGGCGCAGCCGTACCGCCTCCCCGGAGATCCTCGAGTCCCTGGCGACCGCGCTGCGCCTCGATGACACCGAGCGCGCCCACTTGTTCGATCTCGCGCGGAGGCGCCCCCTCCAGCCCCGCCGCGTCGCGTCCGCACCGGTCGAAAAGGTCAGCCCGGCCGTCCTTCAGCTGCTCGCCACCCTGGACGCCGCGTACTGCCCGGCGTTCGTCCTGGGCCGGCGTACCGACGTGGTGGCGTCCAACCCGCTCTCCCGCGCGCTGATCGCCGACTTCGACGCCATGCCCGCGAACGAACGCAACCAGGCCAGGTTCGTCTTCCTCGCGCCCGCCGCACGTGAGCTGTACGCGGATTGGGAGACCGTCGCCGCGGACACCGCCGCCATGCTGCGGATGGACGCCGGCCGCCACCCCGACGACCCGCGGCTCGGCGTACTGGTCGGTGAACTCGCGGTGCGCAGCGAGCACTTCCGCGCGCACTGGGCGGAGCGCAGGGTCCACGAACGGACCGAGGGGACCAAGGCCTACCACCACCCCGTGGCCGGAGACCTGTCCGTCACGTACCAAGCCCTCGCGCTGCCCGGCGACGGCGATCAGACCCTGTTCGTCTACAGCACCGAACCCGGTTCCCCTTCCGAGACCGCCCTGCGGTTCCTGGCGACGTGGTCGACGGAGCCTCTCACGGACCGGGCCCGCACCGTCGCACCCGAGGGACCGGACACCACCGCCTGACCCTGCCGGCCGGCGCGAGCGGTCGGCGGAGGAATCGCCGTTCCCGCACGCCACTTGGCGATCGGGATGTCTCGGCGCGTCGACGGAAACGGCGAGGTTAGAGTGCACTGGGGTGTGGTGAAAGCCCCGTCGATGATCTTGGAGGATTCGCAGGCTATGTCGGCCGAGACCCACGAGTTCCAGGTGGAAGCCCGTCAACTGCTGCAGTTGATGATCCATTCGATCTACTCGAACAAGGACGTCTTTCTGCGGGAGTTGATCTCCAACGCCTCGGACGCGCTGGACAAGCTGCGTCTGACGGCCCTGCGCGACGAGGCGCCGGGTGCGGACGTGTCCGATCTGCACATCGGCGTCGAGACCGACGCGCAGGCGAGGACGCTGACGGTGCGGGACAACGGCATCGGCATGTCGCGTGAGGAGGTCGTCCAACTCATCGGCACGATCGCCAGTTCCGGCACCGCGAGACTGCTGAAGGAGTTGAAGGAGACCGACGACGCGGACGCGGCAGCGGGTCTCATCGGCCAGTTCGGCGTCGGTTTCTACTCGGCTTTCATGGTGGCCGACGAGGTCGCCGTCGTGACCCGGCACGCCGGCGGGACACGGGGCACCCGCTGGGTCTCCCGTGGTGAAGGCACCTACACGGTCGAGGATCTCGACGAGGCGCCCCAGGGGACGACGGTCACCCTTCACCTCAAGCCCGTGGACGTCGAGAACCGGCTCGACGACTACACACAGGACTGGAAGATCCGCGAGATCGTCAAGCGGTACTCGGACTTCATCACCTGGCCGATCCGCATGGCCGTCCAGCCCGCCGCGGCGGCCGGACAGACCGGCGAAGGCGCCGACACCGAGCGGACCCCGGACGACTTCGAGACCGTGAACTCGATGAAGGCCCTCTGGGCCCGAGCGCGAGAGGACGTCTCCGACGAGGAATACCACGAGCTGTACAAGCGCATCAGCCACGACTGGCTCGCCCCGTTGGAGACCGTTCGCCTGCAAGCGGAAGGGACCTTCGAGTACCAGGCCCTGCTCTTCATCCCCTCGCGCGCTTCGCAGGACCTGTTCACGCAGGGCAGCAGCCGCGGTCTCCAACTGTTCGTGAAGCGCGTGCACATCATGGACGACTGCGAGCAACTCCTGCCGTCCTACCTCCGCTTCGTCAAGGGCATCGTCGACGCGCAGGACCTCTCGCTGAACGTCTCCCGCGAGATCCTGCAGCAGGACCGGCACATCCAGAGGATGCACCGGCGCCTGACGAAGAAGGTCCTGTCCACGATCAAGGACCTGAGGACCAGTGCCCCGGAGAGCTACGCGACCGTCTGGCGGGAGTTCGGCAAGGTCCTGAAGGAGGGACTGCTCGACGACCACGAGAACCGGGACGCCATCCTCGCTCTGTGCTCGTTCCCCTCCACCCACGCCCCGGAGGAACCAACCACTCTTGCGCAGTACGTCGAACGCATGAAGGACGGCCAGGAAGAGATCTTCTACCTGACCGGTGACTCCAGGGAGGCGATCGAGAACTCGCCCCACATGGAGGCCTTCCGCGCCAAGGGCGTCGAGGTACTGCTTCTGACCGACCCGATCGACGAGGTCTGGGTCACCGCGGTGCCCGAGTTCGACGGCAGGCAACTGCGGTCCATTACCAAGGGTGAGGTCGACCTCGGCGGCGGGGACGCCGACACCGAGGAGACCGAGCACGAGCGTGAGAACCAGCGGAAGGAGTACGCGGGGCTCCTGTCCTGGATGACCGAGCAACTCGGCCAGGACGTCAAGGAGGTCCGGCTGTCCACCCGCCTGACGCTGTCACCGGCCTGCCTCGTCTCGGACACGCACGACATCACCCCGGCGCTGGAGAACATCTACCGTGCCATGGGGCAGGACATCCCGCACACCAAGCGGATCCTCGAACTCAATCCGGGCCACTCCCTGGTCGACGGCCTCAACAAGGCCCACACCGAACGAGAGGACGGGGCCGGCGCCGGCCTCGCCGAGATCGCCGAACTCCTCTACGGAATGGCGCTCCTCGCCGAAGGCGGAGCGCTGAAGGACCCGGCCCGCTTCACCAAACTGATGGCGGACCGCCTCTCCTTCTAGGAGACCGGACGCACCTGAGGGGGGGGGGCGGCGGGGCGGGGCCCCCCGCGGTGTTATATCGGTCGTCAGTTGGTGATGGGGGGCCGGGGGGGGGGTTC
>NZ_JBHWEL010000091.1:6777-30144 GCF_042734135.1 Streptomyces sp. NPDC059668 | reverse complement strand
CCACCCCCTCCCGGGCTCGGGCGCCCTCAGCCGCGCCCCCCCCCTCAGGTTTCAGTAGCGGGGACAGGATTTGAACCTGCGACCTCTGGGTTATGAGCCCAGCGAGCTACCGAGCTGCTCCACCCCGCGTCGTAGGGATCAGTCTACGTCAACTCCGCCGACGTCGAGACCATGATCGTTCGGGGGGGCTCAGCGCACCTCGGCAAGGTGGCCGGCGACGGCGGCGAGCAGAGTCTCGCCGTGGACGTCGGAGGTGTCCGTGGCCCAGCAGATGTAACCGTCGGGACGGATGAGCAGGGCCGCGGCGCCCGGATCGGCTGGGCAGTCGGCGCGGACGAGGTCGACCCGTGGTGGGAGACCGAGGCCGGCCGGGACGGCTCCGGCCAGATCGAGCAGGACGGCGTGCCCGGCCCCGAAGAGTGTCGACACCCGGGTGGGGCCGGCGTCGGTGACCAGGTCGGCGTCGGGCATGCGTCGGCCCGTGAGCGGATGGTCGCCCGACAGTTCGTAGCGCAGTGAGAGGCCGGACATCAGCCCCGCGATGTGGCGGTTGGCGTCCGGCAGCCTCAGCAGGTCGATGAGGATGTCACGCAGGGCGGCCACGTCCTCGCTGGGGTTCGGGTCCGCTAGGACGCGCTGCGCCGAGGTGTGGTGCAGGACCTGGGCACCGACCGGATGCCGTTCGGCGTGATAGGTGTCCAGAAGGCCGCTCGGCGCCCGGCCCTGGACGACCGCCGCCAGTTTCCAGCCGAGGTTGAACGAGTCCTGCATGCCGAGATTGAGGCCCTGGCCGCCCAGCGGAGGGTGGATGTGCGCGGCGTCGCCGGCGAACAGCACGCGGCCGGCGCGATAGTGCTCCACCTGTCGGGTGGCGTCACTGAACCGGGACGAACTGTCCACGGCGCCGAGGGTGGCCTCGGGCCCGTACACGGTCCGCAGCGCCGCGGCGATCTCCTCGTGGGTGACCGTGGAGGTGTCCGACCCGTCCGCATGCCCGAAGGTGAAGCGATACCGGTCGCCGCCGAGGGGGACCAGCATGGCCCAGTGGTCGCCCGCCCGGCGCATCAGGGTGCTCATGTGCCCGAGCCGCTGCGGCACCGACGGCGAAACGGTGGCCAGCCGGATGTCGGCCAGCACCGCCTGTTGAGTACCGGCCCTGCCCGGAAACGGCACTCCGAGCAGCTTGCGCACCGTGCTGTGGCCGCCGTCGCACGCCACCAGATGGCGGGCCCGCACCCGCAGACCGTCCGCCGTCACGAGCACCCCGTCGTCGTCGGGCTCCACCCCTGAGACGGTTGTGCCGCGCAGCACCCGCGCACCGGCCGCGACCGCCCGCTCTTCGAGCAGTTCCTCGACCTCCCACTGCGGGATGGCGATCGGGAAGGGGTGCCTGGTGTGCCAAGGGGTGCAGTCCAGCGGCACGGGCAGGGCGGCGAAGTGTCCGCCGACCGGCTCGCCCGGGGTGGCCCGCTTCAGCAACGGCTCCAACAGGCCCCGCGAGTCGAGCAGTTCAGCGGTGCGGGGCTGAATCCCGCCGCCCTTCACCTGCTCGATGCGCCGGGGCAGCTTCTCCAGCACCAACGTGCCGACCCCTGCCAGGGCCAGTTCGTACGCCAGCATCAGGCCAGTCGGGCCCGCGCCCGCGACGACGACCTCGGTCTCGCTCACCGTCAACTCCGCCACTCCCTCTCATTTCTAGTCTCGGAGCAAATGTATACCAGGTGCAGAAATAGTCCGGGGGCAGCAATCTGTTACGGTGGACTCCGTGGACGACAAGCCAGGGCTGCGGGAACGGAAGAAGCGGCGGACCCACGCCGCGATCTCCGACGCGGCGATCGCGCTGTTTCTGGAGCACGGCTTCAACCAGGTCTCGGTGGCCCAGGTGGCCGAGGCGGCCGAGGTGTCCAAGCGCACGGTCTTCGCCTACTTCCCGGCGAAGGAGGACCTCGTGGTGCACCGACTCGCCGACCACGAGACCGAGATCGCACGCGTCGTGAGGGCGCGCCCGCCCCACACCGCCCCGCTGACCGCCCTGCGCGAGCACTTCCTCCAGGGGCTGCGCGACCGGGACCCGATCACCGGGCTCAACGATCATCCCCAGGTGCGCAGGGTGCACCAGATGATCCTCGACGCGCCCTCGCTGGTCGGCCGCATGGAACGGTTCAAGAACGGCTCCGAGCGAGCACTCGCCCAGGCGCTGCGGGAAACGGCGGACACCCCCGAACTCACCGCGCGGCTGGCCGCCGTCCAGATCGTCGCGGTCCACTGGGCGCTGGCACAGGACAACGCGGATCGCCTGGCGCACGGGGAGTCGGCCGACGCGCGCCAGGCGGGCGCGGTGGCCGACGCCGAACACGCCTTCGCGCTGCTCGAGAACGGGTTGCGGCACCTGAGCGAGGACCGGTGACCCCGGACGGCCGTAGGTGAAGTGCGTTCGGACCGTGGTCCGTTGGCACCCTCTGGGAGCCCCGTGAGGCGACGGTCGCGAAGAGCGCGGGCAGTTGACGGACGGCCCTCGTCGTACACGGTCGGGCCGGGGCCCTCGCCGTTCGGCGCCGCCGAGGGGCGGGCGGCGTCGGCGAGCGGGGTCACTCCCGGTAGCCGGGCTCCACGGACGGTCCGCCCACGCGCCGGAGCGGCTCGGGTTACACACTGGGTGTGTGCTCGTACGCCACTGGGGGAGTCGCATCCCCCCAGGTGAAGGGAGCCCATGTGACATCGTCGACGTCAGCGGCCGGCGGCCGGAGGCCGGATGCTCAGGAGGCCGGGTTCGAACCGGATCCGAGGCGGTGGCGGGCCCTGTGGGTCACGCTGGTGGCCGGCTTCATGAGTCTGCTGGACGTGACGATCGTGGCCGTCGCCCTGCCCACCATCCAACGTGATCTGCACGCCTCTCCCGCGCAGGTGCAGTGGGTGGTGTCCGGATACGCCCTCACCTTCGCCCTCGCCCTGGTCACCGCCGGTCGCCTCGGTGACGCCCTGGACCGGCGCCGCATCTTCCTGCTGGCCCTCGGCGGCTTCGTTCTCTGCAGCGCGGCCTGCGGTGCGGCCCCCGACATCACGCTGCTCGTGGTGGCCCGTCTCGCCCAGGGCCTGGCGGCCGGTTTCATGGCACCCCAGAACTCCGCGCTCATCCAGCAGATGTTCCGCGGCGCCGAACGCGGTCGGGCCTTCGGCTTCTTCGGCGCGACCGTGGGCATCTCCTCCGCCGTGGGCCCCCTCACCGGCGGCGTCATCCTCGCCCTGGCATCCGGGCCCACAGGCTGGCGGTGGATCTTCTACGTCAACGTCCCCATCGGCATTCTCGCCGTCCTCCTCGGCCGTCGCCTGCTGCCCCGCGTCCGCCGTTCCGGGCGCGGGCACGTGGACGTGGTCGGCATCCTGCTCCTCGGACTCGGCGTCCTCGCGCTCATGTATCCGCTGGTCCAGGCGGACTCCGGCGGCATCGGCCGGGTGTGGTGGCTGTTCCCCGTCGGCGCCGTGCTCCTCGCCGGTTTCGTCCAGTGGCAGCGCCACCTCGTCGCCTCCGGCAACCAGCCACTGCTCGATCCGCGACTGTTCAGCACCGTACGCGGCTACGCTACCGGTGCCGGCGTGGGCACGCTCTACTTCATGGGCTTCAGCGGCGTCTGGTTGGTCTTCGCCCTCTTCTACCAGCACGGCCTCCACTTCTCACCCCTCCGGTCCGGCCTCGCCGTGACCCCGTTCGCCCTCGGCTCGGCGGTCGCGGCGGTGGTGGCCGGCCGCATGGTGGAACGGTTCGGCCGCCTGCTCACCGTGGCCGGCCTGACGGGCGTGATCGTCGGCCTCGGGACCACGGCGCTGCTGCTCCGCTTCGTCTCCCTGGACATCGCGCCCTGGGCCGCTGCCCCGGCCCTGCTCCTCGGCGGCGTCGGCAGCGGCTTCGTGGTCTCCCCGAACATCACCATGACCCTGCGGGACGTACCCGTGCGGATGGCGGGCGCCGCGGGCGGCGCCCTACAGACCGGGCAGCGGCTCGGTGCCGCGGTGGGTACGGCCGCGCTGCCCGGCCTCTTCTACCTGACGCTGAACAGGAGCGGCGACTACCGCGGCGCCCTCGTCACCGCGCTGGTCACCGCCCTCGTCGGCACGGCGGCATGCCTGGCCCTCGCCACCTTCGACTGGCGTCGCGACCGGCACCAGCGCCACCGCAAGTGCCCGGACGAGGTCGCGAACAATCCCGTGCACTGCCGGCAGAACTGAACGATCCTGGCGCGGCGGATGCTCGTCGGTCGAGCCGCCACGCTTCACCCCGACTCCCGTACGGGATTTCCCGGACGGGAACTTCCGGGCGGGGACTTCCGGACGGGTCGACCTGGCCGTGCGGCCGCGCACGGCGTCGACCGGAGCGGGGTCCGCCGGCGGGAGATCCCGCCAGAGGGGGATCCGCCGGTACCGCGTCGGCGTGTGACCCGCGTCGCCGCTCTGGGAGGCCGGTGGCCGTCAGGCTCCCCTGGCGGCGGCGAGCACCTCGTCGGCCAGAGGCCTGTCGAGGGCCGCGTGGACCAGGCCGTCGGCCAGCCGGGGCATGTCGTCGCTCCGGGCCAGGCCGCCCAGTTTCCCGGGCGAGGCCGGCAGCCCGAGGCGCCGGGCGCCGTCCAGGGCCTTGTCGTCGAAGTACGGCGCGAACTCCGGCCACACGCCCTGCACCGCACGCAGGAAGATGTCGGCCCCCGTGGGTCCGATCCCGGGGGTGTCCATCAGGGCCTTCTTCGGGTCGGGTTCCTCGCGCAGCCGGCGCAGATCGCCGCCGTAGCGGTCGAGCAGCAGTTCGGCGCCTTTGCCGAGCATCGTGGAAGTGCGCTCGTCGTAGCGCCGGTAACCGCCCTCGCCGAGTACGTCGACGCGCTGCTGCCAGGAGGCGTCCGCCATCGACTTCGGGGTGCGCATTCCGGCGCCGAACAGTGCCCTGGCCGCTGACACCGCGATGTCGGCCCTGATGCGGGCGCTGAGGAGTACGGCGAGTACGAGTGTCTGGTAGAGCGGTGCCGGCGTGTTGCGCAGCCGAATGCCCGCCCGCGCCGCGTAGGTCTGCCGCTGCCGGTCGAGCAGCGCGCGCACCACCGCTTCGTCCGTTGCGCCGGTCGGCTTCGCGGCGGCCTTCGCAACGGTCATCCTGTCGGTCTTCGTGGTCATGGGCCGGTCTCGTCTCAACGATTCGAGGTGTGTCGAAAGGCTTTCCCGAGTACGTCGTACGTGTCCCGGGTACCCGCGCTCGACCCGCCTCACGGTGCACGCGAAGGGGTCTTCGCGGACGTCGTCCCGGCGACATCCGCGCGAGGGCAAAGTCGGCCATACGTATGTTTTGCGGCGGCGGTGGAAGGCGAGCAGCGTGGACGTGAATCCCCTCGGTCCGTGAAACCAGCGACATCAGGAGTCATCGTGACAGCAGTCCCCGCCATCACTCTCAACAACGGGGTGCGGATCCCCCAGCTCGGTTTCGGCACCTTTCAGATCCCGCCGGAGGAGACCCGGGAGACGACGCTGGCCGCGCTGGAAGCCGGCTACCGGCACATCGACACGGCGGAGATGTACGGCAACGAGAAGGAGGTCGGCCAAGCGGTCCGCGACTCCGGTCTCGACCGTGCCGACGTCTTCGTGACCAGCAAGCTCGACAACGGCGCCCATGCCCACGACGACGCCCTCCAGGCGTTCGACCGGACCATGGAGGAGCTGGGGCTCGACCACCTGGATCTCTTCCTCATCCACTGGCCCCTGCCCGGCAGGGGCGACTTCGTGGAGACCTGGAAGGCCCTGGAGGAGATCTACCGCTCCGGCCGGTCCAAGGCCATCGGGGTCTCCAACTTCCAGCCCCACCACCTGCGCCGGCTTATGGAGAACAGCGACGTGGTGCCCGCGGTCAACCAGATCGAGGTCCACCCGTATCTCACCCAGGACGACGTCAGGGCGTTCGGCGCCGAATTCGACATCGCCACCGAGGCCTGGTCGCCCATCGCGCAGGGCAAGGTGCTCGACGACCCGACCATCAACCGCATCGCGGAGCGGGTGGGCAGGTCGGCCGCCCAGGTGACCCTGCGCTGGCACATCCAGCGCGGAGACATCGTCTTCCCCAAGTCGGTGACCCAGAAGCGCATCGAGGAGAATCTCGGCCTGTTCGACTTCGAGCTCGGCGAAGGCGACATGGGCGAGATCTCCGCGTTGAACCGTGACGAGCGGACCGGCCCCGACCCGGACCGTTTCAACGGCTGAGGACAGCCCCGGGCGGAGATGTCGCTCGGGCCGCCGTCGACCCCGGTGTCAGCGGACGGGCTCGCCCACCGGAGTGGACGAGCCCGTCGGCCGCGAAGTGCCTCAGCGCACGTGGACCGTCACCGTGACGGTCTTGAGGACCGCAGGCAGCTTGGTGGTGTCCACCTTCAGGATCTCGCCGGTGTCCTCCTGCCCCGTGGGCGGCAGCACCTTCTGGTGCACCGTCCACTTCCCGTCGGGGTCGACGGCGATGGTGTCGATGCCGAAGTCGTCGTCGTTGGACAGGTACAGGGTCCTGCCGGAGTTCGCGGTGGCCACACCCTCGACCTTGTCGTGGCCGAAGAACGCACCGCTGGGGTCCAACTGGCTCACCAGCATACCGACGTTGAGGTACGGCTGCTTCTGCGCGACGTGGACGCCGGCGGCGGTGAGCGAGGTCAGAGCGGCGTTGGTGCCGGCGGTCCCGACGAGGGCCTCGGGCGACTTGCCGCCGATCGTCAGGCCGCTGACGTCGGTGGCGCCGTTGATGTCGACCTCGTAGAGGGTCTTCTGGGCGAACGGCTCGAAGTTGCCGTCGCGCTCGTCCACCAGGAACCGCGTGCTGGACAGCGCGGTGATCTCGCTGTTGGCGGCACCCGTGGTCGCCGGGTTGTCCAGCAGGTACAGGTACTGCTTGGACTTGTACGTGCGCAGGTCGATCGTGACGATGCGCGTGGCCGCGACGTTGCCGGCCTTGGTGCCGCCGAGATCCGGCTGCTGCAACGCGGCCTGCATGACACCCACCAGGGTCGAGCCGTCAGGCGTGACCGTCAGGCCCTCCATGCCCTTGTTCTTCGACCGGTTGGCGAGCTCGGCCGGCAGGTACCCGAGGATCTTGTGGTACGCGTTGTCCGGGCTGTTCCTGTACGGGGTCAGCCGGCCCAACTCGTAGCCGTGCGCGTCGAAGTGAGTGATGTACGGGCCGTACTCGTCCGACACCCAGAACGTGCCGTCGGGCAGCGCCACCAGGCCCTCGGAGTCGTAACCGTACGGGTCCCTGGCCACGGGGGTGGGAGTTCCGCCGTTGGCGTTCGTGGCGGCGACGTCGTCGATCGTCTCGCTCGTGTCGTGCGGCGGACGACCGCTGTACGACACACCGCCGAGGCTCTTCGGCCCCTTCAGGGTGACCTGCTTGATGAGCCGCGCCTTGCCGTCGACGAGCTTGAACTCGCCGATCTCCGGCGTGAAGTCGAGGACCATCTCGGCCTTGTTGCCGTCCGGAGCGTCGGCGTTGGGGCCGCGGTCGGTGAGGCCGTAGAAGTGGCCCGAGCGGCCCGGCACCGGGGTGAGCGACGAGCCGAAGCCCTCACCGGAGATCCTGGTCGTGGTGCCGCCCGGACCGGCGACCTGCGTCAGCGGAGGGATCGGAGTCCCGTTCGCCTGAGCGTCCTTGAACAGCTGAACCGCGTCGGTCGCCGTGTAGGTGAAGGTGTCCGTGCCCTTGAAGCCGGACTTCGGGAGGTAGGAGAACGTGCCGTCCGCGCCGATCGACACCTTGCCGTTGGCGGGCTCGGTGTGCCGCACGACCGCGGTCGCACCGTGGTCGTTGCGCAGAACGTTGCCGGTCACCTCGTCGTGACCGGAGAAGGAGTCGGAGACCGTGCCGAAGTCGTGGGACGGGGCCGAGAGCCAGCCACCGGCCTGGGCCGCGACCGTGCCTGCGCCCACGGCTGCGACGGCGGCACCGATCGCGATGGCGATCCGGGTGGGCTTGCGGGAGAAGGGTCTTGGAGTCACACGGGAGAACCTGTCGGTCAATCATGAACACTGAGGGGGTATTTGGTGAAACCTCGCTTCAGAGAGAACCGGTTCTTCGTTATCTTTCGATCGTTTCGGGCGGGAACAGCCTGACGGCGACGGGCGGTTGCCCTCAAGGGCCCTGGACTGTCGACACTCCACATGACACGCGACACACGCCGCCGGGCATCGGGCGTCGGTCCGGGAACCGATGCCGGGGATCCGACCTGGGGACCGGAGTCAGCCGTCGGCGGCGAGCTCACCGAGCCCGGAGAGGTCGAGCACGGTCTTGCCGCGGCGCGGGCCCATCGCCGCGGCCGCGTGCGCCTCGGCCGCACGGTCGGCGGGGAAGAGGGCCTGGACCGGTACGCAGAAACTTCCCCGCTCAGCGAGGTCCGCGGCGAGCGCGAGCCCGTGGCACCCGTCCGGCTGACCGCCGTAGCGGCCGAGCGAGAGGCGTACCCCACGGCCCGGACCCGTGAAGTCCGCGAGCGTGACCACCTGTTCCGCACCGCCCGTGAGGGCGATGAGTTCATCGATCGAGCCGGCCCCGGCGACATCGAGCGCACGGTCGATGCGGGAGACGCCGAGCGCGCGGACCCGTTCGGCCAGGCCGGGTCCGTAGGCGACCGGGACCGCGCCGAGGGCAGTGAGGAAGTCGTGGCTGTCGGGGCGGCCGGTCCCGATCACGCGGGCCCCTCGTGCTGCCGCCAGTTGCACGGCGATGCTGCCGACGCCGCCCGCCGCACCGTCGATCAGCAGCGTCGTGCCTTGCCCCTCACCCGGCTCCTCACCCACGCCGAGCAGGTCCAGCGCCCGGGTCGCCGTCTCGACGCCCGTCGCCGCGGCGCCCGCCTGCTCCCAGGACAGCGCGGCCGGCCTCGCCGCCCAGAACGCCAGCACGGCGAACTCCGCGCTGGCCCCGCCCAGTCGGGCGACGTCGACCGCGCCGAACACCTCGTCGCCGACCGCGAAGCCCTCGACACCCGCGCCGACTTCGTCGATCACCCCGGCCGCGTCCACTCCGGGGATGTGCGGCAGGCCGAGCCCCTCACGAGAGGGCGAGTCGCCGGCCCGCAGGGCGAGGTCGACCGGCGACACCCCGCTGGTCCGGACCGCGATGCGTACCTCGCCGGGACCCGCGTGCGGCTCGGGTGCGCGGCCGACGCCGAGCACCTCCGGGGGACCGAACCGGCCGAACTGTACCGCGCGCATGATCACCTCTCCGGCCCGGACCGCCCGGGCGCCGCCCCAAGGTAGACATGGATGTGGAGCAGGTGTTCCGGATCAGTTCGAAGTGAGAGGTGCGGGAGCCACGGTGACTCGGAAAACGCGGGTGGACGCGGAGCACAACCGCCGGCACATCGTCGCGGTCGCGCGCGCCGCGTTCGCCGACGAAGGACTCGACCTGCCCATGCGGGAGATCGCCCGCCGCTCCGGTCTCGGCGTCGCCACGGTCCACCGGCACTTCCCGACCCGCGCCGACCTGGTCGCGGCGGCACTCGCCGAGCACGTGGCGGCGTGCCGTGCGGACATGCGGGCCGCCCTCGACGAGCCGGATCCCTGGCACGCGCTCAGCGGCACGGTCCGCGCCTTCGCGGAGCACCGGCTGCGGGACCGCGGGCTGAACGAGGCCCTTTTCGGGTCCCACCCGGCGGCGGCCGCCTTCGCCGCCGACCGCAGAGAGCAGGCGCGAGCGCTGCGACAGCTCGTCGACCGCGCCCGCGCCGCCGGTGCCGTCCGCGCCGACGTGTCCGTGGACGACGTACGCGTCTGCCTCGCCGCCATCGCCTCCTTCCGACCCACCCGCCCCGCCACCGCACTCCACCGCCTCGTGGACCTCCTCCTGACCGGCCTCCGGCAGACGTAGGTCAGTGCTCCCACACGTCAGGGCCGCCACCCCGCCACTCGATGAAGCCGCACGTCACGACCACCTGCTGGTCCGCGTCCGCCAGACCCGCCCGCCGCAGGAAGTCCGCGACGTCCAGCAGTCCGTACGCCATACCGAGGAACTGCTCGCCCACGCGGACCCGGCGGCCGCCGTCCTCTGCGGGTGGGTACACGATCACGGTCTGAGGTGAGGCCATGCCTCCCAGCCTGTGGCGAGCGGGCCCGGGGCGCACGCCGGGCTGCTCCTCCACCGGCACGGGAGGCACCGGCGGTTCTCTCCCGATATCCACCGTGAGCACCGCCCGCGCGGCAGACCGTGCGAAGCGGCCGGCACCGGTCGACACCGCCCGCCCGTCCATGGGAAGTGCGGGCGGGACGGGGGGCTACTGGTCCGCGCTGGGTACGGCCAGGGGGTCACCCGGGGCCTTCTTCTTCGCCTTCTCCATCTGGTCGCCGAGTTCGGTGAGGCGGTTTCGGCCCATGGCCTTGCGGACCTCAGGAAACCACTCCTTCTCCTCTTCCTCGACGTGGTGGCGGACGTTCTCCATGAGCACGCTCATCTTGGCGTCGAACCGCTCGTCGCTCGCGTCGAGGTCCTTCAGCTCCGAGAGCATCCACAGCACGACGTGGTGCTCCTCGACGCTTTCCAGGACGTGATCCTTGGTGTCGGGGGCTGCCTCACGGGCGGCCGGGTAGAAGATCTCCTCCTCGATCCAGGTGTGCGTGGTGAGTTCCTCGATCACCTGGTCGGCGATCTTCCGCTTCTCGACGTGGGCGTCGGCGCCGGCCTTCTCGAACTGTTTGAACAGCTTCTCCACCGTCTTGTGGTCATCCTTGAGCAGCACGATCCCGTCCACGGGGTTCCCTTCGTATGGCCTCGTATCGAGTCACCGGGTGGGCCGCCGTCCACCCTGACGCCGTGTACCCGGACCAGGGGTGGAGACACCGTTCGCCAGAGGGTTATGGCCCGGAAAGGCGACCGGCCTACGCCGAACGCTGACCACCCGTGGCTGCGCCCGCGCGGTGGGCTGAAGACGTGTCGCCTGTCCCCGCGTCCGGTGGAAGTGTCGTGGGCCGCATGGTGCAATCGACCGCTTGGAAGGTGACCTTCCGGGCAGGGAGACACCATGGACGGCGAACGAGAGACGGATGCGGCGCAGCAGTTGCCCGACAGTGTCGACGACAAGACGGTGCTTGCGCTGGGCGCGCTCTCGAAGGCGCTGGAGACCACGGAGCGGGCCCGTGGCCACCTCTACGGTTTTCACCAGCTGACCGGGACCGCCGATTTCGAACTCAGTGACGCCGTCCGGCTCCTGCGCGAGGCGGGTCATGACGAACAGGCCGCACGGGTCGAGCGTGACATCGTGGGCCGCGACGTCATCCCGGGCCACTGGACGTTCCAGATCATCGAGGCCTACAACACCACCTACTACCGGCCCTTCGCCGCGACGGAAAACGACATCGTGGGCGAACTGGCCGCCGGACGCGACCACCTCCACGAGGCCCGCCTCAAGGGGGCTCGCCGCACCCACCACCACCCCGGCCACACCGCCACGCCCCCCACCTCTTGAAACGACCCTGGAGCCGGCCTTGGCGGACGGGTCTGGAGCAGGTGTTCGAGCGGGTGGCTGTGGTGGCGTCGGTGCGTAGCCGGGCGACGTGGCCGACCGGTCACGCGATCCCGGTGCCGCGCAGCAACAGCAACGCCACGTCCACCACCGCCACAGCCACCGCGGCCGCGAACGCCGCCCGCTCCCGAAGGCGTCCCAGCGCCGTCCCGGCCACCGCGGCCAGGCCCGCCACCGCGAGAGCCGCCACCCCCCACCTGCCGGAGGGTCCGGCGGGTCCCAGGGCCAGGACCGCGGTCGCGGTCACCAGTGGCACCGGCAGCAGCAGACGCGCGCCGTCCGGACCCAGCCGCTGCGGCCACCCCCGTACACCCGTCGCCAGGTCTCCGCGGATGTCCGGCAGCACATCGCCGAGATGTGCTCCGATGCCCAGGAACGCCCCGGCGGTGAGGAGCCACCAGGGTGGCCAGGGCTGCCCCGGCAGCCCCAGCGTCACGAACGCGGGGAGCGAGGCGAACCCCACCGCGTACGGTGCCCAGGACCACACCGTCGCCTTGAGCCGCAGGTCGTACGCCCAGCCCGCCGCAACTCCGGCCAGGTGCGCGACGCCCGCCCGCAGGCCACAGCCGAACGACAACGGCACGCACAGCGCCAGCACCGCATACGCGGCCACCCACACCCACGTCACGTCCACCGTGCCGTCGACGACGGGTTTGCCCAGACGCCCTGTGGCGATGTCCCGGCGGGCGTCGAACGCGTCGTTGCACCAGCCGACGGACAACTGCCCGGTCATCACCGCGGCGGTGGTCAGGGCACAGCGAGCGGCACTCTGGCCCGCGGTCAGGGCCAGGGTGGCCACCAGGACGGTGACCGCCACCACGGGGCCGGGGTGGCATGCTCCGGCCAGGCCACCCACTCGGACGGTCCAACTCGCGGTCGTGCGGCGGGCCGTCGGTTCCTCGTAAGTGCCCATCCCCCCGATCGTAGGCGTCCCCGACGCTTTGCTCCGGCGTCCCGGTCGTGTCCGTGAACCGGGCCCGAGCACCTCCTGGCGACGGAGTGGCGCCGCCTGGCACAGGACTCCCGGAGGAACCCCGAGGTGATCCGCGGGCGCATCCCGGACGGCCGGACCGTCGTCCCGTCCGGCTTCCGCGCGC
The DNA here is from genome assembly GCF_042734135.1 of Streptomyces sp. NPDC059668. Classification (NCBI taxonomy): domain Bacteria; kingdom Bacillati; phylum Actinomycetota; class Actinomycetes; order Kitasatosporales; family Streptomycetaceae; genus Streptomyces; species Streptomyces sp. NPDC059668. The sequence goes on along the minus strand of NZ_JBHWEL010000091.1, from coordinate 17,522 downwards.
CCAGGGACGGACCGCCGGACGGGCGATCCCTGGTGGCGAAGCACCGGTGTGGGGAACAGCTGAGGAGCAGACCACCCCAGTCGGCAACCGGACGGGAAGCAGATGACGCGGATCGCCGCCGTTCACGGTGCCCTGGCGCCGCACCGTCGCACCCAGTCCGAGATCACCGACATGGTGGCCCGCGTCTGTCTGCCCGCGGGTACCGACCGCCGGGTCCTGGACCGGCTCCACCGCAGCGCGAAGGTCCGCTCGCGGCACATGACGTTGCCGCTCGAACGGTACGGGGATCTCGACGGATTCGGCGCCGCGAACGACGTGTTCATCGCCGCCGCCACCGACCTGGGCACCAAGACCGTCCGGGACGCGCTGCACACGGCCGGCCTGTCCGCGGCCGATGTCGACCTGCTGCTCTTCACCTCCGTCACCGGTATCGCCGCGCCCTCGATCGACGCGCGGCTGGCCGGCCGCCTCGGACTGCGCCCGGACGTCAAGCGGCTGCCCCTGTTCGGTCTGGGCTGCGCCGGCGGCGCGGCGGGCCTGGCCCGTATGCACGACCATCTGCTGGGCCGGCCCGACGACGTGGCCGTCCTGCTGTCGGTCGAACTGTGCTCGCTCACCTTCCAGCGCGACGACGCCTCCATGGCCAACCTGGTCGCCACCGGGCTGTTCGGCGACGGCGCCGCCGCCGTCGTCGCCCACGGCGCGAACCACCCGGCCCGGACCGCCGGCCCCACGATCGTGGACACACGCAGCCACCTGTATCCGGACACCGGGCGCGTCATGGGGTGGGACATCAGGGACTCCGGCTTCCGGGTGGTCCTCGACCCGCGGATCCCCGACGTGGTCCGCCGGTATCTCGCCGACGACGTCGAGGGATTCCTCGGCGACCACGGCCTCAAGCAGAAGGACGTCACCGCCTGGGTGTGCCACCCCGGCGGGCCCAAGGTCCTGGAGGCCGTCACCGAGACCCTCGGTCTTCCCGACGACGCACTCGACGTGACCTGGCGTCATCTCGCGGACGTGGGCAACCTGTCCTCGTCCTCGGTCCTCCACGTACTGCGCGACACCCTGGCCGAACGCCGCCCGCCGCCGGGCACGGCAGGGGTGCTGCTGGCGATGGGGCCCGGCTTCGCCTGCGAACTCGTCCTGTTGCGCTGGTAGGCCCGATCCGTCGAACCCGAAGTGCAGGAGGGCACGGGACCCATGATCTGGTACGGACTCCTGGTGACCGCGGTCGCCGCCGAGCGTGTCGCCGAGCTCGTCGTCGCCCGCCGCAACGAGCGCTGGAGCACCGCCCGCGGCGCGATCGTGGCCGGGCAGGGCCACTATCCGGCGATGGTCGCCCTCCACATCGGCCTGCTGGCCGGATGTCTGACCGAAGCGCGGCTGGCCGAGCGGCCGTTCCTGCCCGCTCTGGCCTGGCCGATGCTGGCCGTGCTGGTGGCCGCCCAGGGGCTGCGGTGGTGGTGCATCACCACCCTGGGCCCCCGGTGGAACACCCGGGTGATCGTCGTCCCCGGCCTGCCCCTGGTGACGAGCGGGCCCTACCGCTGGCGCCGGCTGCGGCATCCGAACTACGTGGCCGTCGTCGCCGAGGGCGTGGCGCTGCCCTTGGTGCACACCGCCTGGATCACCGCGGTCGCGTTCACCGTCCTCGACGCCGCCGTGCTCACCGTGCGCATCCGCTGCGAGAACCGGGCGCTGGCCACCGCGACACCACCGCCCTCGGCCATGGCCGCGTCGGCGTGATCGATGTACTGGTGGGCGGTGGCGGGCCGGCCGGTCTGGCGGCCGCCATCCACGCCGCGCTCGCCGGCCTGGAGACCGTCGTGGTCGAACCACGGACCGCACCCGTGGACAAGGCCTGCGGCGAGGGCGTCATGCCGGGCGGTGTCGCCGCGCTGCGCGCCCTGGGTGTCGAGGTCACCGGCCGCGAACTGCGCGGTATCCGCTACCTGGACGGCGCCGCCCGGGCCGAAGCGACCTTTCGCGGCCCCGGCGGCCTGGGGATCCGCCGTACCGTGCTGCACTCCGCACTGCACCGGCGCGCCCTCGCCCTCGGCGTACGCATGGTCCCCGGCAAGGTCGGCGAGGTCCACCAGAGTGCGGAGACGGTCACCGCCGCAGGGCTGACGGCTCGTTGGCTGATCGCCGCCGACGGCCTGCACTCCCCGGTGCGCCGGAGGCTCGGCCTGGAACTGCCGGGCCGTCCCCACGGGCGGTACGGGCTGCGCCGGCACTACCGCGCCGAGCCGTGGACGGACTTCGTGGAGGTCCACTGGTCGCGGCACGGCGAGGCCTATGTGACACCCGTCGGGGACGATCTGGTGGGCGTCGCCGTCCTCAGCCACGGCCGTCGCGGCTTCGACGATCACCTGGCCGGCTTCCCCGCCCTCACCGCGTCGCTGCGTGGCCCGGCCGCGACGGAGGTACGCGGCGCCGGACCGTTCTTGCAGCGGGTGCGGTCCAGAGTCGCCGGGCGTGTCCTGCTCGTCGGCGACGCCGCGGGTTACCTGGACGCTGTCACCGGTGAGGGCATCGCCCTCGCGCTGGCTTCGGCCGGGGCCGCCGTGCACTGCCTGGCCGCGGGACGGCCGGCCGCGTACGAGCGCGCCTGGCTTCGGCTGACCCGACGTCACCGGCTGCTGACCGGAGCCCTGCTGGCGACCAGCCGCCGCCCCGGCACGGCCCGCCTCGTCGTCCCGGCGGCGTCCCGGATGCCCCTGCTGTTCTCGGCCGCGGTCCACGCGCTGCAATAGGGGCCGGCTCCCGCACCGCGACCTGGCCGTTCCCGTCCCTGCCGGTCGTGACGCAGGGGACACAGGGGCCGCAGGTGTCGCGGGTGGCGTCGGCCGGTTTCCGGCTACCGCAGCGGCGACGGCTCTTCCTCCTCGTCCTCCTCATCGGGAAGTTTGACGTCGCTGACCGCGATGTTGACCTCGACGGCCTCCAAGCCCGTCATCCATTCGACGGCGGAGATCACGCCCTCCCGCACGGCGCCCGCGACGTCCGTGATGGAGACGCCGTAGTCGACCACGATCTCCAGATCGATGGCCGTCTGGGTCTCGCCCACCTCGGCCTTGACCCCACGGGTGACGGACGTGGTGGTCCCGGGCATCCGTTCCCGCGCGGCGCCGAAGGCCCGGGCGATTCCGCCGCCCAGGGCATGGACGCCGATCACTTCGCGGGCTGCCGTTCCGGCGATCTTCGCGACCACCCCTTCGGCGATGGTGGTCCGGCCCTGGGCGCCGCGGTCGGCTCCGCGCGTCGCGTGGACGTCCTCACGGGCACTGGTGGCGTTGCCCGTGAATATGCCACGGGAGGCATCGGGCTCTCCGGTACCGGTCATAGCGGGTCGTCCCTTTCCGAGAGAGGAACCTGCCATCCGAATGTCCACATTAAGCCGGTTTCGCCGCGGGCGCCGCCACGGTCGAGGGTGGTGCGCTCGCGGGCGGGGCCAGGCTGCTTCTGGAGTGGTACTTCGTCTTGGGGCCGATGCCGATGACGTGCAGTGCCCGGACCCTGGAGGTTCGTCACGCAGAGTCCGGAGTGCGGGGGCGGCCCCTGAGGCGGGCCTGGCCGGGGCGGGACCCGACCGGTCCCGTGGCGTGGTCACCGACGAGCCGGCGAGGGGCTCCGCTCAGGGTGCCGGCCGCCGAGGGACGCCGTGCCGGCGGCCGTGGGACGCCGGGAGGGTTCAGTGCGGGCTTGAGGGCCGGGCGGTGCGAGCGGAGTTCGGCCGGCAGGCGTGCGGTGTCCGTGAGCAGGGTGCCTGGCAGCGTGGGCGCCTTCCGAGGGGCCGCTGGCCCGGACAGGAAGAAGGACGTGGAGGGAACGTGAGGTGCGTCTTCCCCGATCGCGCGAGCCGGACATGTCGACGCGCCCCTGAAACGGCGTCCCCGGCCGTCCGTCCGGCGCTCCGCGCGCCCCGGGCGCTCCGGCGGGGGACGCTGGTAGGGACGACGGCGACTCTCAGCAGGAAGGAGTGTGGCTTCGATGGTCACTGTGTCTCTCACCGGAGCGTCCAAGGAGGACGCGACCACCGTCTTCGACGTTCTGCGGACGGCGTTTCCCGCCGAGCGGGCCGCCGCCGACATCCTTCAGGAGCAGGAGGCCGGCCACCCTGTCGTGTGGACCGCGGAGTTCGAACCGACGCGGGAGCACCCGAGCACACCCGCGGCGCCGACCCCGCTGGAGGGTTCGCTCACCGCCACGCTGCAGGGCGGGTACGTCGCCGTGGACCGGCTCTGTGAAGCCCTCGGTGCCGCGTTCGCCGTGCACGAGGAGGGCACGGCGTCGGGTGACCAGGAGAAGGAGGTCGATCTGCGGCTGGGGACGAAGGGGCGATGAGGCGGTTGGCCGACGGCACCGGTCAGGGGGCGACCCTGGCGTTCAGCCCGTAGTCCAGTTCCGAACCGTCCACCAGCACCGCCTCGACCGTACGCGTACGAGGGTCGATGTCGGCCACGATCCCGTCCCCGGCGTAGCGGGGATAGCCCGTGGCGCCCGTCTCGCCCGTCGCCTCGACCACCGCCGAGCGCACGGCCGAGTCCTCCACCGAGGCACCGTCCCTGTTCTCGACGTGCTGGGGGACCAACAGAACATGGAAGCGCTGCGGCTGCGTAGTCATGTTCCGGTATTTAATCGCCTGATCCGTGCACCATGGACAAGGCGCACGACGGCGTCGTGCAAATGGGTGCGCGTTCCCCGGGCGGGCGCGTCAGGGCCGCGGCCGAGGGGATTCGCAGGTCACGACGACTTCGGTGACGCCTTCGCGAACTCCGCCAGGAACGCCTCACGGAACGCCTGGAGGTCGTCCGGCTTGCGGCTGGTGATCAGGGCATTCGGGCCCTGGTCGACGCGCACCGGCTCATCCACCCAGCTGCCGCCCGCGTTGCGGATGTCCGTCCGCAGGCTCGGCCACGAAGTGAGCACACGGCCCGAGACGACGCCCGCTTCGACCAGTGTCCATGCCGCATGACAGATCGCGGCCACGGGCCTGCCCTGGTCGAAGAAGTCGCGTACGAAGGAGATCGCCCCTTCGTCGAGGCGCAGCGCGTCCGGGTTGGCCACGCCGCCGGGCAGCACGAGGCCGTCGAAGGACTCGGCCGAGACGTCCCCGACGACCTGGTCGACAGGGAAGGTGTCCGCCTTGTCCAGGTGGTTGAAGGCTTGGACCAGGCCGGGCTTCGTCGACACGAGAACGGGTTCACCGCCCGCCTCGACCACCGCGTCCCAGGGCTCGGTGAGTTCGATCTGCTCGACGCCCTCCGGCGCCGTCAAGAATGCGATGCGCATCAATGCTCAGTCCTTTCGCGACCTGCCCCGGGTGGCACTCAGGAACTTGTGTCGCTCCGTCGGTCGGCGCGGACGAGTCCCGAACTGCCCGCCGACGCGGCGTCGTTGGCCTGCCGGGCGGCATTCGGGGCCGCCAGGAGAGGCGGAGGGCGTGCCCTCTTCCTGGCGGCGTCTTGGGAGACCGGATGAGTCAGCGGTCGTCGCGTCCCTGGGGCATGGTGCGGCGGTCGTTACGGATGCCGGTGCCCGTGCCCGTGCCGGCGTTGGTGCCGGTGCTGACGCTGCCGCGGCGGTGCGTGTCCTTGCGGCCGCCGTGGGCCGCCATGGCGGCGGCGATGGCGAGGACCGTGGCCACGGCGCCGGTGATGAGGTTGCTGGTGATGGAGCGCGTGTGAGCGACGTCGCCCGCGACGACCCAGGGGGCGACGCAGGTCCAGATGCCGATGACGGCGGCGGCCCAGGCCATGGAGTGGGTCCGCTCGAACGAATTGCCGAGGCCGCCCAGGAGCAGCATGTAGGCGATGCCTGCGATGAGGTTGGTGATGGCGAGCTGGGTGGCGCCCATGAAGCCGCATATCCAGGGGGACGCGGCGAGGTACAGGCCCGTGATGAGGGCGAGGGCCTCGATCATCTGGGCACGCGGTGTGGTGACGGCGCGGTCGTGTTGGGCGCGCAGCTCCAGCAGGTCGGGGTGCTCTTCGATGGGTGCGTGATGGGTTGACGTCATGATGGCCTCCGAGGGAGAGGTGTTTACCGTCCATCTACCCATAAGCTCCGCATAAATACTTATATCCGACATTCTGATCGAGTTGTGTCCGTCGATCCGTGCCGGACGGGACAGATGGAGCCGCAGGCGCACCCCGCGTGCCCCGCCTCGCTGGATGTACCTGGCCCGGCGCGCATGCCGGGTCGCCGAGTCCAGTCTTCCAGCAGGGCAGCGGCCTCGCATGTCGCCGCTGGCCCGTGCCCGGAGACCCCACGAGGGACGGTCACGACGGCGCTGCCGGTTTCGGACCGGCTGACGCGGTGAGCGCGTGCGGCCGTGCGATCGCACGGGCATGGGTAGGCCTCGCGGTCGGTGCTCGGACGCCTGGGCCGGAGCGGTTCCCCGGCCGGGCCGAGGCCGTGCGCCATCCGCGCCTCATCGGCCGAACCGGACAGGGTCGCCACCGTCTTCTGCGGTCGGTGGACGGCCCCCTGGCCAACTGCCCGTCCGCGCGCGGATCCCAGGGCGTTTATCCCGCTCAGCGGGAGAACAGCGAGCGCCTGCATCAGAGCCGGAGGGCGCGGGCCGGTCTGCGAGGATGTCTTCCATGGACGTGCGGAGCAGGAACCATGTGACGGTGACCGGCCGCCCCGATGCCCCGGTCGTGGTGCTCGCGCACGGATTCGGATGTGACCAGAACATGTGGCGGCTCGTGGTGCCGCTGCTGGCGCCCGATTTCACCGTGGTGCTCTTCGATCATGTGGGAGCGGGGCGCTCGGACCTGTCCTCGTGGAGCGAGCGGCGCTACTCGACGATGAGCGGCTACGCCGAGGACGTACTGGAGATCTGCCGTGATCTGGCGCTCGGGCCCGTGACGTTCGTGGGCCACTCCGTGAGCGCCATGATGGGGGTGCTGGCCGCGGCGCGGGAGCCGGACGCGTTCGCCGGCCTCGTGCTCCTCGCCCCGTCCCCGTGTTTCATCGACGACCAGGCCTCCGGCTACCGGGGCGGATTCAGCGCCCAGGACATCGATGAGCTGCTCGAGTCGCTGGACGCGAACTATCTGGGCTGGTCGGGCGCGATGGCCCCGGTGATCGCGGGCAACCCCGAGCGTCCTGAGCTGGGTGAGGAGCTGACCAACAGCTTCTGCCGCACCGATCCGGACATCGCCCGTGTCTTCGCCCGGGTGACGTTCCTCTCCGACAACCGGGAGGACCTCGCGCGGGTAGGGGTCCCGACCCTGGTCGCGCAGTGCTCCAGCGACGCGATCGCGCCGCCGGAGGTGGGTGCCTTCGTGCAGTCGCGGATCGTGGGCAGCCGCCTGGTCACGCTGAACGCCACCGGGCACTGCCCGCAGCTGGCCGCCCCGGAGGAGACCGCTGCCGCCATCGCGGCCTTCGCCGGAGCCACCCGGTGATGAGCCCGCCGGAGGGCGACGAGCGGAGCGGTAGCCCGATCCCGGAGGGCCCGCCGGACGACGAGCATGCGATGTTCTCGGCGCTGCTGGAGGACAGCGTGGAGGATCTGTACGAACACGCGCCGTGCGGCTACCTCTCCACCACCCTGGACGGCCTCATCGCGAAGATCAACACCACTTTGCTGGAATGGCTCGGCTACACGAGCGGCGACCTGGTGGGCCGCAGGAAGTTCTCCGACCTGCTCACCGTCGGTGGCCGCCTCTACCACGAGACCCACTTCGCTCCACTGCTGCGCATGCAGGGCGAGATCAGCGGCGTCGCCCTCGAACTCAGAGCCGCCGACGGCAGCCGCCTGCCGGTCCTGGTGACCTCCGGCATCCGTACGGGCGCCGGAGGGGAGCCACTTCTGATCCGCACCACCGTCTTCGACGCCCGCGACCGCCGTGCGTACGAGACCGAGCTCCTGCGCGCCCGCCAGGAATCGGACCGGGAACGCGAGCGCCTCAAGCGTCTCAACGCCACCCTGCAGAAGACGCTCCTGCCACCCAACCTGGTCAACGTGCCCGGCCTCGACGTCGCCGCGCACTACCACGTCGCCTCCGCCGACGAGGTGGGCGGCGACTTCTACGACCTGTTCCCCCTTTCCTCCGGCACCTGGGGGTTCTTCCTGGGCGACGTCTGCGGCAAGGGCGCGGCGGCCGCGGCCGTCACCTCCCTCGCCCGCTACACGCTCCGGGCAGCCGCTGTGTACGACCCCGACCCCGCTGCCGTGCTCGCCAACCTCAACACCGTGCTGAACCACGAGTATCACGGCGAGGACCCGCGCTTCTGCACCGTCATCTTCGGCCTGCTCACCCCCGACGGCGACAAGAGGGGCTTCAGGGTCAGCCTGGCGAGCGGGGGCCACCCTCCGGCGCTGCTGCTGCGCGCGGACGGCCGGGCCGACTATCTGCCCACGCCCGGCGGCCAGTTGATCGGCGTGCTGTCCGACGCCCACATCAGCACCACCACGGTCCGCCTCGATCCCGGCGACACGCTGCTCCTGTACACGGACGGCCTCACCGAAGCCCACTCCGTGAGCGCCGGCCGCCGCTACGGCGACGAAGCCCTCCTGGAGTTCACCCGCAAGCTGGCACCCACCACGGCCCATGACGCCGTGGCCGCGATCCGGGACCTGCTCGACACCTTCGGTACCGGTGTGGACGACGACACGGCCGTACTGGCCCTCAACGTGCCCCGATCCAGCGGTGAAGAGCAGAAGTGACCCAGGAACCATCCGTTCGCAGCCGTGACTTGGCTGCCCGCGTCTCGTGGAACCCGCCGGTCATCTGAACTCCGCCCGGAACCAAGGCGACCGCGTGCCCGTCCGCCCACCCGCCGGTCGCGAACCGCCGTTCCGCAACCGGCAGGAGCACGTCCTCGGCCGCACGCCGCCTCGAACCTGGTCCACTTCCCCTCGCAGCGGGCAGCCTGTCGCGGGCGATCGCGAACGTGAGCCGTCAGCGGCCCCGGTGGGCGTTGAGCCGTGCGGCCTGGCGCGTCAGGTGGTCGCGTTCGGCGAGGTCGGACGCTTTGCGGGCCGCCTCTGCGTACAGCCGTGCCGCGGTGGCCAGGTCGCCGTCGCGTTCGTGGAGGTAGGCCGCGACCGCGGTGTGGCGGGGCAGTGACCCGTCCAGTGCCGCCAGCGCCGCCAGGCCCGCGCGCGGTCCGTCCGCCTCGCCGACGGCCACCGCCCGGTTGAGCCGGACGACCGGGCTGTCGGTCAGGCGCGCGAGTTCGTCGTACCACTCGACGATCTGCACCCAGTCGGTCTCCTCGGCCGCCCGCGCGTCCGCGTGGAGTGCCGCGATGGCCGCCTGGGCCTGGAACTCGCCCAGCCGGTCACGCGCGAGGGCCGCCTGGAGGATCGCGACGCCCTCGGCGATCGACCGGGTGTCCCACCGGCCGCGGTCCTGCTCGGCGAGCGGCACCAGGCTGCCGTCGGGCGCGGTCCGAGCGGCACTCCGGGCATGGTGCAGCAGCATGAGCGCCAGCAGCCCCGCCACCTCGGGGTGATCGATCGCGGCCGCGAGCTGACGCGTGAGCCGGATGGCCTCGGCGGCGAGGTCGACGTCGCCGGAGTAGCCCTCGTTGAAGACCAGGTAGAGGACACGCAGCACGGTGGCGACGTCGCCTGGCTGGTCGAACCGTACGCCGGAGACCGTGCGCTTGGCCCGGCTGATGCGCTGCGCCATGGTCGCCTCGGGCACCAGGTAGGCCCGCGCGATCTGGCGGGTGGTCAGGCCGCCCACGGCGCGCAGCGTGAGCGCGACCGCGGACGACGGCGTCAGCGACGGGTGGGCGCACAGGAAGTAGAGCTGGAGCGTGTCGTCCACCGTGGGAGCCGGCCCCGGCGCCGGATCCTCGTCGACGGTCTCCTCACGCCGGCGGCGGGCGGCGTCCGCCCGGGCCGCGTCGAGGAACCGGCGCCAGGCCACGGTGACCAGCCACCCCTTCGGGTCCCGCGGCGGGGTGGCCGGCCAGACCCGGACCGCCTCGACCAGCGCGTCCTGCACGGCGTCCTCGGCCGCCGCGAAGTTGGCACCACGGCGGACGAGGATCCCGAGCACACTCGGGGTGAGACGCCGCAGCAGGACCTCGTTCACTTGAAAGAGCACTCCGAGTCCGGGATGGTCGGCGACAGGCCGTAGAACGGGCGCAGCTCGAGCCACTCGTGGATCGGCTTTCCGCCCGCCCCCGGAGCGGCCGACAGCTCCCCGGCCAGTTCGACGGCGCGCTCGTAGGTGTCGACGTCGATCACCATCCAGCCGGCGATGAGGTCCTTGGTCTCGGCGAAGGGACCGTCGGTGACCGGCGGCCGCCCCTCCCCGTCGTACCGGACGAAGGTTCCCTCGGGGGCGAGCGCCTGGCTGTCGACGAACTCGCCGGTCTTCTCGAGACGGTCCGCGAATTCGCGCATGTACTGCACGTGCGCCGAGATCTCCTCCGGCGTCCACTGGTCCATGGGCACGTCGTTGGCCGGGGCCGGGGCGCCGCGGTAGTGCTTGAGCAGCAGGTACTTGGCCATCGTGGTTCTCCTCCGTGCTGATGCGACCCATTGTGGTCGCGTTCGATACTGGGACGGAGCCCGCCACGGATTCTCGACATCGTCGGGGCCGGCCGGGAAGGATTTCTTCTTGAGGAGACCGGGCCCGGTCCGTACGGCCGACCGCGGGCCCGGCCGGGGGGGGGCGCGCGCCCCCCCCCGCCCCCACCCCCCCACCCCCCCCGCGCGCCCCCCCCCCCCCCCGCGGGGGAGGGGCGGGCCGGGCGCGCCACCCCCG
>NZ_JBHWEL010000091.1:0-6767 GCF_042734135.1 Streptomyces sp. NPDC059668 | reverse complement strand
GTGGGGCGCCGGGGGGGGGCGGGGGGCCGGCGGGGGGGGGGGGGGGGGGGGGGGGGGCCCCGGGGGGGGGCCGCCCCCCCCCCCCGTCGAGGTCCTGGCCCGCCGACCGCGGGTGACGAGGCGGTTCGCCTTCAGCGGCCACCCGGGCGCGCGACGAACCCGCCCGACGGGAAGGTCAGACCACGCTGGGTGTTCCGGCGGTCACGAAACCCGTCACCGCCCGCGCGAATGCCTCCGGCTCCTCGAGGTGACCGAAGTGCCCGCTGTTCTCCAGGATCAACAGCTCCGATCCCGGAATCAGGCGGTGCAGCTCCTCGGCCCACCGCACCCCGCAGATGACGTCATGCCGGCCGACGACCACGAGAGCCGGCACCGTGAGCGAGCCGAGATCCGCGCGGTCGTCGATGACGTCGGGAGAGAGGTCCTCGTCCAGCCCGGAGATGTGGGAGGCCCGCACGGAGGCACGGAAGGGGGCGAACTCCTCCTCCCGGCCCCAGTAGTCGGCGAAGTACGAGGGAAGCAGGCCCTTGGCGACGGCCGTCATCCGGACGTCGTCGGAGATGCTGGGGATCGCCTGGAAAGCCGCCAGGACCTCGGGGAGCCCGGGATGGTCGGCGTGCCGCGCCGCGAACGACTGCACCAGCCGCATGGCCTCGGCCATGTGTTCGGGACCGGTCAGGGGCGCGCTCTCGTAGAGGACCACCCCGGCGATCCGCTCAGGGTGGTGCAGAGCGTGGTACTGGGCGACGAAGCCGCCGTGCGAGTGGCCCAGGAGGTGCACCTCGGGGACGCCGAGGTGTTCGATCAGCGCGCCCAGGAAGCGGCTGTAACGGGACCGGGTGTAGCCGTGGGGGTGGGAGGGCAGACGGCCGGAGCCGCCGCTCCCGATCGGCTCCGGGTACACCATCGTCAGGTCGCGCTCCAACGCCGGCATGCGCAGGTACTCCCAGTCGATGCCCGGCCCGCCGGAATGCGCGACGCACACCGGTCCCGTGCCGTGGACGTGATAGCGCTGCGCCACTCCGTCCGTCTCGACGGTGTGCGTCCCGGGGGTCAGCGGGCCGGTCTCAAAGGCGGTCATGGTGTCTCCGTGTCCAGTAGGTGTCGATGACACCGGCAGGACGCGGGAGAGCGGGCGAAGTTCGATCCGAGTCGTGTGACACCCGTCACGTCGAAGTGAGTGACTGGAGGGCCCCCACCGGCCTGGGGTGCACGAGGCGAAGCCGGTGCGGACGGCCGACGTCGTCCAGGGTCATCAGCCAGGCCACCGAGGGCGGGCAGTGGTCGGGGTCGTCCGCGGGGTTGAGGAGGTCCATCTCCCAGATGACGAGCGAGCGTCCGGCCACGGCATGAACGAGGCGCTGGCGTACACCGGCATCGAGGTCACCGTCCATGCCGCGCGCCAGGACGTCCCAGCCGCCCACCGGCTCGTTCCCCCTGAGCAGGGCGATCTCGGGCGACCAGCGCTCCGTCATCAGCGCGCCGAAGTGTCCGCTCTCGGCGGCGGCCAGTGTCTCGTGTGCCTCCGTGCGGCTGGCGCGGACGCGCCGGGCGGTGTCACCGTGCGGGGCGTCCGCCGTGGCGGCGAGGGCGGCCGCGAGCCTGGCCCGGCCCTGGCTGAGCCGGCTGCGGACCGTACCGACCGGCACCCCGCAGGCGTCGGCTATCCGCTCGTAGGAGGTGACGGTGGTGCTGAAGTGGCGCAGTACCAGGGGCAGACGCAGCGTGGGGGAGAGCTCCTCCATGGCCTCCCAGACCCAGTTCCGCATCGTGTGGTGCTCCAGCCAGCGTTCCGGAGCGGTGTCCGTGGAGGGCAGGTGCAGATCGTCGATGGGCTGGGAGGGTACGGAGGAGCGCAACAGGGACCGGCCGGCGTTGCGCACGATCATCCGCAGCCATGCGCCCACGGCCGCCGGGTCGCGGACGTCCCGCACGCGGCGCAGCGCGGTCACGGCCGCGTCCTGGACCACGTCGTCGACGTCGGGCCCCGGCCCGAGGATGCTCAGCGCCACCGCGCGCATACCCGCCCGGTGCCGTTCCAGCAGCAGTCCCAGAGCGGCGACCTCACCGGCCTGCGCGGCCCGGGTGAGCTCCGCGTCCTCAAGGCGTGCGGCTTCACCCGAGTTCTGGTTCATGGGGGTTCCTCTTCCCGTGCCCGCCGTCCTCAGTGACCGTACTACGGGTGGCAGGCGCTCTCCCAAGTGCCGGGTGCCAATTCCCAGGCCCCGGGTCCGAGCGGCGTCGGGCAGCCGTCGGCGTGCGGACCGGACACCGACCGCACGGGGACGGTCACCCGTCGCACCCGGCGACGATCCACGCTCGACCCCTGTCGTCACCACGGCTCTCCTCGTCCGCCGAGTCACAGGCTCCTGAGGAGGCCGTCGAGGGGAGCCGGTACCCGACCGGGGTCGAGAGCTTCGACGAGGAGGCGGCCGTAGCGGATCTTGCGGCCTCGCTTCGTGCCGAGGAATCGCCGCACCTGCTGTGGCCGGGGCCGACCGTGCTGTGCGGGCTGGCGCAGAAAGGTCCGCCAGGCACGTAAGTCGCCCGCGGCCTCGATGACCTTCTCCACCCTCGCTGTGCCCAGGGCGCGGACGAGTTCGTCCTCCAGATCCGCCACGCACACGAAGAAGCCCCGGTGCGGCGCCCGTGCCCGCTTCAGGCCGCGCTCGTAGAAGGGCCGCTCGCCCTCGTCGCACAGCCCTGCCAGGCGCAGGCCGAGACCGGGCGGTCCGAGGAGACCGGCGTAGCGGCCGACGCTCATCGCCCCGCCCATCGGCACGACGCACACCCCCTCGGCGGCCAGGTCCCGGCCACGCCGGACGGCCAGCGCCTCCACGGCCGCGAGGTCGCTCAGACCCTCCAGCAACACTGCCGTCCGCACCCCCGTCCGTGCGGCCAGATCGCCCGCCGGCCCGCCGGGACCGCCGGTCGCCCAGACACCGACCGCGTCCCGGAACGCCCGCATCTCCGCCATGGAGCGAGTCTGCACCTCCGCCGAGGGCACGGCACGGGATTTTCCGGCGACCCGCTCACCGTGCCCGCGCCCTCGCCGCGCGGGCGTACCGGACCGGGCGTCGGGTCGGGTCGCGGCGTCTGCCGATCCGTCATCAGCGCGCCCGGCAACCGGTGTTGGTCTGACGCGGAGCCGGCTCCAGGCCAACTCGCGCGACTGTGGCCGCATCGCGCATGTTCTCTTCAACGATGTAAATCATCCTTGTGGACACCGCGTCATGGCCTTACTCGAAGGCGCCCCGGGAAGATTCCGACGTCTTCGAGCGCGACCGATGCGTGGTGGACGTGCCAACTGGTCGACGTGAGAAGGGAGCCGCACATGAGGCCCAGGTCAATGAGGCGACGGCTGAGATCCCCGCGAAGGCGGATCGGTCTTGCCGTGGTCCTGTGCACCACCGCGGCCATGACAGTGACCGGCGCCGCTCCGGCAACGGCATCGGTATCGGCATCCGCATCGGCAGGCGGAGGGTCGCACGGGCACCCCCGGATACCCACCGTGTCGGCTGGGGACGCCCGCTTCCAGATCCTCTCGCCGACCCTGATACGCACCGAGTACGCCGGTGACGGAAGATTCACCGACGCCCCGACGTTCAACGCGATCGGCCGCGAGGGGTTCACGCCGACCGAGTACATCGCCGAGACCTCCGGCGGCTGGCTCACCGTCAGGACGAGCGCCATGGCCCTGCGGTACAGGATCGGTTCGGGGCAGTTCGACGCGCGGAACCTCTCGGTGCGGGCGACAGCCGGCGGCACCCCGGTGACCGCAACTCCGTGGCGCCACCTGACCTGCGCACTCGGGGCCCTGTGCGAGGCCGAGAACCTGCCGGGCAGCGGGGTGTCCGTCGCCTCCGATCACCAGGGCCACACCGGGAGCGGGTTCGCCGCCGGGTTCGAAGGCGCCGGCAGCTCACTGTCCGCTGACATCGATGTCAAGAGTGCGGGCGCCTATGAACTCGACCTGCGGTACGCCAATTCCCGTGGCGGCGACGGTCAGTCCCGGACCCGTACGCTGACCCTCTCCGTGGACGGCGGCGCGCAACAGACGGTGAGCCTGCCGGCCACGGCGGACTGGGACACCTGGGGCCTCATCCCGACAAGTGTCCAACTCGCCGCGGGGCACCACACCTTGGCACTGACCCGCACCGCGTCTGACTCGGGGAATGTCAACATCGACAGCGTCGCCCTGGTCCACCCGGGCGACGCGTACCCGCCCGTGTCCAGCACCGCGATCGAGGACTGCCGGTTCGGCGTGAGCTGCGAGGCGGAGGCCGGGCGCATCGGCGGTACGGCGGTCGGCGCCACCGACCACACGGGATACGCGGGCAACGGTTTCGTCGCCGAGCTCACCCGGGATGCGAGTCTCACCACCCACGTGGTGGAAGTTCCCGCGGACGGCACCTACACCCTGCGGGTCCGCTACGCCAACGGTGTGGGCGCCGACGGCCGGCACGAGACACGCACCGCGTCCGTGTCCGCCGGCGGGGCCGTCGGCACCCTGTCCCTCCCGGCGACGAAGGACTGGGACACATGGGAGAGCGCCTCCGTGCCCGTCACGCTCAAGGCGGGGGACAACGACATCACCCTGAGCTGCCCGGACGCGGTGAGCTGCCACGTGAACGCGGACACCGTCTCCGTGGCCGCGCCCACGGCCGCCGCGACGCCGCCGCACCTGGCGCTCGGGGGATACCGTCGCGGCCTGGACGGCGTCACCGGCAACGGCCCCGCCCCCGTCACCACACCCGGGCTGCTAGACCAGGACGGCTGGTACCTGCTGGACGACACCGCGTCGGCGCTGTACGACACCGCCTCACAGCAGGTCACCCCGCGTGCGGGTCACGGTGGTGAGCCCTACCAGGACGGCTACGTCTTCGGCTACGGGCACGACTACAAGCGGGGTCTCACGGACCTGGCCACCCTCACCGGACCGCCCGCGCTGCTGCCCGCCTGGGCCTACGGCGTCTGGTACTCGGAGTACATCGACCGCACCGCGGCGGACTACGAGAACACGATCCTGCCGAAGTTCCGCTCCGAGGGCGTCCCGCTCGACGTACTGGTCACGGACACCGACTTCAAAGCCGTGAACTCCTGGAGCGGTTGGGAGATCGACACCGCCAAGTTCCCCGATCCCAAGGGCTTCTTCGACTGGTCGGCCTCCCAGGGCCTGCACAACACGCTCAACGTCCACCCGAGCATCCTCGCCTCGGACCCTCAGTTCACCCAGGCGATGGCCACGGCCAAGGGCAAGCTGCAAAAGGGCGGTTGCGCCGGGGACGCGAGCGTCACCCACGACTGCTACGTCTTCGACTTCGCCGATCCCGACCAGCTCAAGGCGTACATGGACCTGCACCGGACCATGGACCGGCAGGGCAACGACTTCTGGTGGCTCGACTGGTGCTGCGACGCGACGCAGTCCTCGCTGCCGGGCGTGACTCCGGACGCGTGGATCAACCAGCAGTACGCCGCCGCCACCGCCAGGACGCTCGGCCGCGGTTTCGTCCTCTCGCGGGCCTACGGGTCCCTCCAGGCCGGCGGATACAGCGGTCAGCAGGCGCTGCCCACCGGCCCCTGGGCGGACAAGCGCACCACGGTGCACTTCACCGGCGACACCTCCTCCACCTGGGGAACGCTCAAGTTCGAAGTGGGCTACACCCCGGGCGAATCGGCCGCGACGGGGATGGCCGCCATCACTCATGACATCGGCGGCCACAACGACACCACCGGCCTGAAGGGCTCCGAGCCGTACACCGTCGGCGGCCAGACCCGCACCACGTACAAGCTGCCCGACGACCTCTACGCACGCTGGGTCCAGTTCGGTACCTTCCAGCCCGTCGACCGCCTGCACAGCAACCACAGCGACCGGCTGCCCTGGCAGTACGGGGCGGCGGCCAAGGAGTCGGCGGAGAAGTTCCTCAACCTGCGCGAGAACCTCGTGCCGTACACCTACACGCTCGCCGAGGAGGCGAACCGCACGGGCGTACCGATCGTCCGGCCCACCTACTTGGAGTACCCGGACGAACAACAGGCGTACACGACATCAGGCAGCGAGTACTTCTACGGCTCCGACGTGCTGGTCGCCCCCGCCACGAGTCCCGGGGCCTCCACCACGACCTCGGTGTGGTTCCCGCCCGGCCGGTGGACCGACTACTTCACCGGAAAGACGTACGCCGGTGGGACCACCCAGGAGGTCACCACGGACCTTGGCACCATGCCGGTGTTCATCAAGGCCGGTGGCATGATGCCCACCCGCACCCACGACGTCGCGCACGACGACCACAACGCGCTGACCGACGTCACCCTCACCATCGCCACGGGTGGGTCAGGGTCCTCCCGCCTCTACGAGGACGACTCCACCGGCACAGGGAGGGGCCGGAGCGCCACGACGGAGATCCGGTACAGGGAGACGGGCGGCCGCCACACGGTGTCGATCAGCCCCACGAAGGGCTCCTTCCGCGGTCAGGTCGAACACCGCCGGTGGACCCTGTCGATCATGGGCACGGACAAGCCCGGCAGTGTGACGGCCGCGGGCGTTGCCCTGCCCCCGCACGCGTACCACTGGGACGCCGCCTCCAGGGTTCTGACCGTCACCGTTCCGCGGCACAGCGTCCATGACCCGATCACAGTGACCTACAAGTAGGAGCCGGGAGCCACCCCGGAGCGGAACGGTCGCGGGGGGGGGGGGGCCGGCGGCCAAGCCCCCCCCCCGCCCCCCCGCGCGGCCCCCCCCCCCCCGCCCGCGCCCCCCGCCCCCCCCC
>NZ_JBHWEL010000090.1:14911-36162 GCF_042734135.1 Streptomyces sp. NPDC059668 | reverse complement strand
GGGGGACGCCGGTCGGGCGCCGGCCGCCCGACCGCCCCGGGGGGGCCACCGGCCCGCCCGCGCCGTCGCGGGCGCGGGCGCTCGGTCGGCCGCCGGGGCCACCCGGACCTCGCGTTCTTCGGCGTCGCCGTCGCCCATGGGCCCCCGGACCGTGCGCGTCCGTGTCCGCGGCACCGGCGGCCCGGTGTCCCGGAGACCCGGATTCCGTCGCGCCACCCGGGGTGACCGCCCGGTCCACATAGTGACAGTGAGTTGACCGGTCCGAACCGCCATGGTGTACTCCGGATCGTGACCGACACCTATGTGCGCCTGTGGCGGAGGGTCCATATGGACCTCATCCGCTATGCGGGCTGCGTGTGTCGACCGTCCTGCTGAATTCGCTCCCCCTCTCCCCGTGCGCGCCCCTCCGTGCTGCCGCGCACCCCTCGCGAACCCTCAGGACGGTACAAGTGTCTGTCTCCCCCTCTGTCTCAGCGCCCCCACAAGCTCCCTCGCAGGCCGACCTGCTCGAATTCGTGCTGCGCGCCGCCGCCGACACCGAGCTGGTCGCCTCCCTTCCGCTCGACCCCCAGGGCCGTACCTGGGTCCGCCTCGAAGGCCCGGGGGGCAGCGAGGCCTGGCTCATCGGCTGGCCACCCGGCACCGGAACCGGCTGGCACGACCACGCCGACTCGGTCGGCGCCTTCGTCGCCGCGGCCGGCGAACTCAGGGAGTACTCGCTCGCCGCACGGCTGCCCACCGACGGCTGGAAGACCCTCGAACTGTCCGAGGACGTCGACCGCGAGCGGCGGCTGCCGGTCGGCAAGGGCCGTTCCTTCGGCCGCCACCATGTGCACGAGGTGCTCAACGAGTCCACCGAGGAGCACGCGATCTCCGTCCACGCGTACTACCCGCCGCTGCCCCGGATCCGCCGCTACAGCCGCACCGGGCAGATCCTCCGTCTGGAGCAGGTCGAACGACCGGAGGACTGGCAGTGACCGGCCCGACCGACCGCACCCGGGGTCCGGTGGGCATCGACGCGTTGCTGGAGGAGGCGCGCGCGGGACTCGACCGGGTGGAGGCCGAGCAGGCGCACGCCGACGCACGGGCGGGCGAAGCCCTTCTCGTCGACATCCGGTACGCCGCGCTGCGTGACCGCGACGGGCTGATCCCCGGTGCCCTCGTCGTCGAACGCAACGAACTGGAGTGGCGGCTCGACCCCCAGGGCAGCCATCGCGTCCCCGAGGCCACCGGCCACGATCTGCGGGTCGTCGTGATCTGCAACGAGGGGTACGCGTCCAGCCTCGCGGCCGTGTCCCTGCGTCAGTTGGGACTGCGCCGGGCGACCGACCTGGTCGGAGGATTCCAGGCGTGGAAGGCGGCCGGTCTACCGGTGACGGCGCCGTCCCCGTAGTCCTCGTGGTTCGGGTGGTCCCTGTGGTTCGGGTGGTCCGGGTGGTCCCCGTGGTCCCCGTGGTTCGGGTGGTCCCTGTGGTTCGGGTGGTCCGGGTGGTCCGGGTGGTCCCCGTGGTCCGGGCGGTCCTCATGGTTCAGGGCCCCCGGTTCAGGTGGCCCCTCGGGTCAGGCGGTTCCGTCGCGATGGGCGCCCTCTGCCGCACGGGATGCCCGCCGTGGCGTACCACCCCTCGCTCCTGGTCGCGTCCGAGCGCCCGGAATCCCGTCAGGTCACCGTCCCGTGCCCGGGATGTTCGCCGGGCCGGAACCCCGTGTCCGCGGCCTGTCCGGTCAGAACCCCTCGTCCCCGAGCCCCTCCGTCTCCTCGCCCTCTTCCTCCAGAGCCTGGCGGACCACCCGCAGGGCCATGCCCTCGGAGTAGCCCTTGCGGGCCAGCATGCCCGCCAGACGGCGCAGCCGCTTGTCGCGGTCGAGGCCCCGCGTGGAGCGCAGTTTGCGGGCGACCAGTTCGCGCGCCGTCGTCTCCTCCTGCTCGGAGTCGAGCTGTCCGACGGCCTCGTCGATGAGCGTCGAGTCCACGCCCTTGGTCCGCAGCTCCCGCGCGAGGGCCCGCCGGGCCAGACCCCGGCCATGGTGCCGGGACTCCACCCAGGCGTCCGCGAAGGCGCCGTCGTTGATCAGGCCGACCTCCTCGAAGCGTGACAGGACCTCGTCCGCCACCTCGTCGGGGATCTCCCGCTTGCGCAGCGCGTCCGCGAGCTGTTTGCGCGTGCGCGGGGTCCCGGTGAGCAGGCGCAGACAGATCGCCCGCGCCCGCTCAGCCGGGTCCCCTGGGGGCTCCCCCTTCTCGGCCCTCGACGAGGTGGGAGTGCCTCCGTCCTGTGGGTCGCCGGACCGCTCACCGAAGCCGCCGTTCCTCCGGCGCCCTCGTCCGCCGCGTGGCCCTCCGTCGCCGCGCCGGCCGGCGCCGCCGCGGCGTGAACCGTCGGCCGGCGAACCGTGCGGGTCCGCCGGACCGTCGCCGGGGCCCGCCGGACCGTCCGTGCCGCCGCTTCCGACACGGCCGCGGGAGCCTCCGCCCCAACGGCCCTCGCCGTCCGGTCCGTCCGGATCCCCGCCGAGGAACCCGCCGGAGCCGTACTCCCCGCCGTGGGCTCGTCCACCGTCTCCGACCGCGTCCCCGTGTCCCCCGTACCCCCGCCCCTCAGGGGGCACGGGGTCGGCGTACTCGGCCCAGTCGGTTCGTCGTGTCATGGACTAGCTCTTGGCCGCCGCGGCCTTGGACTTGGTCGTCTTGACCGCGGGGGCCGGCACCGTCTTCGCGGCGTCGTCCGGGGCGGCCGGGGCCGCCGCGTCCGTGACCGGCTCGGCGGTGGGCTCCGCCGGCTTCACACCGACGCCCAGCTTCTCCTTGATCTTCTTCTCGATCTCGTCCGCGAGGTCGGGGTTGTCCTTCAGGAAGTTGCGGGCGTTCTCCTTGCCCTGGCCGAGCTGGTCGCCCTCGTACGTGTACCAGGCGCCGGCCTTGCGCACGAAGCCGTGCTCCACGCCCATGTCGATCAGGCCGCCCTCGCGGCTGATGCCGTGCCCGTAGAGGATGTCGAACTCGGCCTGCTTGAAGGGGGGCGCGACCTTGTTCTTGACGACCTTGACGCGGGTGCGGTTGCCGACCGCGTCCGTGCCGTCCTTCAGCGTCTCGATGCGGCGGATGTCGAGACGCACCGAGGCGTAGAACTTCAGCGCCCGGCCACCCGTGGTGGTCTCCGGGGAGCCGAACATCACGCCGATCTTCTCGCGGAGCTGGTTGATGAAGATCGCGGTGGTCTTCGACTGGTTGAGCGCGCTGGTGATCTTGCGCAGGGCCTGGCTCATCAGACGGGCCTGCAGACCCACGTGCGAGTCACCCATCTCGCCCTCGATCTCCGCGCGCGGCACCAGGGCGGCGACGGAGTCGATGACGATGAGGTCGAGGGCGCCGGAGCGGACGAGCATGTCCACGATTTCCAGGGCCTGTTCGCCGTTGTCCGGCTGGGACAGGATCAGGTTGTCGATGTCGACGCCGAGCTTCTTCGCGTACTCGGGGTCGAGGGCGTGCTCGGCGTCCACGAAGGCCACCTGGCCGCCGGCCTTCTGCGCGTTCGCCACCGCGTGCAGCGTCAGCGTCGTCTTGCCGGAGGACTCCGGGCCGTACACCTCCACCACTCGGCCGCGCGGCAGGCCGCCGACGCCGAGAGCCACGTCGAGCGCGGTCGACCCGGTGGGGATGACCTCGATGGGCTCGTTCGGACGCTCGCCCAGGCGCATCACCGCGCCCTTGCCGAATTGCCGTTCAATCTGTGCGAGCGCGGCGTCGAGCGCCTTCTCGCGGTCAGTACCTGCCATGGGTTCCACCCGATTTGCTTGAGTCGATCGCTTCACGTCAAAGACGCTAACGCCTGCCACTGACAATGCGCCCCGACGCCCGCCCGACCTGTGGATAACTCGGGCACATCTCCACGAAAGCCCTGCCGGAATCCCCGCCATGAGCCCCGCCGGAGATTCCATAAGAATGGATGTTCGATTTTGGTGTCAAGCGCACCACGCGGCACCCCCGAGACTACGGTCCCGGTCCGACAACGCCGGATCCCGGCGCCGAACCCAGTCCTGGTCCTGGTCCTGGTCCTGGTCCCGGTCCTGGTCCCGGGCAAGGACGCGACACGGTGCCGGGCGGGGCTGCGTGCCCTCCGGCCCAGCGAGTCTCTCCCCCCACGGCCTCCACGGCTTCCATCTCCACGGCTTCCATGGCCTCCGCCTCTTCCGTCTCTTCCGCCTCTTCCGCAGGGCTCCGGCACGTGATCCTCCACGAGGCTCCCGCACGTTCCGCGCCCGTACTCCCCGCGGCGTACGGCGGGAGTCTTCGGCCGTACGACGACCCCGTGCCCCGGCCCGTCGAAGCTGACCCCATGGACCATCCGGAGAGCCGCGCGGAACACCGCGGCACAACACGCGCGCCTTCCCTCACCGCTCCACCGGCCGCCGTCCCCGGGCCGCGCCCGGGCCGCCGGGAGGGCAGGGGGTTCCGTGCCGCGTGGCGCGCGGCACGTCCCTCGGAGCGCCTCTGTCACGGGACCGGTGCCGTGCTGACGCTCTCCGGGCTGGCGCACCTGGTCGTCTTCGCCGTGGACGGCGGTCCCTGGGACGGGCCCGTCTCCTGGCGCAAGCCCGTGACGTTCGGACTCTCCTTCGGACTGACGCTGATCGCGCTCACCTGGGTCACGTCGTACCTGCGCGTCGGAACGCGGCTGCGTACCGCGCTGCTCGTCGTGTTCGCCGCGGACTGCGTCGTGGAGGTCGGCGGGATCACCCTGCAGGCCTGGCGCCGGGTGCCCTCGCACCTCAACATGGAGACCGGCTTCGACACGGCGGTGTCGATGACGCTCGCGGTGGGCGGCGGGGTCCTGGTGGCGCTGCTCACCGTGTTCGCGGTCGCCTCCTTCCGGAACCGGCCCGCGGGCCCCGCGGGGATGCCGCTCGCGCTGCGCTCCGGGTTCGCGATCCTGCTCGTCGGCCTGCTGTCGGGCGCCGCGATGATCGCGCGCGGTGTGGTCCTCACCCGCACCGGCCACCAGGAGGCGGCGTATCACTCGACGGCCCCGCTCAAGCCCCTGCACGGCGTGAGCCTGCACGCGGTGCTGGTCCTGCCCGCACTGGCCTGGCTGCTCTCGCGCACCTCGTGGGGCGACCGGACGCGGCTGCGGATCATGTACGTGGCGGTCGGCTGCTGGACGGCGGCGGTCCTGGTCGCCGCGGTCTGGGCGGCCCTCACCTGGTGAGACCCGTCTCGCCGCGGCTCCCACGGAACGGTCCTGGCGGACCTCATCCGCCGAAGGGCCTCATCTGCCGAACAGCCCGCGCAGCCGCGCGCGCAAGGGGCTGGATCGCCTGATCCGCCGCCCGTGCACCCGGGGGTCGTCCGTGACGTCGTACCGCTTCACGTACGCGCCCAGGAAGGCCTGGAGCGTGGCGACGGCGGGAATGGCGATCAGGGCACCGACGGCGCCGAGAAGAGCGGTGCCCGCGATGACCGAACCGAAGGCGACCGCGGGGTGGATGTCCACGGTCTTGGAGGTCAGCTTCGGCTGCAACACGTAGTTCTCGAACTGCTGGTAGATCACGACGAAGACCAGCACCCACAGCGCGTACCAGGGATCGATCGTGAAGGCGATCAGCATCGGCAGGGCACCCGCGAGATACGTGCCGATGGTGGGGATGAACTGCGAGACCAGGCCCACCCAGACGGCGAGCACGGGCGCGTAGGGAACGCCCAGGGACTCCAGCAGGATGTAGTGCGCGATGCCGGAGATCAGCGCCATCAGACCGCGCGAGTACAGATAGCCGCCGGTCTTGTCGACCGCGATCTCCCAGGCCCGCAGCACCTCGGCCTGCCGCGCGGGCGGCAGCACGGAGCACAGCGCGCGCCGCAGCCGCGGCCCGTCGGCCGCGAAGTAGAACGAGAACAGTGTGATCGTCAGCAGCTTGAACAGACCCCCGAGCACCTGCGCGGACACGTCCAGGACGCCGGTCGCGCTGTTCTGCACGTACTTCCGCAGCCAGTCGGAGTGGACCAGGCTGTCCTGGACGTCCACCCGTCTCACGTCGGTGTGAAAGGTCGAGTTGATCCAGTTGATCACCGAGTCGAGGTACTGGGGGAAGCCCTCCGCCATCTTGATGATCTGACCCGCGAGCATCGAACCGAGCAGGACGACGAATCCGGCGGTCACGATCAGCAGGCCGAAGAAGACGAGGAAGGTGGCCATCCCCCGGCGCATGCCGTACGAGGCCATCCAGCTCACCGCGGGCTCGATCGCGAGCGCCAGGAAGAACGCGATGAGGATGTTGATCAACAGGCCTATCAGCTGGTGGAACGCCCAACTGCCGAGCTGGAAGACGGCGATGAGGGTGAGCGCGAGCACCATGGCGCGCGGCAGCCAGCGCGGCATGCCGGCGCCCTGCGCCGCGGCGTCCCTGCCGGGAGGCGGCGTGGGCGGCGTCGTGCCGGACGGTGATGCCTGCTGGTCGACCTGTGCGGTCTCGTCTGTCGGGGCCACGGTGCAAGTCTCGCCCACGCCACCGACAATCGGTGCCCGGCCCCGGACCTTCGTGGCCGGTCAGCGGCTTTCGCCCGGAAGTTCCCGTGCCGTCAGCGGTTTTCGTACGGAACGTTCATGGTCGCGCACACCACGCGCCACACGTCCTTGGCCTCCCAGCCGGCGTCCAGGGCCTCGTGCACCGTCCGGCCGCCGAGCTCCGTCATCACATGATCGCGCGCGAAGGTGTCGGCGTACCCCGTACCGAAGTGCTCCGCCATCCGCTGCCAGAAGACCGTCAACCGCATGACTCCAGTATCCCGCCCCTGAGAGTGGGTCCCGGCCGGGACCCCTTGCCGAGACCGCATTCCGCCCTACGGTCTGAGGCATGGCCGAAACCGGAGCATCCGCACTCCCCCCGACGCCCCCGGCGCACACCCCGCTCTCGCGCGCCGAGCACTTCGTCTGGCTCACGGCGCGCGTACTGGAGCAGCGCCGCTTCGTGTACCACTTCCTGAACGGCGACGACGGCGGCGCCGACGCGGTCGAGACCGCGCTGGCCGCCTACCGCAACGACGACGACGGATACGGTCACGCGCTCGAACCCGATCTGCGCGGCCCGGTCAGCCAGCCCCTGCACACGGCGCACGCCCTGCGTGTGCTCGACTCGATCGGGCGCTGCGGCGGCCAACGCGTCGACCGTGTGTGCCGTTATCTGACCTCCGTCTCGACGGCGGACGGCGCGCTGCCGGCGGTCCGTCCCAGCCAGCGCGGATATCCCCACGCCCCCTTCGTGCCGGTCGTCGACGACCCGCCGAGCGAACTGCTCGCCACCGGGCCCGTGGTCGGCCTGCTGCACCGCAACGAGGTGTGGCACGCCTGGCTCTTCCGGGCCACCGACTTCTGCTGGCAGGCGGTCGACTCCCTGGACAAGTCGCATCCCTACGAGGTCGAGGCGGCCGTGGCCTTCCTGGACTCCGCACCCGACCGCCCGCGCGCGGAGGCCGCCGCGGACCGGCTCGGCCGGCTCGTGCGCGAGCACCGGCTCGCCGCACTGGACCCGGAACGCCTCGACGCGTTCCCGGTGGCCTCCGGCTACGCGCCGGGCGAGCACCACTTCCCGTACGACTACGCGAAGACGCCGGGTTCGCTCGCGCGCGCGTGGTTCACCGACGAGGAGATGGCCCGCTCGCTCGACTTCCTCGCGGACGAGCAACGGACGGACGGCGGCTGGCCGGTGCGCTGGCGGACCTGGGCACCGGGCACCGCCCTGGAGTGCCGTCCCATGGTGACGATCGAGGCACTGCGCACCCTGCGGGCCCACGGGCGGCCCATCGGCTGACCCCGGTGACACCGGATCCGGTCCGCCGGCCGGCGCGGCGCCGGGGTCCTCGCCGCTCGTGTCCCGACGCCGGCCGGTCGTTGTTCGCGTCCCCGCGCGGGCCCGTCGTCGCCGGCCCCCGGTGCCGCGCCGGCCCAGCGTCGCCCGCGCCGTCAGCCGGTCATCGCCCGCACTCCCGCCGTCACGACCACCGCGGCGCCGACCACGAGCAGGAAGGGCGCCCGCAGGAGCAGTGCCACGGCGGCCGCGGCGAGTCCTGCGGCCTTCGCGTCGACGACCAGGACACGCCCGTCGGCGAAGGTCTGCTGCGCCGTGAGCGCGGCCAGCAGGGCGACGGGCAGCAGCGCGGCGAGGCGCTTGACGAGCGGACGCTCCAGGACGCCCGCCGGAACGAGCAGCCCGGTGAGTTTGACGACGTAGCAGCCGACGGCGGTCACGCCGATCGCGATCCAGATGTTCAACGGTCCTCCCCCGGTGCGTCCCCCGGTGTGTCGTGGCCGGGCCCCGGCCGGCCGTCGGTCCCCGGGCGCCGGCGTCCCTCCACGTAGAGGGCGGCGGGCGCGGCCAGCGCGGCCACCAGCACCGGGACCCCCGCGGGCAGCACGGAGAGCAGACCGAGGCCCAGGAGGACCGCGGCACAGGCGACCGCGCGCTCCGTGGTGGTCCTCAGCATCGGTGCGAGCAGTGCGAGGAAGACTGCGGGCCCGGCGGCGTCCAGTCCCCACGCGTCGGTGTCCCCGATGGCGTCGGCCCCGACGGCACCCAGGAGCGTGGTCAGGTTCCACAGCACGTAGAGGCTGAGCCCGGTGACGGTGAAGCCGATCCGGACGCTGCGGCGGGTCGGCTGGGCCAGCGCCACGGCCGTGGTCTCGTCGATCACCCATTGCGCGGCGAACGGGCGCACCGCGCGCGGGAGGGCCAGCAACTGCGACAGACGCAGTCCGTAGAAGGCGTTGCGCACTCCGAGGAAGAAGGCGCCGGCGGCCGCCGTGAGCGGATTGCCGCCGCTCGCGAGAGCGCCCACGAGCGCGAACTGCGAGGCGCCGGTGAACACCAGGAGGCTGAGCGCACAGGTCTGCGACACCGTGAGTCCGCTGCCGGCGGAAGTCACCCCGAAGGCGAAGCCGGACAGTCCGACGGCGATCCCGACTCCCAGGGCGTCCCGGACGACGGCGGCGTCGGGTCTTCCGCCGTCTTCTTGCCTGTGTGCCGCTGCGCTAGCTGTCTGTTCTGCCACACCCCGGACGTTAGGTACCGTCCCGGCTCGACGTCTTGTACGTTCTTGCGCTCACGCTGGTAGGCGCCCGGGGGCACGCCCACGATCCGCGTGAAGTGGCGGTTCAGATGGGGCTGGTCGGTGAATCCGACGGCGACGGCCGCCTCCGCGGGCGCGGATCCGGCGTCCAGGAGCCGGCGGGCCCTGCGGACCCGGGCGTCGGTGAGCCAGGTGTGCGGCGGCATGCCGTAGGTGTCACGGAAGGCGCGCAGCAGGGCGAACGGGCTGGTGCCGAGGTCGGTGGCGAGCCGCTCCAGGGTCGGGGGCTCGGCCATCCGCTCCTCCAGCACGGCACGCGCGCGGGCGGCGACGCGGGAGCCGGCGGTGAGCGGGGCCCGCTGGGGCAGCGGGCCCCCGTTCAGACGGAGCAGCCGGGTCACGGCGACCCTCAGCAGGGTGTCGGCGGCGAGCGCGTTGCCCTCGTCGGCGGCCCGGAGCACCTCGTGGACCAGGCTCACGGCGTGAGGGTCGTCGAGCACCGGGCGGACGAATCCGGGGGTGCCGCGGATCGTGGTGGTCTCGGCGGCGATCTCCGCCATCAGCTCGGGGGACGGGTACACCGCCCCGTAACGCCAGCCCTCGGGGACACCCGCCCGGCCCGTGTGCGGGGTGTCGGGGTTGACCAGCGCGAGGGCGCCCGGGCCCGCGTACCGGTCGGCGCCGCCGTGGTGGAAGACCTCGACGCCGTCGGCGATGGCGGCGATCACGAAGTTCTCGTGGGTGTGCCGCACGAAGACCTTCTCGACGAAGCGGGCGCGCAGCAGGTCGACACCGGGCAGTTCCGCGTACTGCCAGTGCCGTGCCCGCTCCTGCCCCGAACCTGCCACCTCCTCATTCTCCGCGACGCCACGACCGGGCGCCGACCACGCGTCCCGTCCCTCCCCCGACCTCCGCGGACCACCCGCGCCGGTTTCCCCGGCGGCCGCATCCGCGCAGGTCAGGGCGATTGTCAGTGGCGGGGTGCAGGATGGACGCATGGTCAGCTCCGCACACCGAGCCCTCGACGGCTTCTCCCCCGCGACCCGCGGCTGGTTCACGGGGGCGTTCTCCGCGCCCACCGCGGCCCAGGCCGGGGCGTGGAAGGCCATCGGTGAGGGCTCGGACGTGCTGGTGGTCGCCCCGACCGGCTCCGGCAAGACCCTGGCCGCCTTCCTCGCCGCGCTCGACCAGCTGGCCTCGACGCCGCCACCGGCCGACCCCAGGAAGCGCTGCCGGGTGCTGTACGTGTCACCGCTCAAGGCCCTCGCGGTCGACGTGGAGCGGAACCTGCGCAGCCCGCTGACCGGCATCCGCCAGGAGTCGGTGCGCCGTGGCCTTCCCGAGCCCGAGGTGAAGGTGGGCATCCGCTCCGGCGACACCCCGCCCGCCGAGCGCCGCGCGCTGGCCACCCGCCCGCCGGACATCCTGATCACGACTCCCGAGTCGCTGTTCCTGATGCTGACGTCGGCGACACGCGACGCGCTGACAGGCATCGAGACGGTGATCCTGGACGAGGTGCACGCGGTCGCGGGTACGAAGCGCGGAGCGCATCTCGCGCTGACCCTGGAGCGCCTGGACGAGCTGCTGCCCCGGCCCGCGCGCCGCATCGGCCTCTCCGCGACGGTCCGTCCGGTCGACGAAGTGGCGCGCTATCTCTCCCCCCGCCGCAAGGTGGAGATCGTCCAGCCGCCCTCCGGCAAGGAGTTCGACCTGTCGGTGGTCGTCCCGGTCGAGGACCTGGGCGAGCTGGGCGCCTCCCCGGTCGCCGACGGCAAGGAGGGCGCGGAGAAGCCCTCGATCTGGCCGCACGTGGAGGAGCGGATCACCGACCTCGTCCAGTCCCACCGCTCCACGATCGTGTTCGCCAACTCCCGCCGCCTGGCGGAGCGCCTCTGCAACCGGCTCAACGAGATCGCGTACGAACGGGCCACCGGTGAGCCCCTGGAGGAGGCCCACTCCCCGGCCCAGCTGATGGGGGGTTCCGGCGCGGCCCAGGGGGCTCCCCCCGTCATCGCCCGCGCCCACCACGGCTCCGTCTCCAAGGAGCAGCGGGCCCAGGTCGAGGAGGACCTGAAGGCGGGGCGCCTGCCCGCCGTGGTCGCCACCTCCAGCCTGGAGCTCGGCATCGACATGGGCGCGGTGGACCTCGTGATCCAGGTCGAGTCCCCGCCGTCCGTCGCCTCCGGCCTCCAGCGCGTGGGCCGGGCGGGCCACCAGGTCGGCGCGGTCTCCACCGGTGTCGTCTTCCCCAAGTACCGCGGCGACCTCGTCCAGGCGGCGGTCGTCACCGAGCGGATGCGCACCGGCTCCATCGAGTCCCTCAGGGTCCCCGCCAATCCCCTGGACGTACTCGCGCAGCAGCTCGTCGCCATGACCGCCCTCGACACCTGGCAGGTCGACGACCTGCTCACCACCGTCCGGCGGGCCGCCCCCTTCGCCTCGCTCCCCGAGTCGGCGTTCACCGCCGTGCTCGACATGCTCGCGGGCCGCTACCCCTCCGACGCCTTCGCCGAGCTCCGGCCGCGCGTGGTGTGGGACCGCGTCGCCGGCACCGTCACCGGCCGCCCGGGAGCGCAGCGCCTCGCCGTCACCTCCGGCGGCACCATCCCCGACCGAGGGCTCTTCGGGGTCTTCCTCGCGGGCGCGGACCCCAAGAAGGGCGGCGGCCGGGTCGGCGAGCTCGACGAGGAGATGGTCTACGAGTCCCGCGTCGGGGACGTCTTCACACTCGGCACGAGTTCCTGGCGCATCGAGGACATCACCCGCGACCGCGTCCTGGTCTCGCCCGCCCCGGGGGTCCCGGGCAGGCTCCCCTTCTGGAAGGGCGACCAGCTCGGCCGCCCGCTCGAACTGGGCCGCGCGGTCGGCGCGTTCCTCCGCGAGGTCGGCTCGTTGCCCAAGGACGACGCCCGGCTCCGGCTGCTCGCCGCCGGACTCGACGCCTGGGCCGCCGACAACGTGCTGTCGTACCTCGCCGAACAGCGCGAGGCGTGCGGCCACATCCCGGACGACCGCACGATCGTCGTCGAGCGGTTCCGCGACGAGCTGGGTGACTGGCGGGTGGTCGTGCACTCGCCCTTCGGCGCCCAGGTGCACGCCCCCTGGGCCCTCGCGCTCGGTGCCCGGCTCTCCGAGCGCTACGGCATGGACGCCCAGGTCATGCACGCCGACGACGGCATCGTGCTGCGTCTGCCCGACGCCGACCTGATGGGCCTGGACCTGCTCGACCAGGAACCCGCCAGGACGGGCACGGAGTACGACACCGACCAGGCGCCCGTGGGCGCGTCGGACGTCGCCTTCGACAAGGGCGAGGTCAACCAGATCGTCACCGACCAGGTCGGCGGCTCCGCGCTGTTCGCGGCCCGCTTCCGCGAGTGCGCCGCCCGCGCGCTGCTGCTGCCGCGCCGCAGCCCCGGAAAGCGCACCCCGCTGTGGCAGCAGCGCCAGCGCGCGGCCCAACTGCTACAGGTGGCGAGCGAGTTCGGGTCCTTCCCGATCGTCCTGGAGGCGGTCCGCGAGTGCCTCCAGGACGTTTTCGACGTCCCCGGCCTCACGGAGCTGATGGGCGACATCGAGTCCCGCAAGGTGCGACTCGTCGAAGTCACCACACCCGAGCCGTCCCCCTTCGCCCGCTCCCTCCTGTTCGGTTACGTCGCCCAGTTCCTGTACGAGGGTGACTCGCCGCTCGCCGAGCGCCGGGCCGCGGCACTGTCGCTGGACTCCCGCCTGCTGGCGGAACTCCTCGGTCAGGCCGAACTGCGCGAGCTGCTCGACGCCGAGGTGCTGACCGAGTTGGAGCGCGAGCTCCAGTGGCTCACCGAGGACCGGCGCGTCAAGGACCCCGAGGGCGTCGCGGACCTGCTGCGCCTGCTGGGCCCGCTCACCGAGGCCGAGTTGACCGAGCGGGGCGCCGCCCCTGAATGGGCCGGGGAGCTGGCGGCGGCCCGCCGCGCCATCCGGGTCCGGATCGCCGGCGCCGACCACTGGGCGGCGATCGAGGACGCCGGCCGCCTGCGCGACGCGCTGGGCACGGCACTGCCCGTCGGTGTCCCGGAGGCCTTCACGGAGCCGGTCAAGGATCCGCTCGGCGATCTCCTCGCACGGTACGCCCGCACCCACGGCCCGTTCACGTCCACCGCGGCCGCCGCCCGCTTCGGTCTCGGCACGGCCGTCACGGACGGAGCACTGCAACGCCTCGCCGCGGGCGGCCGTGTCGTCCAGGGCGAGTTCCATCCGGCGGGCATCGGACAGGAGTGGTGCGACGCCGCCGTGCTGCGCAGACTGCGGCGCCGCTCCCTCGCGGCCCTGCGCCACGAGCTGGAGCCCGTACCGCCCGCCGCGCTCGCACAGTTCCTGCCGCAGTGGCAGCACGTCGGCAGCGGGCACGGGCTGCGCGGCATCGACGGACTGGTGCGCGCCGTGGAGCAGTTGCAGGGCGCCTCGGTGCCCGCCTCCGCCCTGGAGAAGCTGGTGCTGCCCTCCCGGGTCTCCGGCTACGCCCCCGCGATGCTCGACGAGCTCACCGCCGCCGGTGAAGTGGTGTGGGCGGGCGCCGGGGCACTGCCCGGCAAGGACGGCTGGGTCTCGCTGTATCTCGCGGACGCGGCCCCGCTGCTCCTGCCGTCCCCGCATCCCCTGGAACCGACCGCGCTGCACCAGTCGGTCCTGGACGCGCTCTCCGGGGGCTACGGCCTGTTCTTCCGTCAGATCACCGACCAGGTCCGCGCCACCACGCACCCCGACGCCACGGATCCCCAACTCGCCGACGCGATCTGGGACCTGGCGTGGTCCGGACGGCTCACGAACGACACGCTGGCACCGATGCGCTCCCTGCTCGGCTCGGGCCGCACCGCCGGCTCCACGGCCCACCGGGCCAAGCGCACGGTCCCGCGCGGGCGTTACGGCTCGCTCACCGGCGCCGCCCGCCCCCAGTCCCGTACCGGCCCCCCGACCGTGGCCGGCCGCTGGTCGCTGCTCCCCGCCCGCGAGGCCGACGCCACCGTGCGCGCCCACGCCCTGGCCCGCACCCTGCTCGACCGGCACGGCGTGGTGACCCGGGGCGCGGTCGCCGCGGAGGGCGTCGAGGGCGGCTTCTCCGCCGTGTACCGCATCCTGTCCGCCTTCGAGAACAGCGGCCAGGCGCGCCGCGGCTATGTGGTGGAGGGGCTCGGCGCCGCCCAGTTCGCGATGGACGGCGCGGTCGACCGACTGCGCGCGGCGGCGAACGCACGGGACCGCGGTGAAGCACTGACCGCCCCGGACCCCCTGTACGGCGTGCCGGGCGCGAGCGGCTTCCCGGGCTCCAGCGGTCTCGCCGCGCCGGACGGCTTCCCCGGCGACCGCGGCCGCCCGCGCACCTCCGACGCGACCCGAAGCCGCGGCCGCGCAGGCGCCTCCCCCTTCCCGGCCGGCCTCGACCCGACGGCCTCCCCCGACACCCCCGGTTTCGCCGACTTCCCCGGCTTCCCGGACGGGCCCAGTTTCGCCGAGTCCGACGACCACGGCTTCTCGGTCGACGCCGCCTTCTCGACTCCCCCCGCCCACCCCGCGGTCGACCCTGCCTACTTCCCGCCCCCGAACCGCCGCCCGCACCACCGCCCGACCGCCCAGGCGGTGGTCCTGGCCGCCGCCGACCCCGCGAACGCGTACGGCGCGGCCCTCGCCTGGCCCGAGCCCCCCACCGGCGCCGGACACAAACCGGGCCGCAAGGCGGGCTCCCTGGTCGTGCTCGTCGACGGCGAGCTGACCCTCTACATGGAGCGCGGCGGCAAGACGCTGCTGGCCTGGCCCTCCGACCCGAACGGCGCGGTCACCGACGACGCGCGCCTGGGCGCGGCCGCCGAGGCGCTCTCCACCGCCGCCCGCGCGGGCTCCCTCGGCACGGTCACGGTGGAGCGCGTGAACGGCGCCTCAGCCCTGACCTCCCCCATCGGCACCCTCCTGGAAACGGCCGGCTTCATCGCGACCCCCCGCGGACTGCGCCTGCGCGCCTGACCACCACGGACCGCCACGGACCGCCCCGCACCCCACCCCCGCGCACCCCACACAGCCCCGCCCTGCACCCCGCAGCCCCGCAGCCCCGCAGCCCCGCAGCCCCGCAGCCCCGCAGCCAAGCATCCCGTCCACACCCGTGCCACCCTGGAACGCATGCCTGAAGGAGACACCGTCTGGCAGGCCGCGAGACGGCTGCACATCGCCCTCGCGGGCAAGGTGCTGACCCGCTCCGACCTGCGGGTCCCCAGGTTCGCCACCGCCGACCTCACCGGCCGCACCGTCCTGGACGTCACCCCGCGCGGCAAGCACCTCCTCACCCGGATCGAGGGCGGTCTGACCCTCCACTCACATCTGCGGATGGACGGCTCCTGGAAGGTGTACGCGCCCGGCCGGCGCTGGAGCGGCGGTCCGGCCCACCAGATCCGGGCCGTTCTCGGCACCGCCGACCGCACGGCCGTCGGGTACCGGCTGCCCGTTCTGGAACTGCTGCGCACCAGCGACGAGGACCGGGCCGTCGGCCATCTCGGACCCGACCTCCTGGGCCCCGACTGGAACCCCGGCCAGGCACTGGCGAACCTCCTCCAGGACCCCGCCCGCTCCCTGGGCGAGGCACTGCTCGACCAGCGCAACCTCGCCGGAATCGGCAATGTCTACAAGAGCGAGCTCTGCTTCCTCCTCGGGGTCACCCCCTGGCTTCCCGTCGGTGAGCTCCCCGCCGACCGCGCCCCCCTGCTGCCCGTCCTCGCCCAGAGGCTCCTGGAGGCCAACCGCGACCGTCCGGTCCGCAGCACCACGGGCCGCCACGACCAGAATCTCTACGTGTACGGACGCGCTCCCCGTCCCTGTCTGCGCTGCGGCGCCTCCATCCGGCGCGCCGACCAGGGCGACGGCTCCCGTGAACGCCCCACGTACTGGTGCCCAGCCTGCCAGTCGGGCCCCACCCCGACACCCGGCCCCACCCCGGCACCGGGACCGGCCCGGACGCCGAGCGCCGACGAACACCGCACGAGGACCTCACGCCCGACCAATTGACGGACCGTCAGAAATCCTCGTACCGTCCCTTCATGGCCGTGAAGGCGTACGACCTCACCGGACGCACCGCATTCGTCACGGGCGCCGCCGGCGGCATCGGCCGCGCGTCGGCCGTCCTGCTCGCGGAGGCGGGAGCCACCGTCCACTGCGCGGACGTGGACGCCCAGGGCCTGCGCGAGACGGCCGCCCTCATCGAGGACGGCGGCGGCACGGCCCGTACGCACACGCTCGACGTCACCGACCGCGACCGGCTCCGCGAGGCCGTCAGATCCTGCCCGCGTCTCGACGTCATGGCGGCGGTGGCCGGGATCATGCACAGCAGCGAGGTCCTGGAGACCCGCGACGAGGACCTCGACCGGGTCCTGGGCGTCAACTTCAAGGGGGTGCTCCACTCCTGCCAGGAAGCGGCCCTCCTCATGATCGAGCAGGACATCCGCGGGAGCATCGTCACCATGGCGTCGGGCGCCGTGGACACCGGCGGGCGCGGGCTGCTCTGCTACGGCGCCGCGAAGGCGGCCGTCGTGCAGCTGACGAAGACACTGGCGACCGAGATCGGCCCGCACGGCATCCGCGTCAACGCCGTCGCGCCAGGCTGGACACGCACGCCGATGACCGACCGCCACGGGGAGGGGCAGGCGCGCACCGAGGCGGTCATGGCCCGGCTGTCGCCCCTGGGCCGGGTCGGCGAGGCCGAGGACGTCGCCCACGCCGTGCTGTACCTGGCCTGCGACGCCTCGGCGTTCACGACGGGTCAGATCCTCCGCCCGAACGGAGGCGTCGCGATGCCGTGGTGACCCGGCGCCGCCAACGCCCTCGCTCCCGGTCCGCCCCCACGGCACCGGCGGCAGCCCCCGCGATCCCCGGCTTGGGCACGCAGTGCACCGGCAGCAGACTCAGTCCCCACCCGCCGGCGACGACCGCCCCCTCCAGCACTCCCGCGCCGGGCGCCAGTACGAGCCGCAGCACCCCCCACCACCACAGCGCACCGAGCACCAGCGCCACCCCCCAGCGCGCTATCCGCCCTGCCATGGTGCCCACCTCCAGCCCGAAGCTAGACCCGCGCCCTCACCCGTCGACAGGGCGCACCGACGGCACAGAGGCGCACCCCGGGCACATGCGGAGCCGACCGCGGCCGCCTCCACTCAGCCGTTCTCCGCCTGGAACATCCAGTGGTGCTTCTCCAGATCGGCGGTGATCTGGATGAAGATGTCCTGGCTCACGGGATCCGCCTCACCGGTCGACTCCACCCGTGCCCGCATCCGGGTGATCACGGCGCCCAGCGCGTGGACGAGGGTCCCCACGGCGTCGGTGTCCTTGACCCAGCCGTCCGGGGTCGCGCCGATGCCGCTGTCCGCGGCCACGGTCCGGGCCCGCCCGTCGGGCGGGACGCCCAGCGTCGAGGCGCGCTCGGCCACGGTGTCGGAGTGCAGCCGCGCGGTGTCCACGACCTCGTCGAGCTGGAGGTGGACGGAGCGGAAGCGCGGTCCGACGACGTTCCAGTGGATCTGCTTCGCCACGAGCGAGAGGTCCACCAGGTCGACGAGCGCTCCCTGCAACGCCTCGGACACCGTCTTCAGGTCCGCGTCCGCCAACGGGCTCTTCACGACGTACATCCGCTTCCTCCGACTCTCCTGGCACGGCCTCGATACGGCACAACCCACTAACCATGACATAGACGAACAATTCGGGTCACTTGAGGGAAAACGAAGGCCCCGGCCGAACCTGCTCCAGATCTCCCTGGAACAACCCCGGCCGGGGCCTTCGTACAAGCGTGCTCAGCTCAGGAGCGTGCGCTCGTGAGCGTCAGGCGGCGACGACGTCGACCGCCTCGGCTGGCGCCTTGATCGTGACCCGTTCCGGTGGCACACCGGTGACCGACACGGAATTCAGCATCGGACGGCGTACCGGTGCGGGCACCGGGTCGGTGGCCGCTGCAGACTGTGCCAGCTCGGCGAGAGCGAGCTCGTCGCTCACTTCCCGCATGAGCTCGGACATCCGTACGTCCAGCGCGTCGCAGATGGCGGAGAGCAGCTCGGAGGATGCCTCCTTCTGCCCCCGCTCCACCTCGGAGAGATAGCCGAGTGAAACTCGGGCGGACGAGGAGACTTCGCGCAGAGTACGGCCCTGGCGCTGGCGCTGCCGACGCAGCACGTCACCCAGCAGGCGACGGAGCAGAATCATCGGTGGCTCCCTCCTCGGACCGCGTAGCCGCATCCTTCACGCCCCACCGTACCGCCTCGCGCCGCGGCCGTGCGGGGAGCGATGTCGTGTTCACTCAGGGCTGCAAACATCAAGTCCCCCCGTTCTGTTCCGTATCCTGTGCCCGCTCATTTCCGGTCTGTTCGCCCGCGAGCTCTCTCAGGAGCAGTGCGAGTACGCTGCGTACACTCTCCATACGGATTTCCGCCCGGCCACCGTTCAACCGCAACCGGACCACTTTCCCGCTCCCGATGGCGGGAAACATCGCTCCGGCGGGGCCGTCCACGGCCACGAAGACCGTGCCGACCGGCTGTCCGTCCTGGGCGTCGGGTCCCGCGACACCGGTGGTCGCGATCCCCCAGTCCGCGCCGAGAGCCTTGCGCACTCCGGCCGCCATCTGGGCCGCGACCTGCGGATCAACCGCCCCGCGCTCGGCCAGCAGGGTGGCGTCCACGCCCAGCAGCCGGTGCTTGAGCTCGGTGGCGTACGCGGTCACGGAGCCCCGGAAGGCGCGGGAGGCCCCGGGCGTCGCGGTGATCTCCGCGGCCACCAGACCGCCGGTCAGCGACTCGGCGACGGCGAGCGTCTCGCCCCTCACCGTGAGTAGTCGCAGCACCTCGGCGGCCTCGGGACTCACCGCTCGGCCTCCGTGGCCTCCGCGGCCGCCGCCAGCCGCGCCGCGATCCCGCTCCTGCGCAGCACGATGGCCTGTCTCACATAGTCGAGCCCGGTGACGACGGTCAGGACGACCGCCACGGCCATCACCCAGAACCTCAGGGTGGCCAGTCCCCCGGTCAGCGCGAGGACGTACATGCCGACCGCCGTGCCCTGCGCCAGGGTCTTCAGCTTGCCGCCGCGACTGGCCGGAATGACTCCATAGCGGATCACCACGAAGCGCAGCAGGGTCACACCGAGCTCGCGCCCGAGGATCACGCCGGTCACCCACCACGGAAGATCGCCCAGCGAGGACAGGCAGATCAGGGCCGAGCCCATGATCGCCTTGTCGGCGATGGGGTCGGCGATCTTCCCGAAGTCCGTGACCAGGTCGTACGTACGCGCCAGGTGTCCGTCGAAGATGTCGGTGATCATGGCGACGGCGAAAGCCGCCCACGCCCAGGCGCGCCAGACGGGGTCGTACCCGCCGTCGGCCAGCATCAGCGCCACGAAGCCGGGCACCAGGACGAGCCGGATCATGGTGAGGATGTTCGCGATGTTCCAGAGGCTGGCCTGGTCGACGGCCGCAGCGCCCAGCTTCCCGCCCCGCGCCGGCTTGGAGTCCCCCGGAACGCCGGGAGCGCCCGCCGCGCCTTTCGCGCTGGGGGAGCCGCCCGCCGCGGATGCCGGGACTCCGGTCATCTGCCCGCCTCCTCAATGCCGGGGAGCGAACCCAGGAGCGGCTCGGCCACCAGGTCGACACCTTCCGTACCGACCACCTTGGCCTCGACGATACGGCCGACGGTCAGACCTTCGCCGCTCGTGAACAGCACCTGTCCGTCCGTCTCGGGCGCCTGGTGCGCGGCG
Source organism: Streptomyces sp. NPDC059668 (assembly GCF_042734135.1). Taxonomy (NCBI): domain Bacteria; kingdom Bacillati; phylum Actinomycetota; class Actinomycetes; order Kitasatosporales; family Streptomycetaceae; genus Streptomyces; species Streptomyces sp. NPDC059668. The sequence continues at coordinate 16,358 of NZ_JBHWEL010000090.1, read as the reverse complement.
CGGCCGTACGCGCCGTCCTCCTCGTCGAGCGATTCCACCAGCACCTGCACGGTCTCGCCGACCCGCTCCTCCGCGCGCTGCGCGACCAGTTCCTCGGCGAGCCGGGACACTCGCGCCAGGCGGTCGGCGACGACGTCCTCGTCCAGCTTGTTCTCGTACGTAGCCGCCTCCGTGCCCTCCTCGTCGGAGTACCCGAAGACGCCGATCGCGTCGAGACGCGCGTGGGTGAGGAACCGCTCCAGCTCCGCGAGGTCGGCCTCGCTCTCCCCGGGGAAGCCCACGATGAAGTTGGACCGCACGCCGGCCTGCGGGGCCTTGGAGCGGATCGTGTCGAGCAGCTCGAGGAAGCGGTCGGTGTCACCGAAGCGGCGCATCGAGCGCAGCACGTCGGGGGCGGAGTGCTGGAAGGAGAGGTCGAAGTACGGCGCGATGTTCGGCGTCGAGGTGAGGACGTCGATGAGCCCGGGGCGCATCTCGGCGGGCTGCAGATAGCTGACCCGCACCCGCTCGATGCCGTCGATCCCGGCCAGCTCGGGCAGCATCGTCTCCAGCAGACGGATGTCGCCGAGGTCCTTGCCGTACGAGGTGTTGTTCTCGGAGACCAGCATGACCTCCTTGACGCCCTGCTCGGCCAGCCAGCGGGTCTCGTTCAGCACGTCGCTGGGGCGCCGCGAGATGAAGGAGCCGCGGAAGGACGGGATGGCGCAGAAGGAGCAGCGCCGGTCGCAGCCGGAGGCGAGCTTCACCGAGGCGACCGGAGAGCCGTCCAGGCGGCGGCGCAGCGGCGCGCGGGGGCCGGACACCGGGGCCACGCCCTCCGGCAGGTCCGCGGGGGCGCCGTGGCCGGGAAGGGCCACCTCCTCGCCGGCGCTCTGCCGCTCGGCCGGGCTGATCGGCAGCAGCTTGCGCCGGTCGCGGGGGGTGTGCGAGGCGTGGATCCCGCCGTTCAGGATGGTCTGGAGGCGGTCGGAGATGTCCGCGTAGTCGTCGAAGCCGAGCACGCCGTCGGCCTCGGGCAGGGCCTGGGCGAGCTCCTTGCCGTACCGCTCGGCCATGCAGCCCACCGCCACGACGGCCTGGGTTCTGCCATGGCTCTTGAGATCGTTGGCTTCGAGGAGGGCGTCGACGGAGTCCTTCTTGGCGGCCTCGACGAAGCCACAGGTGTTGACGACGGCGACATCCGCGTCCTCGGCGTCCTCCACGAGTTGCCAGCCGTCCGCCTCCAAGCGGCCTGCGAGCTCCTCCGAGTCCACCTCGTTACGGGCGCAGCCAAGGGTGACGAGTGCGACGGTACGGCGTTCAGGCATGGGCTCAAGACTACTTTGTCTCACTGACAGCCCACGTCGAGGGGGTTTTGCGCTAGTTTGCAAACCCCGACCCCACAGAGCCGAGTGGCCGGTTTAAGTAAACGGGGTGACACATGGGTTTTGGGAATAGCTAGGCCAGT